>NZ_JALQDP010000024.1:0-205325 GCF_023631165.1 Caballeronia sp. AZ1_KS37 | reverse complement strand
CAGGCGCGGGCTCGCTTACAAGGCGGGCAGGCGGTAGCCCACCGACCCCACGCTAGTAGGGAGCCCCCGCCACGGGGGGGGGGGGTATGTGGAGGGCGGGCGCGGGCGCATCGATGCGCCCAATCCGCTCGATCCTTCCTTGCTCGTCGTTCTCGGCGGTCCGATCGGGGCTTTTGAAGACGCGCACTATCCGCATCTCGCGCCGCTGCTTTCGATGCTCGAAAAGCGCATCGCGGCGGGCTTGCCGACCATCGGCATCTGTCTCGGCTCGCAACTGATCGCGCGTGCGCTCGGCGCGCGGGTGTATCCGTCGGGGAAGCTGGAGCTCGGCTGGTCGCCGCTCACGCTGACCGACGCGGGACGCGCGTCCGCGCTGCGGCATCTCGAAGCCGAAGGCGCGTCCGTGCCCGTCTTTCACTGGCACGGCGATACCTTCGATCTCCCCAAAGACGCGACTCTGCTCGCATCGACAGATATGTGTGCGCATCAGGCGTTCACCTGGGGCGAGCACGTGCTCGCGCTGCAGTGTCATCCGGAAGTGCTCGTCGAGCGCTTCGAGAGCTGGCTCGTCGCCTATCCGGGCGATGTCGCGAAAAGCGGCACGACGGTCGCCGCGTTGCGCGAGGAAACCGCGCGTCACGGCGCGAAGCTCGAACGCGCCGCCCGCGCGATGTTCGGCGAGTGGCTCGATCGCTTCACCGTGGATGCGCGCTGAACGTGTGATGGTATGAGCCATCGGCGTTTCTGCGTGTCGTGAAGGGCGGTGCTATTCTCGATCGCTTCATTTCCATCGACGAGTCACCGCCATGAGCGCGTTGTTCACACCCACGACCCTACGCGGTCTCGAACTTCCGAACCGCATCTTCGTATCGCCGATGTGCCAGTACTCCGCCGAGCGCGGCGAGGCCACGGCATGGCACATGATCCATCTCGGCCAGCTCGCGTTGTCGGGCGCGGGCATGCTGTTCATCGAGGCGACGGCCGTCGAGCCGGACGGACGCATCACGGCGGGCGATCTCGGTCTCTGGGACGATGTCACCGAAGCCGCGCTGCGTCCCGTGCTCGCCGCCATCCGCCAGTATTCGAAGATCGCGGTGACGATGCAGTTGTCTCACGCGGGCCGCAAGGCATCGAGCCGCAAGCCGTGGGAAGGGGGAGCGCTGGTTTCCGTCGCCGATGGCGGGTGGATGACCTACGCGCCGTCGTCCGTTCCGCATAAGCCCGAAGAAACGCCGCCGCTCGCGCTCGACGCCGCCGGTCTCGTCCGCGTGAAGGAAGCGTTCGTCGCGTCGGCGAAGCGGGCTGCGCGGCTCGGCATCGACGGCATCGAAGTGCATTGCGCGCATGGTTATCTGCTGCATCAGTTTCTGTCGCCGATCGCCAATCAGCGCACCGACGAATACGGCGGCTCGCTCGAAAACCGCATGCGCTATCCGCTCGAAATCTTCGATGCCGTGCGCGCCGCGTTCCCGGCCGACAAACCCGTCGGCGTGCGCGTTTCGGCGACCGACTGGGTCGAAGGCGGTTGGAGCATCGAAGACACGATCGCGTTCGCAGCGGAGTTGAAGAAGCGCGGCGTCGACTGGATCGATGTATCGTCGGGCGGCGTTTCGCCGTTGCAGAAGATTCCGTTGTCGTCGGGCTATCAGGTGCCGTTCGCGCAGGCCGTGAAGGAAGCGACGGGCGTGAATACTGTCGCCGTCGGACTGATTACGGAGGCGAAGGAAGCAGAAGAAATCGTGGCGAGCGGCAAGGCGGACTACGTCGCGATGGCGCGCGCGATGCTCTACGATCCGCGCTGGCCGTGGCACGCCGCCGCCGAGCTCGGCGCGACCGTCACGGCGCCGCCGCAGTACTGGCGCTCGCAGCCGCGCGACCAGAAGAACCTCTTTGGCGAGATCACAATCGGCCAGCGCTGAAACGTTGCGCGCATCGCCCGGACGGTTGAGCAGACGCGCGCCGGGAGTGTAGGATACCGGTGTGTTGGACGCGAGCGTTCAACGAGCGAACGCGGCGGCATCGAAGCCACCGCGTTTTTTTTGTCCCGATGTTCATCCCCGATCGCGCGGGAGCGAAGCGTTATTTAAGGATTCGTTCGATGAGTTCACGCAGGGTCACCGTTCGCCGCTCCGGTGTGCACGGTAAAGGCGTGTTTGCCGTGAAGCCGATCGCCGCCGGCGAGAAGGTGATGGAGTACAAGGGCGAGCGCATTTCGTGGAAGGAAGCGCTGCGCCGCCATCCGCACAATCCCGACGAGCCGAATCACACGTTCTACTTCGCACTCGACGATGGCCGTGTGATCGACGGCAAGATCGAAGGCAACAGCGCGAAGTACATCAATCATTCGTGCGCGCCGAATTGCGAGGCCGAGGAAGTCGAAGGGCGCGTGTTCATCCACGCGCTGCGCGACATCGAGGCGGATGAAGAGCTGAATTACGACTACGGTCTCGTCATCGACGGCCGCATCACCAAGAAGCTCAAGAAAGAATACGAATGCCGATGCGGCGCGAAGAAATGCCGCGGCACGATGCTCGCGCTGAAAGAAGAGAAGGCGAAAAAGAAGAAGTAAGCCGCGCTTAAGACCGGACAGAGCCACGGACCGAAACCCGTGGCTCTTTTTTATTCCGCCGCCGGTTTGTCTTCCTTCAGCGGCATGCGCACGATGAAGCGCGCGCCGCCTTCGGGCGCATCTTCGTAATGCACCGTGCCGCCGTGCAGCACCATGATGTCGTGAACGATCGCGAGTCCGAGGCCCGCGCCGCCTTCGACGTTTTGCCCGTCGCCGCGGAAAAAGCGCTTGAAGAGATCGCCTTGCTGATCCGGCGGCACGCCTGGTCCGTTGTCTTCCACGACGACTTCGCCGAAGCGCCGGCCGTTCGCGTCGCTCCATTCCGTGACCGACATCGTGATGCGCGCGCCTTCGATGCGAAACGGCGGAATGTACTTGAGCGCGTTGTCGATCAGATTCGCGAGCACCTCACGCGCGAGCACGACATTGCCGCGCACGATCAGCGGATGTTCGTTCTCGGGATCGTCGAGGCGCTGAAAACCGAGATCGACGTGTGCGGCGAGGGCGCGCGGCACCCATTCCGCGCCGGTTTCGAACGCGAGCGCGGCCAGATCGAAATCGGAAAAGCGCGCCGCCTGTTCGCCCGGCTCGGCGCGCGCGAGCGAAAGCAATTGATTCGACAGCCGCACCGCCCGGTCCGCCGATGCGCGCAACTCCTTCACCGCTTCGACGGCCTTCGCGGGATCGCGCGAACTGAGCGCCTGCTCGGCGTGCAGCTTGACCGCCGTCAGCGGCGTGCGCAGTTGATGCGCGGCGTCGGCGATGAACTTGCGTTGCGCATCGAGCGCGCTTTGCAGGCGCACGAGCAGGCCGTTCATCGCGCTCGTGAGCGGGCGGATTTCGCTCGGCACGTAAGTCTCGTCGACAGGTTCGAGCGAGATGTGCGTCTGCTGATTGAGCGCGTCGGCGAGATCGGTGAGCGGGTTCAACTGCTGATTCACGACGCGCCACACGATCACCCATCCGGCGAGCAGCAGCAACAGCAGCGGCATCATGATCGCGATGAGAAATTCGACCGCGATCCGATATCGCGAACCCACGCGTTGCGCCACTTCGACGACGATCGGATTGCCCGTCGGCTGCGGCACGCGCACTTGCGCCGCGCGCACGGAGACGCCCTCGAAGTGCGTCTCGAAGACGTACGCGTAGTGAATGCGCCGCACGTTGGTGCCGGTGAGCGGCAGATCGGGTTCCCCGGCGATTTCCTCATCGCCCGTGCTGATGCGGTAGATGAGTTGCTCGACGGGATCCGAGAACATCGCCTGCGCGAGCGGCGGCACGGTGACGGGCGCATCGACGCCGGCGAGCTGGATCTGCTTGGAGATGGCCGTCGCGAGATCCGCGAGCGAGCGGTCGACGACGTGCTGCGTGTATTGCCACGCGAGCCAGTAGGCCATGAGGCCGGACATCAGCGCGAGCAGGGACAGCGGCGCGGCGAGGCGGCGCAGGAGCGTGCGCCGCAGACTCGGCGGCGCCGGCGTCTCGGCGGCTTTCGACCGCGCCAGATCGAGCCAGTCTTCGCGGGCGAAACGCTGGTCGCCCGCGCGGCGAGTGGGAAATCGCAAGGCGTTTTACGGCAGAAGCGTTACGCCGCTTGCCGGATCTCCTGAAGCAGATAGCCGAAGCCGCGCACCGTCACGATTTCCACGCGCGTGTTCTCGAGTTTCTTGCGCACGCGATGCACATACACTTCGATGGCCGTATCGCCGAGATCGCCGCCGAAGTGCGTCAGATGATCCTGCAACTGCGCCTTGCTCACGACGCGGCCGTGACGCAGCAACAGCATTTCGAGCACGGCGAATTCGCGCGGCGAGAGTTCGAGCGGACGCTCGTCGTTGAAGATGCGGCGATCGACGCCCGATAGGCGCAAGCCGCCGAGCGACACTTCGGGGCGTGGCACGTCGCCGTGCGGGCCGCTGCGTCGCATCACCGCGCGGATACGCGCTTCGAGTTCCTGCGGCTCGAACGGCTTCAGCATGTAGTCGTCGGCGCCGCTGTTCAGGCCTTGCACGCGGTCGTGCAGTTCATCGCGCGCGGTGAGGATGATCACCGGCGTGTGACGATTGCCCTGGCGGAAACGCGAAAGCAGCGTCATGCCGTCGATGCCGGGCAGGCCGAGATCGAGAATGACGAGCTCGTGGCGGTTCTGCGCGAGCGCCTGTTCGGCGAAGATGCCGTCGTGCACCATGTCGACCGTGAAGCCGGATTGTTCGAGGCTGCTTTGAATGCCGCGCGCGATGGGGCGGTCGTCTTCGATCAGAAGGATTCGCATGGAGTCGCTCAAGTACAATGGGTTGAGCTCTAGCGGGCGGGGCGGTCGGCGGCATGGTCACATGCGCGGCGTGCGGCGCGGGCTCGAGCCGGTTCAAAACTCACATCTCATGCGGCGTGCGCGACCTGTTTTTCTGAAGCCGCGACCGGCCGTACACCGAATGTATTTCTGCCCGGACATGGCTGTCATCCCGATCCACGAACTCGAAGCCGCGATCAACTACTGGCGCGGCCGCTCCCCGTCGAGCGGCGACGAACTCAGCCTCTGCAAGGAAGCGAGCGCGCTGTCCAGGCCCTATGCGCTGCTGATTGTACAGCGTCAATCCGGGCTGCCGCCCGAGCAACTGGACGACGAGGCTCGCGCCGCCTGGGAAGCTTACGAGCGCTTCAGGAATGGTAGTCGAGACTGAAAGGTAACTGACGATCGAGCTTTCTATTTGCTGTTCTAAGGCTTGCGTTTATCCCAAATTCGCGTCTTTCCGTATGAAATCCGGCCTTCCGCGGTGTCATGGTTGGTAACATGCGCGTTACCTTGTTTGCCGCTGCAAGGAATTCGTAAAACGCGCGCGAAACGGCCCCTCTGCGCAAAGGGTTTGTGAGGGCACCCGCTGCCATGCGATAAAGTCGCATACATCACGGCTACCGCGCATATCCGCCTCATGCTCGAACTCGATCATTTCGACCTCGCCCTGCTCGACGTGCTTCAACGCTTCGGGCGCGCGACGCATCAGCAACTGGGCGAGCAGGTGCCGCTTTCGCCGTCGCAGATCGGGCGGCGCCTGCAGCGCCTCGAAGCGACGGGCGTGATCGAAGGATATCGGGTGGTGTTGCGGCCCGAAAAGCTCGGCCTGGGCGTGACGGCGTTCACGAGTTTGAAGCTGAAGCATCACGGCGATTCGATCATCGAGCAGTTTCAGCAGCAGATCGAAATGCTGCCCGAAGTGCTCGAATGTCACGCGACCGTCGGCGATGCGGATTACCTGCTGCGCATCGTCGCGCCCGATCTGAACGCGCTTTCAGGCTTCGTCATGAAGAAGCTGATGCGCGTGCCGGGCGTCGACAGCGTGCGCTCGAACATCGTGCTGACGACGTTCAAGCGCAACGGTCCGCTGCCGCTTTCTCATCTCGCCGACGACGACGCCTCGGGACTGAGCAAATCGACGTAAGCGAGCGGCACGAGATCGGTCTGCGCCACGCCGAGACGCGCGAACATCGCGTGAGCTTCTTCTTCGCCGCCGGCTTCGTCGTCGTCCTGGCCGAGCACCACTTCCAGCTCGATGAAATCGCCGAGACCGTCCACGCGGTCCAGATGAATGCGCGTGCGCCCGACGAGAAACACATGCCGTTCCTTCGAGACAATGCCGCGCGTCGTCAGCGCCTGCGCGAGCAGCGCGTGCATCGCCTCGGGATTCGTCACCGGGCTGCGCGTGTAATACGAGACTTTCGGACCGTCGCGGTCGTCGCGCTGATAAAAGATCAGCTCGGATGGCGTGCCGTCGTCGAACTGGCGCAGCTTGAGGCGTCCGGTCGGCACGTCGTAGAAGAAGTCTTGCTGGCGGAAAACCAGCGGCGCATCGGGGGCGAGCGCGGCCGCGCGTTCGCGCAGTGCGTCGAACTGATGCGCGCGCGCCTTGATTTCGATGTTGCGTGCCATGAAGACTCCTCGAACACGGTTGGATGTAAAAAAGCGAGCGCCCAGCCTAGCAGACGATCGATGAAGCGCGCTTGAAAGTCCTTGCCCGCGAAGTCGGGATTTGCCCTCAGACGGACCATTGCGCGTCGATCAAACGCAGCGCCGCCGCGATCGCCGGTTCATCGCGACGTTCCGCGAGCGCGACGAAGGACAACTGCGTCGGCACCGTGACGCCTTCGACGATCGTCAGCGCGTGTGCGTGCGCCTGCGCCAGCGCGATCGAATCGCGCGCGAGCGACAGACCGACGCCCGATTTCACGAGATCGAGCATCGACGGCTCCTGATCCACTTCCGCGACGACGAGCGGCATCGCGCCCGCCTCGCGGAAGAGGCGCGACAACAGCCGGTTATGCGCGGATTCCTGCGGCGTCCAGATCCACGGCAGCTTGGCGAGCGCGGCCCAGTTGCGCTTGCCCTTGTTGACGCGGTTGTGCCAGCCCGCCGGCGCAAGCACGCGATACAGAAATGGCGTCAGCCTGACGACGTGAAAGCGCTCGCCGTCGCGCGTGCCGTCGACGGCCGGATCGCCGATGTAATAGCCGACGTCCAGATCACGCGCCCTCACGCGCTCCAGCACCCAGCCCGACATGCCGTGCCGCAATGACGTCTCGATGCGCGGATGCGTCTCCACGAGCTGGCGCAAAAATCCGCCGAGCCGCAGAAACTCGGGATCGAGAATCGTGCCGATGCGCAGCGTGCCGCTCACTTCGTGACGCAGCGCAGCAGCGGCGCGCTGCACGTCGGCGGCGGCTGCGAGCGCGCGTTCGGCGTGCGGCAGGAGCGCTTCGCCATCGCGCGTCAGCAAAAGTCCGTGCGACGTCCGCGAAAACAGGACGACGCCCAGCATCTCCTGCAGATTCTTGATCTGCAGGCTGACGGCCGGCTGCGTCAGATGCAGTTGCGCCGCCGCGCGCGTGAGGTTGCCTTCGCGTGCAACGGTGATGAAGGCGCGCAGAAGAATGTAGTCCATCGGCTGATATTAAAGCTTCTTATATCCCAGTTGAACATATCTGATTGGATTCGCAAGCGCATCCCGCAGTACGCTCGGTTGATCTGCAAGCCAAAGACGCCGCACAAGACGGCGCGCCACGGAGACAAGCGATGAAACAGAACGCGCGCAAGCTGGAAGGTGAATTCGACTACATTGTGGTCGGCGCGGGCACGGCGGGTTGCGTGCTCGCGAATCGCCTAACCGAAGATCCCGACGTGAACGTGCTGCTGCTCGAAGCGGGCGGCAAGGACGACTATCACTGGATTCATATTCCGGTCGGCTATCTGTATTGCATCGGCAATCCGCGCACGGACTGGCTTTACAAGACGCAGGCCGAACCGGGCCTGAACGGACGCGCGCTGTCGTATCCGCGCGGGCGCGTGCTCGGTGGATGCTCGTCGATCAACGGCATGATCTACATGCGCGGCCAGCGCGAGGACTACGACGACTGGGCGCATGTCAGCGGCGATCCGAACTGGTCGTGGGATTCCGTGCTGCCCATCTTCAAGCGCAGCGAGGATCATCACGGCGGCGGCAATCAGTGGCACGGCGCGGGCGGCGAATGGCGCGTCGAGAAGCAGCGTCTGAAGTGGAAGATTCTCGAAACCTTCGCGCAGGCCGCGCAGCAGAGCGGCATTCCCGCGACCGATGACTTCAATCGCGGCGACAACACGGGCGTCGGTTATTTCGAAGTGAATCAGCGCGGCGGCATTCGCTGGAATGCGGCGAAGGCCTTTCTCCGTGAAGCGATGAAGCGTCCGAACCTCACGACGATCACCGGCGCGCACACGCAACGCCTCGTGTTCGAAGGCGCGCGCTGCGTCGGCGTGGAGTATCGCGGCGGCGATGTCGATTACATCGCGCGCGCGCGATGCGAAGTGATTCTCAGCGCGGGCGCGGTGAATTCGCCGCAGATTCTCGAACTCTCGGGCATCGGCAATGGCGCGCGTCTGCAGCGTCTCGGCATCGATGTCGTGAAGAGTCTGCGCGGCGTCGGCGAAAATCTGCAGGACCACTTGCAATTGCGCATGGCGTACAAGGTCAACGGCGTGCGCACGTTGAACACGTTGTCCGCGCATTGGTGGGGCAAGCTTTTCATCGGCATGCAATACGCGCTGTTGCGTAGCGGCCCGATGTCGATGGCGCCATCGCAGCTCGGCGCGTTCGCGAAGTCCAATCCCGACGATGCATCGATCAAGCGCCCCGACGTGCAGTATCACGTTCAGCCCTTGTCGCTCGAACGCTTCGGCGAACCGCTGCACGCGTTCAATGCGTTCACGGCATCCGTGTGCAATCTGCGGCCGACATCACGCGGCAGCGTGCATATCGAATCGCCCGATGCCCATGGGGCGCCGCTGATCGCGCCGAATTATCTGTCGACGGACCGCGACCGCGAAGTCGCCGCGAATGCGTTGCGCCTCACGCGGCGCATCGCCGGCGCGCCCGCGCTCGCGCGTTATGCGCCGGAAGAGATCTTGCCCGGCATTCAGTTTCAGACGCAGGAAGAACTCGTCGAAGCGGCGGGCAAGGTCGGCACGACGATCTTTCATCCGGTCGGCACATGCCGCATGGGCACGGACAACGATCCGGGGGCGGTCGTCGACAGCCGCCTGCGCGTGATCGGCGTTCGCGGCCTGCGCGTCGTCGATGCATCGGTGATGCCGACGATCACATCGGGCAATACGAATTCGCCGACGCTGATGATCGCCGAGCGCGCGAGCGACATGATCCGCGAAGACCGGCGCAGCGTCGAAGCGCAGGAAGTGATCGCGACGGCGCTCGCGTGACGCGATGAATGACGTATGCATGACGCGCGCATGACGCTCGATCAGTCATCGCTTATTTGCGCCCTGCATAAGCATTCCCCATGCCCCCATAACGTGCATGCGGCGGGACTCCAAGCAAATCGTTAGTAAGTGCAAATCCCAATGATTGCGCTGCATCATTGGCGCGACAATGGCCCCGGAATTAGTGATGCTCGGCATGCCACGTGCACACTTTGTGCGGCCGCAACAGCGACGCGCGAAGCGAAGCAGTACCGGAATGGAGACAACGTTCGGGTGCGCGCGGAAAGAAAAAATAAGGCGCAGGCGAACAGAGTTTGCCCCAGCGTCTCACTTCGCATGGAAGGGGACATGATTCTCGGCGACACCATTCTTGAAACGCGAGGACTCACGAAGGAATTCAAAGGCTTCACGGCCGTGAATGGCGTGAACCTGCGCGTTCGCCGCGGTTCGATCCATGCGCTGATCGGACCGAACGGCGCAGGCAAGACAACCTGCTTCAACCTGCTCACCAAATTTCTCGAACCCACTGCGGGCCAGATCGTTTTCAACGGCACGGACATCACGCGCGAGCGGCCGGCGCATATCGCGCGGCGCGGCATCATCCGCTCGTTTCAGATTTCCGCCGTGTTTCCGCATCTGACCGTGCTGCAGAACGTGCGTATCGGCTTGCAGCGGCAACTGGGTACGTCGTTTCATTTCTGGCGCAGCGAGCGTTCTCTCGACGCGCTCAACGACCGCGCGATGGATCTGCTCACGCAAGTCGGCCTCACCGATTTCGCCGATACCAAAACTGTCGAGCTTTCGTACGGCCGCAAGCGCGCGCTGGAGATCGCGACCACGCTGTCGATGGAGCCCGAACTCATGCTCCTCGACGAACCGACGCAAGGCATGGGCCACGAAGACGTCGACCGCGTGACGGCGCTCATCAAGAAAGTATCGGCGGGCCGCACCATCCTGATGGTCGAGCACAACATGAACGTCATCGCGGGCATCTCCGACACCATCACCGTGCTTCAGCGCGGCGAAGTGCTGGCCGAAGGCAGCTACGCGGAAGTGTCGAAGAATCCGCTCGTGATGGAAGCCTACATGGGCAGCGCCGATGCGGCGCTCACCGGAGCGCATGCATGAGTACGATCGTGGAGGAGCGCCGCTCGCGCGAGGCGAACGGCGCGGCGGGCAATGTGCCCGCGCTGGAAATCTCGGGATTGCAGGCGTGGTACGGGGAATCGCACATTCTGCATGGCGTGGACCTCAAGGTGAATCGCGGCGAAGTGGTCACGCTGCTCGGCCGCAACGGCGCGGGCCGCACGACGACGCTGCGCGCCATCATGGGCCTGACCGGGCGCAGAACGGGCTCGATTCGCGTCGCGGGACACGAAACCATCGGGCTCGCCACACACAAGATCGCGCATTACGGGGTCGGCTATTGTCCGGAGGAGCGCGGCATTTTTTCGAGCTTGTCGTGCGAGGAAAACCTGCTGTTGCCGCCGCTCATCGGCAAGCAGAAGGACGCGATGTCGCTCGACGAGATCTATTCGATGTTCCCGAACCTGAAAGAGCGCCGCGCGAGCCAGGGCACGCGTCTTTCGGGCGGCGAGCAGCAGATGCTGGCCGTCGCGCGCATTCTGCGCACGGGCGCGAATCTGCTTCTGCTCGATGAAATCTCGGAAGGTCTCGCGCCGGTCATCGTGCAGACACTCGCGCGCATGATCCTCATGCTGAAGTCGCGCGGCTACACGATCGTCATGGTCGAACAGAATTTTCGTTTCGCGGCGCCGCTCGCGGACCGCTTTTACGTGATGGAGCACGGAAACATCGTCGAGCATTTCGGCGCGGGGGAACTCGAAGCGAAGATGCCGGTGCTGCACGAATTGCTCGGGGTGTAATCGATCCCGAACGCGGCACGCCGGAAAGAAGGGCAACACCAGTAACACCGCAACAAATCAAAACTCATGGAGACTGGAATGAAAAAGAAGACCCTCGCGCGCCTCTCTACTCTGTGCTTTGCGGCTGCGGCGGCGAGTGTGGCGGTGATGAGCACGAGCGCCAACGCCGCCGACGGCAACACCGTGAAGATCGGTTTCGTCACCGACATGTCGGGCCTCTACGCGGACATCGACGGCCAGGGCGGCCTCGAAGCCATTCGCATGGCGATCGCGGACTTCGGCGGCAAGGTGAACGGCAAGCCGATCGAACTCGTCTATGCGGATCACCAGAACAAGGCGGATATCGCGGCATCGCGCGCGCGTGAATGGATCGACCGCGACGGCGTGAACGCGATCATCGGCGGCACGAATTCGGCGACGGCGCTCTCGACCGCGCAAGTCGCGGCGGAGAAGAAGACGCCGTACATCAACATCGGCGCGGGCGCGGACAACCTGACCAACGAGCAATGCTCGCCGTACACGGTGCACTACGCGTACGACACGATGGCGCTCGCGAAAGGCACCGGTTCCGCGGTGACGAAGCAGGGCGGCAAGACGTGGTACTTCCTCACCGCCGACTATGCGTTCGGCAAGGCGCTCGAAAAGAATACGGCCGACGTCGTGAAGGCGAACGGCGGCCAGGTGCTCGGCGAAGTGCGTCATCCGCTGTCGGCGTCGGACTTCTCGTCGTTCCTGCTGCAGGCGCAGGGATCGAAGGCGCAGGTGCTCGGCCTCGCGAACGCGGGCGGCGACACGATCAACTCGATCAAGGCCGCGAAGGAATTCGGCATCACCAAGTCGATGAAGATCGCCGCGCTGCTCATCTTCATCAACGATATCCACAGCCTCGGGCTCGAAACGACGCAGGGTCTCGTCCTGACGGACAGCTGGTACTGGAACAAGGATGAGAACACGCGCAAATGGGCGCAGCGCTACTTCGGCAAGATGAAGAAGATGCCGTCGAGCCTGCAGGCAGCGGACTATTCCGCCGTGATGGCCTACCTGAACGCGGTGAAGGCCGCGGGCACGACCGACGGCGACAAGATCATGGCGCAGCTCAAGAAGACGAAGATCGACGACTTCTACGCGAAGGGCTACATCCGCGAAGACGGTTCGATGATCCACGACATGTATCTGATGGAAGTGAAGAAGCCGTCGGAATCGAAGGAGCCGTGGGACTACTACAAGATCACCGCGACGATTCCGGGCGATCAGGCGTTCGGCACGAAGGCGGAGTCGCGCTGCAAGCTCTGGAAGTAAGCGTTCGGCGGTGCTTCAGCGCGTTCGCGAGGCGGGCGGCCAAGAGGACCGCTCGGCCGCCGCAACCGCGTCAACACGTTTCTGACGGCAGGTTCAATGGAAATTTTCGGCATTCCACTCGCCGCGATGATGAGCCAGCTGCTGCTCGGGCTGGTGAACGGCTCGTTCTACGCGATCCTGAGCCTCGGGCTCGCGGTGATCTTCGGCTTGCTCAACGTCATCAACTTCGCGCACGGCGCGCTCTTCATGCTGGGCGCGATGCTCGCATGGATGGGCGCTTCCTACTTCAACGTCCCGTACTGGGCGATGCTCGTGCTCGCGCCCGTCATCGTCGGGCTGTTCGGCGTTTTCGTCGAGCGATCGATGCTGCGCTGGCTCTACAAGCTCGATCATCTCTACGGGCTGCTGCTCACGTTCGGCCTCACGCTCGTGATCGAAGGCGTGTTTCGCTCGATCTACGGTTCGTCGGGGCAGCCTTACGACGTGCCGTCGCTGCTGCAAGGCGCGACCAATCTCGGCTTCATGTTCCTGCCGAACTATCGCGCGTGGGTGGTCGTGGCGTCGCTCGTCGTGTGTTTCGCGACGTGGTTCGTGATCGAGAAGACGCGCGTCGGCGCTTATCTGCGCGCGGGCACGGAGAATCCGAAGCTCGTCGAGGCGTTCGGCGTCAACGTGCCGATGATGATTACGCTCACCTACGGCTTCGGCGTCGCGCTCGCGGCGTTCGCGGGCGTGCTTGCGGCGCCGGTGATTCAGGTGTCGCCGCTGATGGGCCAGTCGATGATCATCACGGTGTTCGCGGTGGTCGTGATCGGCGGCATGGGTTCGATCATGGGCTCGATCCTCACGGGTCTCTTGCTCGGCGTGATCGAAGGCTTGACGCGCGTGTTCTATCCGGAAGCGTCCGCGACGGTCGTCTTCGTCATCATGGCGATCGTGTTGATGATTCGCCCGGCAGGATTCTTCGGCAAGGAAAAATGATGCAGAGAAAAGCGCTCTACGGCCTGTTGCTGATCGGCCTGATCGTGGCGCCGTTCGTCGGCGTGTATCCGCTGTTCATGATGAAAGTGCTGTGCTTCGCGCTCTTCGCGGCCGCGTTCAATTTGCTGATCGGCTATACGGGGCTGCTGTCGTTCGGGCACGCGATGTTCCTCTCTTCCGCGGGCTACGTGGCCGGCTACGCGATCCAGACGCTCAACTTCACGCCGGAGCTCGGCGTGCTCGCGGGCACGGCGGCGGCGACGCTGCTCGGTCTCGTCGCCGGCCTGATCGCGATTCGGCGCCAGGGCATCTACTTCGCGATGGTCACGCTCGCGCTCGCGCAGATGGTGTACTTCGTCTTCCTCCAGGCGCCGTTCACGCATGGCGAAGACGGTCTGCAAGGCGTGCCGCGCGGCAAGCTGTTCAACGCGATCGATCTGGGCAACGACATCACGCTGTATTACGTCGTGCTCGTGGTGATGCTGCTCGCGTTCGCGCTGATCGTGCGCATCGTGCATTCGCCGTTCGGGCAAGTGCTGATCGCGATCAAGGAGAACGAGCCGCGCGCTATTTCGCTCGGGTACGACACGTCGCGCTACAAGCTGCTCGCGTTCGTGCTGTCGGCGGGGCTCGCGGGTTTCGCGGGCGCGACGAAGACGCTCGTGCTCGGCTTCGAAACCCTCGGCGACGCGCACTGGACGATGTCCGGCCTCGTCGTGCTGATGACCCTCGTCGGCGGCATGAGCACGATGTTCGGCCCGCTGCTCGGCGCGGCGATCATCGTCGCGCTGGAAGACCGGCTCGGCGATATCGGCAGCGGCATCGCGCGGCTCACGGGCGTAACGTGGTTCAACTCGCTGGGCGAATCGGTGACGATCGTGACGGGCGTCATCTTCATCGCGTGCGTGCTGGCGTTCCGTCGCGGAATTGTCGGGGAGATCGTTGCGCGGGTTCGGCCGCTGCAAGGCTGAAGCGATTTACTTTGAATTGCGAATTAATTGGGGCTTCGCGAGAAGCGCGCTGTATTGCAAGAAATACGCCCCGTTGAGGTGCTTTTGTGCACCACTAGGGTAAATGCTAGGTTGCCGGGCACTGTTGCGTTCTTTAACATGCGTCCTAGTTCTGTTGCACCCAGATTTTTGAGGTGGAGAACGAGGAGACATGAGGCACGAAGTGCCCGACCGAAAAGCGCTGTTGGATGAGTCCAACAGCGCTTTTTTATTTGCCCGTCGATAATACGAATTAATCCCTCGACGGATTTAAGGCGGGGTTTTCCCGAGGGCTTAGGGATGCGTGCGGCGTCGTCGGAAAAGCGCTGAAAAAACAACGTTCGAAGCCCGGGAAGACCCTTCAAAACGCTTGCTGCCCGGCGCTTTCGTCCGCTAAACTGCATTTCCCGACCCGTCGGTCGGCGATTCGAGGCGGCGCGAATCACGGACATATCCGCAGGCGATTCTTTACGCACAAGCACGATTTACGGGGCGCAAATCAATGAAGTTGGCATTACGCGGAAAGACGGTCGCAATGGCCGTCGCGGCATTATCGGCGGTAATCAGCAATCAGGTTTTGGCGGACGTGAAAATCGGCGTGACGGTTTCGGCAACGGGCCCGGCGGCGTCGCTTGGCATTCCCGAGAAGAACACCGTTTCGTTGCTTCCGAAGGAGGTCGCCGGGCAGAAGGTGGAATACATCGTTCTCGACGACGCCACCGATTCCACGCAAGCCGTGAAAAACGCGCGCAAGCTGACGAGCGAAGATCATGTCGATGCGCTCGTCGGCTCGACCGTCGTTCCGAACTCGCTCGCGATGACCGACATCGCCGCTGAAACGCACACGCCGATGATCTCGATGGCCGCAGCCGCGAGCATCGTCGAACCGATGGATGCGAAAAAGGCGTGGGTCTTCAAGACGCCGCAGAACGACATTCTGATGGCCACCGCCATCGCGCAGCACATGTCGAATCATGGCGTGAAGACGGTCGCGTTCATCGGCTTCTCCGATGCCTACGGCGAGAGCTGGTTCAAGGAATTCTCGAAAGCGGCCGATCTCGCGAAGCTGAAGATCGTCGCGAACGAGCGCTTCGCGCGCAACGACGCATCGGTGACGGGCCAGGTGCTTAAGACGATGTCGCAGAACGCGGACGCGGTGCTGATCGCGGGCGCGGGCACGCCGGCCGCGCTGCCGCAGAAGACGCTCAAGGAGCGCGGCTACAAGGGCAAGATCTATCAGACGCACGGCGTCGCCAATAACGACTTCCTGCGCGTGTGCGGCAAGGATTGCGAAGGCACGTTCCTGCCCGCCGGACCGCTGCTCGTCGCGGAGCAGTTGCCCGACAGCAATCCCGTGAAGCAGGCCGCGCTCACGTACAAGAAAGCGTATGAAGGCGCCTACGGCGCGGGTTCGGTGTCGACCTTCGGCGGTCACGCGTGGGACGCGGGCCTCATTCTGCAGCGCGCGATTCCCATTGCGCTGAAGAAGGGCCAGCCCGGCACGCCGGCGTTCCGCGAAGCGCTGCGCGCGGCCATCGAAGAGACGAAGAATCTGCCTGCATCGCACGGCATCTTCAACATGAGCCCCAACGATCACTCCGGACTGGACCAGCGCGCCCGCGTGATGGTGGAGATCGTAGGCGGCAAGTGGAAGCTCTCGGGCAACTGACGCAATCGCATGTGAACTGATTCGAGGAAAAAAGGCGCGTCGTTTCGAACGCGCCTTTTTTCTGCGCTGTGCAACGAAAGCCCCGACGAAGAAGAGGGCGCAACGGTCAGGGAAAACGAGCCTTGGCACGCAGTATCGCGGTAAATAGATTGGGGCGGCTCTTTGATTGGCCTCGAAAGTCGCATCGATAACAACTCGCAGCAACGCACCGCCAGTGTGCGCGTTTGGAGACAAGCAATGAAAACGAAGAAGGCATGGATCAAGACCGGCATCGCGCTCGCCATCGCGGGCAGCGTGTTCGCGGGCGCGGGCGCGGCGCTCGCGCAAGTGAAGATCGGCGTGACGCTCTCGGCGACGGGACCGGCGGCATCGCTCGGGATTCCCGAGAAAAATACGGTCGCGCTGTTGCCCAAGGAAATCGGCGGGAAGTCGGTCGAATGGATCGTGCTCGACGACGGTTCCGACACGAGCCGAGCCGTGCAGAACACGCGCAAGCTGATCGACGAAGATCACGTCGATGCGATCGTCGGCTCGACCGTGACGCCAAACTCGCTCGCGATGATCGACCCGGCCGCCGCGGGCAAGACGCCGATGATCTCGATGGCCGCCTCGGCCGCGATCATCTCGCCGATGGACGCGAAGAAAGCGTGGGTCTTCAAGACGCCGCAGAACGACGCGCTCATGGCCGACGCGATCGCGAGCTACATGGAGAAGCACGGCGTGAAGACCGTGGGCTTCATCGGCTTCGCCGATGCCTACGGCGACGGCTGGTACAACGTGTTCAACACGGCGGCCACGGCGCACAAGCTGAAGATCGTCACGAACGAGCGCTTCAACCGCACGGACACGTCCGTGACCGGCCAGGTGCTGAAGACGATGGGCGCGAACCCCGACGCGGTGCTGATCGCGGGTGCGGGCACGCCGTCCGCGCTGCCGGCGAAGGCGCTGAAGGAGCGCGGCTACAAGGGCAAGGTCTATCAGACGCACGGCGTCGCCAACAACGACTTCCTGCGCGTGTGCGGCAAGGATTGCGAGGGCGAGATCCTGCCCGCCGGCCCGGTGCTCGTCACCGAGCAATTGCCGGAGAGCAATCCGGTTAAGAAGTCGTCGGCTGCGTATAAGGACGCATACGAGAAGGCCTACGGCGCGGGTTCGCTGTCGACGTTCGGCGGCCACGCTTGGGACGCCGGGCAGATGCTTCAGCGCGCGATTCCCGAAGCGCTGAAGAAGGGCCAGCCGGGCACGCCGGAGTTCCGCGAAGCGCTGCGCGCGGCGCTCGAAAACCTCAAGGATCTGCCGGTGTCGCACGGCATCATGAACATGACGCCGACCGATCACAACGGCTTCGACAATCGCGCGCGCGTGATGGTGCAGATCGTCGACGGCAAGTGGAAGCTGCTGAACGACTGATGTCGTGGAACGCGCCTTACCCGCGCGTTCCTGTTTCTTAAATTCGAGATGATCTCGTAGAACAAGCGGCGCACCGGCAACGGCGCGCCGCTTGACCATGTTTCACAAGAAGCTCCAAAGAGGAAGTATGGACTTATCGATTGCGGCGATCCTCGCGCAGGACGGGATCACCACGGGCGCGATCTACGCGTTGCTCGCGCTCGCGCTGGTGCTCGTGTTCTCCGTGACACGCGTCATTTTCATTCCGCAGGGCGAGTTCGTCGCGTATGGCGCGCTCACGCTGGCCGCGCTGCAGACGCAGAAGCTGCCCGCCACCTGCTATTTGCTCATCGCGATGGGCGTCGGCTGCTTTATCGCCGAACTCGCTGGCATCGTTCGGCATCCTTCGCGATATCACCAGATCGGACGCTTGCTCACCGTCCTGGCCGGCAAGTATCTGCTGTTTCCCGTTGCGGTTTGGGGCATTACGCAAGCCGCTTTTGCGCAGCCTTTGCCGATGTTCGCGCAGATCGCGCTGACGCTTCTCATCGTCGTGCCGATGGGGCCGTTCGTCTATCGCCTCGCCTATGAGCCGATCGCGGAGGCGAGCACGCTGTTGCTGCTGATCGTCGCGGTCGCCGTGCACTTCGCGATGGTCGGCCTCGGGCTCGTGATGTTCGGCGCCGAAGGATCGCGCACGACGGCATTCTCCGACGCCAACTTCAATCTGGGCAGCGTATCAATCTCCGGGCAAAGCCTGTGGGTCGTGGGGACGGCTGTCGTGTTGATCGTCGCGTTGTACTTCTACTTCGATCGCTCGATTTCCGGCAAGGCGTTGCGCGCGACGTCGGTGAATCGTCTGGGCGCGCGGCTCGTGGGCATCGGCACGACACAGGCGGGGCGCCTCGCGTTCACGCTCGCGGCCGGGCTCGGCGCGCTCTGCGGCGTGCTCGTCGCGCCCATCACGACGATCTACTACGACTCGGGCTTTCTGATCGGCCTGAAGGGTTTCGTGGGCGCGATCGTCGGCGGTCTGGTGAGCTATCCGCTCGCGGCGGCGGGGTCGCTGCTCGTGGGTCTGCTCGAATCGTATTCGTCGTTCTGGGCGAGCGCGTACAAGGAGGTGATCGTCTTTACGCTGATTATTCCGGTGCTGCTGTGGCGAAGCCTGGCGAGCCCGCATTCGGATGAGGACGAGGAGTGAGCCGATGAAATTCCGTTCTTTCTGGATCTTTCTGCTGATCGTTTTCGCGTTGCCGATTCTGCCCGGGCCGGTCGCCGTGCCCGAGTACTGGATCACGCTGCTGAACTACATCGGCCTCTATTCGATCGTCGCGATCGGCCTCGTTCTGCTGACGGGCATCGGCGGGATGACGAGCTTCGGCCAGGCTGCGTTTGTCGGCGTGGGCGCATACGCGACGGCCTTCCTGACGACGCGCTATGGCGTCTCGCCGTGGCTCGCGCTCATCGCAGGCGTCGTGCTGACGGCATTTATCGCGCTGCTGCTCGGTCTTATCACGATGCGTCTGTCCGGGCACTTTCTGCCGCTCGGGACGATCGCGTGGGGGCTCTCGCTGTTCTATTTGTTCGGCAACATGGAACTGCTCGGCAAGTACGACGGCATCAATGGGATTCCGGTGCTCAACGTGTTCGGCTGGCAGCTCGAATCGGGGCGCAGCATCTACTACCTGATCTGGGTCGTCGTGCTGCTCGCGGTGATATCTGTTCAGAATCTGCTTAATAGTCGGCCAGGCCGCGCGATTCGCGCATTGCGCGGAGGCGGCACGATGGCCGAGGCGATGGGGGTCAATACGGCGTGGATGCGCGTGGTCATCTTCATTTATGCAGCAGTTCTGGCGGCCATTTCCGGCTTCCTGTACGCGCACTTGCAGCGCGCGGTGAATCCGACGCCGTTCGGGCTGAATCACGGCATCGAGTTCCTGTTCATGGCGGTGGTCGGCGGCGTGTCGCACGTCTGGGGTGCGATTCTCGGTGCGACGATCCTCACCGTTCTGCAGGATTATCTGCAGACGCTTCTGCCCAAGCTGATCGGCGCCAACGGCAATTTTGAGATCATCGTTTTCGGCGTCGTGATGGTTCTGCTGTTGCAATACGCGAGACAGGGCGTATGGCCGTTCGTCGCGCGCATCTTTCCTCGTGGTCCTCGCGCTCACGTTCCAGATCACGGCGACGCCCTACCGCAGCGCAGCAAACCGACGGCGGGCGAGCGCTTGCTGGTTGTCGACAAGGCGCGCAAGCAGTTCGGTGGGCTCGTCGCGGTGAATGATGTCAGTTTCGAGGTGAAGGCGGGCGAGATCATCGGTTTGATCGGACCAAACGGCGCAGGCAAATCCACGACGTTCAATCTCGTCACAGGCGTGCTTCAAGCGACGAGCGGCGCGATCAGTTTTCACGGCGAACGCATCGAGAAGCTGACTTCGCGCGAGATCGTCAAACGTGGCATCGGGCGGACGTTTCAACACGTCAAGATGCTGCCGGGGATGACCGTTCTGGAGAACGTCGCGATCGGAGCGCATCTGCGTGGCAATACGGGCGTCTGGCGCAGCGTCGTCCGTCTGAATGCGTCGGAGGAAGCGCGGCTGATGGCGGAGGCCGCGAAGCAGATCAAGCGCGTCGGGCTGGAGAAGCATATTTATAGCGAAGCGGGGAGTCTCGCGCTGGGTCAGCAGCGGATTCTGGAAATCGCCCGCGCGCTGTGCTGCGATCCGACTCTGTTGCTGTTGGACGAACCTGCCGCTGGCTTGCGGTATCAGGAAAAGCTACAACTGGCTGACTTGCTGCGAAAACTTCGCGCCGAAGGGATGAGCATTCTTCTGGTCGAACACGACATGGACTTCGTGATGAATCTGACGGATCGGCTTGTGGTGATGGAGTTCGGCACCAAGATCGCCGAAGGATTGCCGACAGAAGTCCAGAAGGATCCTGCGGTGCTCGAAGCATATTTGGGTGGGGTGGAATGATGGCAGATCCGATTCTTCAAGTGGACGGCTTGTCGGTACGCTACGGCAAGGTCGAGGCGTTGCACGACGGCAAGCTCACCGTCGGCGCGGGGCAGATCGTTTCCGTCATCGGGCCGAACGGCGCGGGAAAGTCGACGCTGCTTAACGCGATCATGGGCGCGCTGCCGCAGACGGGGCATTCGAAGGGTGTTGTGCGATATCTTGGAGAAGATATCTCTGCGTTACCGATTGAGCGTCGTGTCGCGCGTGGAATGTGCCTGGTGCCGGAAAAACGCGAGCTATTCGCGACGATGGCGGTAGAGGACAACCTCGTGCTCGGCGCTTATCGGCGTAAGAAGGCAGGCGAACGGAATTATCTCGATCAGCTCGATCATGTGTTTCAGCTTTTCCCGCGACTGAAGGAACGGCGGAAGCAAGCGGCCGGAACCTTGTCGGGTGGAGAGAGACAGATGCTGGCGGTGGGCCGCGCGCTGATGGGTAAGCCGCAAATTCTCATGCTCGACGAGCCGAGCCTCGGGCTGGCGCCGCTGATCGTCAAGGAGATTTTCCATATCATCAGCGCTCTGCGTCAGACGGGCGTTGCCACGCTGCTGATTGAACAAAATGCACGCGCGGCGCTGCAAATCTCCGACTACGGCTATGTTCTCGAGACGGGTGAGTTTGCCCTCGAAGGGAACGCAGATGCGCTTCAACACAATCCCCAAGTTATCGAGACTTATCTTGGCCTGACGAAAAAAGTGGCTTAGACGCCACAACGGCGGTGCCCACCGATGGCGTGTTTCACGTGAAACACGCCATTTTTTCGTCTCTGCCCGTTTGACCGAATTCGAGGGCGGGAAGAAACCGTTATAATTCAAAGCTATTCTCTCTTCAGGTTCGTGTCGTTCGCACACGATATCCCAATGCTTTATCCCACAGAATTTGATGTGATCGTCGTCGGAGGCGGTCACGCGGGCACTGAGGCGGCGCTCGCCTCCGCGCGTATGGGCTGCAAAACGCTGCTTTTGACCCATAACATCGAGACGCTCGGTCAGATGAGCTGTAATCCGTCCATTGGCGGGATTGGCAAAGGCCATCTCGTCAAGGAGGTCGACGCGCTCGGCGGCGCCATGGCTGCGGCGACGGACGAGTCCGGCATTCAGTTCCGCATTCTCAATTCGTCGAAGGGGCCGGCGGTGCGGGCGACGCGCGCCCAAGCTGATCGCCTTCTGTACAAGCAGGCGATCCGCCATCGGCTGGAAAATCAACCGAATCTCTGGCTGTTCCAGCAAGCGGTCGATGATTTGATGGTCGAGGGCGATCGCGTCGTCGGTGCTGTGACCCAGGTGGGTCTGCGTTTCCGCGCGCGCGCCGTCGTACTGACCGCAGGGACGTTCCTCGATGGGAAGATCCACGTTGGTCTGAATAACTATGTCGGCGGTCGCGCGGGCGATCCCGCTGCGGTGTCGCTTTCCGCGCGTCTGAAGGAATTGAAGCTGCCTCAGGGCCGTCTCAAAACGGGCACGCCGCCGCGCATCGATGGCCGCACGATAGATTTCTCCCAGCTCGAAGAGCAACCGGGCGACCTCGATCCGATCCCGGTATTTTCGTTTCTGGGTCGAGTAGAGCAGCATCCGCGTCAAATGCCGTGCTGGGTCACGCACACGAATGCACGGACGCATGACATCATTCGCTCCGGACTCGATCGATCGCCGATGTATACGGGCGTTATTGAAGGCGTCGGACCGCGCTATTGCCCGTCGATCGAGGACAAGATCCACCGCTTCGCTTCCAAAGACGCGCACCAGATCTTCTTGGAGCCGGAAGGACTGACCACGAACGAGTTCTATCCAAACGGCATCTCCACGAGTCTGCCGTTCGACGTGCAACTCGAGCTCGTGCGCTCGATGCGGGGCCTGGAGCACGCGCACATCCTTCGTCCTGGCTATGCGATCGAATACGACTACTTCGATCCGCGGGCGCTGAAGGCGTCGTTGGAAACGAAGGCGATCAACGGCTTGTTCTTCGCCGGACAGATCAACGGTACGACCGGCTACGAAGAGGCAGCTGCGCAAGGCTTGCTTGCGGGAATCAACGCCGGACTCCAAGTCCAAGGTAAAGAGGCGTGGTCGCCGCGTCGAGATCAGGCGTATCTGGGCGTGCTCGTAGACGATCTCGTGACGCGGGGCGTATCTGAGCCGTACCGCATGTTCACGAGCCGCGCGGAGTACCGTCTGTCGCTCCGCGAGGACAACGCGGATATGCGTCTCACGGAAATTGGCCGCGAGCTTGGTGTCATCGACGATATTCGCTGGGACGCGTTCAGCCGCAAGCGCGACGCTGTTTCACGTGAAACACAGCGTCTTCGCTCGACATGGGTCAACCCGAAGACGCTGCCGGCCGAAGAGGCGACCGCGTTGCTCGGCAAGCCGATCGACCATGAGTACACCTTGGCGGATCTGCTGCGCCGGCCGGGTGTTTCGTACGACGGCATCTGCGCGCTGCGCGACGGAGCGTGTGGCCCGGACGCGCCGTTAGCGGAGGATTCGGTTCTTCTCAGCCAGATCAAGGAGCAAATCGAAATCGGCGTGAAGTATCAAGGTTACATCGACAGGCAAGCGGACGAGATCGTGCGGAACGGCGCGCAGGAAAATACGCGCCTGCCCGAAGGTCTCGACTACAACGAAGTCCGCGGCCTGTCGTTTGAAGCTCGCCAGAAACTGATTCAGCACCGGCCCGAGACCATCGGTCAGGCATCGCGAATCTCGGGCATTACGCCGGCCGCGATCTCGCTGCTGATGGTGCATCTGAAGCGCGGCGCGGGACGTCGCGGCCGCAACTCGCCTAGCGACGATTCGGCAAGCGGTAATACGACGGCGGTTCAATGACGGAGCGCAACCAAACTCTGGCGACGACGCTCGAAAGGGGCGTCGCCGCGCTCGGCCTCGCGCTGTCGTCTTCGCAAAGCCAGAAATTACTCGATTATGTCGCGCTGCTCGCCAAGTGGAACTCCGTCTATAACTTGACGGCAATCCGCGACCCGCAGCAGATGCTGATCCAGCACATTCTGGATTCGCTCGCGATCGTCCCGGCTGTATCCGAGCGAAATCCGTCGACTCTGCTGGACGTCGGTTCGGGCGGCGGTTTGCCCGGCGTCGTGCTGGCGATCGCGCAGCCAGATGTGCGTGTGACGTTGAATGACATCGTCCACAAGAAAACAGCTTTTCAGTCGCAGGCGAAGGCCCAGTTAGGTCTGAACAATCTGTCTGTCGTAACCGGGCGCGTCGAAAGTTTACGTCCAGGCATCGAAGTACCGGAAAAATTCGATGTAATCGTGTCGCGCGCATTCGCAGAGCTCTCCGATTTCGTTACACTTTCGCGTCATCTGGTTGCGGACAACGGGCGGATTCTGGCGATGAAAGGGGTGAAGCCAGATGCCGAAGCCGCGCGAGTGCCGGCGGGCGCCACGGTGCTCGGCATCGAGCGCTTGAATGTGCCGATGCTCGACGCCGAACGGCATCTCGTCGAGATTGCCGTCGAGCCGGTATGACGGTTCGTTGAAGGTTTTCATCCGCCATTCCAGGCACGCTGATCTTCTGACAGCGAAGAAACGAGGACACTAAACGATGGCAAAAATCTTCTGCGTCGCAAATCAGAAGGGCGGCGTTGGAAAGACCACGACAGCGGTCAATCTTGCGGCGAGCCTCGCGGGGCTGGGTCAGCGCGTGTTGCTGATCGACCTGGACCCGCAGGGCAACGCGACCATGGGTAGCGGCATCGACAAGGCCGCGTGCGAGAACACGGTTTACGAAGTGCTCGTCGATGGCGTCACGCTGCGCGAAGCGCGTACCCGTCCGGAGGCCGTTGGTTACGACGTGCTGCCGGCCAATCGCGAACTCGCTGGCGCGGAAGTCGAACTCGTGGACATGGAAAACCGCGAGCGCATTCTTCGCGTCGCGATCGAAGAAGTAGTCGATGACTATGACTTCGTGCTGATCGATTGCCCCCCGGCGCTTTCGCTGCTGACGCTCAACGCGTTGTGCGCGGCGCACGGCGTCGTGATTCCAATGCAGTGCGAATACTTCGCGCTGGAGGGGCTGTCCGACCTCGTGAACACGATCAAGCAGGTTCACGCCAATCTGAACCGCGACCTGAAGGTCATCGGCTTGCTGCGCGTGATGTTCGATCCCCGGATCACGCTGCAACAACAAGTGTCGGATCAGTTGAAAGAGCATTTCGGCAGCAAGCTGTTCGACGTCGTGATCCCGCGCAATGTGCGTCTTGCCGAGGCGCCGAGCTACGGGCTGCCGGGTGTCGTGTTCGACAAATCGTCGCGCGGCGCGCAGGCGTATATCCAGTTCGGCACGGAAATGATCGAGCGCGTGCGTGCGCTCGACCTCAACTAAGCAAACCCATTCGATGCGGCAGTCACGCCGATGGAGGAACCGAAATGAGCGCTGTGATGAAAAAGAAGGGTTTGGGCCGAGGCCTGGATGCATTGCTCGGCGGCAGCGTCGACATTACGGAAGCCGTGCGCGGTGAAGGCACGCCGTCGGTGTTGCCGCTCGACAAGCTGCAGGCCGGGAAGTATCAGCCGCGCACGCGCATGGACGAGGGCGCGCTTCAGGAGCTCGCGGCGAGTATCCGCGCGCAAGGGCTGATGCAACCGATCCTCGTGCGCTCCGTCGGCGACGATCACTATGAAATCATCGCGGGCGAGCGGCGTTTTCGCGCCGCGCGCCTGGCGGGGCTCGATGAAGTCCCCGTTCTCGTAAAAAACGTGCCAGATCAGGCTGCCGCAGCGATGGCGCTGATCGAAAACATCCAGCGCGAGGATTTGAATCCGCTGGAAGAGGCGCAGGGCATCCAGCGCCTGCTCGATGAGTTCAGCTTCACGCACGAACAGGCTGCCGAGTCGGTCGGCCGCTCGCGCAGCGCCGTCTCTAATCTGTTGCGTCTTTTGAACCTGGCGACGCCCGTTCAGACGATGCTCCTCGCCGGCGACCTCGACATGGGCCACGCGCGCGCGTTGCTCGCCGTCGACGCAGCGACGCAAATTCAACTTGCCAATCACGTTGTCAATCGCCGCTTGTCGGTGCGTGAAACGGAGCGCCTCGTCGCGGCGACGACCAAGGAAGCGCCTGCGACAAAAGCACGCGCCGCAAACGACGGCGGACGTGATACGCGTCGGCTCGAAGAAGAGTTGTCGGATCTGCTATCGGCCAACGTGAAGATCAAGCTGGGCGGAAGAGGGCGCGGAAAAGTCACGATCGATTTCGGCACGCTCGACTCGCTCGAAGGCATTCTGACGAAGCTGCGCGGCAGCATCGAAGCGACGACTCCCACAGCCTGACCCGCGCACATCTTGTCCGAATTCGACGTCAACCGTACACGTTCCGACTTTCTTGCGCGCATCTGGCGGGCCGTCTCGAAAGAGCCGGTTCTCGCCATTTTGGTATTCGCGCTCGTCGTGTTGCAGATCGCCCACCCACGTCCGTGGATGTCCCTGCCGGGTCTCGTCGACTGGCAGACGGTGCTTACACTCGCGGGCCTGCTGGTGCTGACCAAGGCCATCGAATTATCAGGATTCCTGATGTGGGCCGCGCATCGCCTCGTGCATCACATTCATGGCGAGCGTACATTGGCGCTGCTGCTCGTGGCGCTCGCCGCGGGCCTGTCCACGGTGCTGACCAACGACGTTGCGCTCTTCGCCGTCGTGCCGCTCGCCTTGTCGTTGCACAAGCTCGCGCCGCTGCCGATCAAACGGCTCGTCATCGTCATTGCGCTGTCGGTCAACGCAGGCTCGATTCTCACGCCGCTCGGCAATCCCCAGAACCTTTTCCTGTGGCAGACGAGCGGCGTCGGCTTCCCGGCGTTCGTCTGGGCGATGCTGCCGCTGTGCGCCGCGTTGATGGCGCTGCTCGGCATCGTCACGTTCGCGATGTTCCGCGCGGAGCCGCTGGATCTTTCCGGCGATGTCGAGGAACATCGCGTCGATCGCGTGCTGTGCGGTGTCAGCGTGCTCGCGTTTGCGGCGTTCGTCGCGCTCGCCGATGCGCATCACGCCGGCCCGGCGCTGGCCGTTCTGGCGGCCGTCTTCCTGTTGTGGCGACGTGAAGTCGTGTTGAAGATCGACTGGCTGCTGCTCCTCATCTTCGTGATGATGTTCATCGTGCTCCGCAGCGCGGCCGCCTTGCCGTCGATTCACGCAGGCATCGGCCATATAGGCATCGATACGCCGATGCGCGCGTATGCGGCGGGCGCGGTGCTGTCGCAGGCCATCAGCAACGTGCCGGCGGCCATCGTGCTCGCGGAGTTCTCGAAGGACTGGCGCGCGCTCGCATTTGGCGTGAGCGTCGGTGGATTCGGTATCGCAATCGGTTCGCTCGCGAATCTCATCGCCGTGCGCTTGTCGGGTGAAAAAGGCATGTGGATGCCATTTCACATGGTGTCGATCCCGTTCTGGATCGTGGCAATCGTCATCGGCTGGGCGCTCGTTTGATGCTCGGCGCAGGCTCCTCCATCGAATGAAAATCTCCTTGCAATTGCAAGGAAAGTCTCGCTTTTGAGACCGTTTTTTAAGGTTCGTCTGCTTGGTTTTTGACGCGCCTAAACTATTGAATCCGTGACAACAATCGCTTACAATCGCCCGGATTTATCAGCTAGGCCACCTCGAAAGCGCAGCGAAAGCGCAGGGTGATTTTCCCGGACTTTTGGTTGAAGGTTGGAAGACGGTGCGAGAGGAAAATCGAGCGCCGGACGCTCACGCAACCGGCGATGAAAACGCCTCCGGAAATCAGCCGCGCAGTTCGTCGAGCGACTCGTGGGATGCCGAAGCGCAAGAAAATAATATCGTTCCGCTCACGCGGGATCAGGCACAGAAGCTGTTTGGGCCCGAGGTGAGTCGTCCATCGCGTGTCACGCCGTTTAAGGTCGTGGCAGCGCAAATGGTTTTGTCCCTGGGTGCGACGCTGTTGTGGTGGCTGTTCTACAAGCCGCCGGGCGATGCTGCGCTGTCCGCATTTCTGGGGGGAGCGATCTGCTGGGTGCCGAGCGCTCTGTTCGCCGCGCGCCTGCGGGCGAAGAGCGGCGCGGAGACGATCATGAGCTGGATGATCGGCGAAGCGCTCAAGATGGGAGCGACGATCGCCATGTTCGTGGCGGTCGCGTACTGGTACAAGAGCGCGTTGTGGTTGCCGCTGCTCGTTACGTACATCGTCGCTCTGAAGACTTACTGGGTTGCAATGGCGCTTCGGTGACGATTCTTGACGTCCCAGGTAAGTGCCCGCAGCACGGATTGTAAGTAGCATCACGTATGAACAAGTGCGGACGTTGTGCCGCACTCGGGCCTCTCGACCCGGAGCCGCGACGCGAAGCGGCGGCTCGGAAGCGACAGGCGGCGAAAGATTTTTGACAATTTGGGTGGCTTTAACGATATGGCAGCTAGCGAAGGAACGCACGCTCTGGATCCGTCCGAGTACATTGCGCACCACTTGCAGAATCTTTCCACGCACGCACAGACGTCGATCTTCGACATCCACGTCTGGAATCTCGACACGCTGTTCTGGTCGATCGTGTGCGGTGTCATCACCATCGTCATTCTCGGTCTTGCTGCACGCAAGGCGACGTCCGGTGTTCCCGGCCGTTTCCAGTGCGCCATCGAGATGCTGGTCGAAATGGTCGAAGACCAGTCGAAGTCGATGATCCACGGCAGCCGCCGCTTCATCGCTCCGCTCGCGCTGACCGTGTTCGTCTGGGTCGCCCTGATGAACTCGCTCGACTTCATCCCCGTGGATCTGCCGCCGCGCATCATCGGCTGGCTCGGTCTCGAAAACGTCCTTCCGCATCATCGCATCGTTCCGACGGCTGACCTCAACGGCACCATCGGTATCGCGCTCGGCGTGTTCGTGCTGATGATCTACTACAACTTCAAGATCAAGGGCGCTGGCGGCTTCGTGCACGAACTGCTGTCGGCTCCGTTCGGCGCGCATCCGCTGCTGTGGATTCCGAACCTCGCGCTGAACATCATCGAGTTCGTCGCCAAGACGGTGTCGCTCGGCATGCGGCTGTTCGGCAACATGTACGCCGGCGAACTGCTGTTCCTGCTGATCGCCCTTCTGGGCAGCATGTGGACGTTCGGTGCGGACGCTTCCGTGCTCGGCTTCATCGGCCACGTGGTCGCGGGCACGGTTTGGGCGATCTTCCACATTCTGATCGTGCTGTTGCAGGCGTTCATTTTCATGATGCTGACGCTGGTGTACATCGGCCAGGCGCATGACTCGCACTGACGCGTTGCGGCACGTTCCGGAATCGTTCAGGTTTTAGGTTTTCGTTTTTTATAAATCCAGTTCCAAAGTCTTTAATCAAAGGAGTGATCATGCAAGCTTTCATCGCCAACATCCAAGGTCTGACCGCCATCGGTATCGGCATCATCATCGGCCTGGGTGCAATCGGCGCCTGTATCGGTATCGGTCTGATGGGCGGCAAGTACATCGAAGCATGCGCCCGCCAGCCGGAACTGATGAACCCGCTGCAGACCAAGATGTTCCTGCTGGCTGGTCTGATCGACGCGGCGTTCCTGATCGGCGTTGGTGTGGCAATGCTGTTTGCGTTCGCGAACCCGCTGCTCTCGAAGCTCGCAGGCTGAGGTTCCTCGGAAGTGTGCGTCTGACTTTTTAAAGACGCTGAACGGAACGGGTGAGGCGCTGATCGAGCTCAACAAGCCGATGAGCGCCTTTTAACCGTTTCACCTCCGATCAAGCAACGTTTAAGGAAACACCGTGAATCTCAACGCAACCCTGTTTGCGCAAATGGTCGTGTTTCTGATCCTCGCGTGGTTCACGATGAAGTTCGTGTGGCCGCCGTTGATCAACGCCCTCGACGAGCGCTCGAAGAAGATTGCCGACGGCCTCGCCGCCGCCGACAAGGGCAAAGCGGAACTCGAAGCTGCGCACAAGCGCGTCGACCAGGAACTCGCGCAAGCGCGCAACGACGGCCAGCAACGCATCGCCGACGCTGAAAAGCGCGCTGCCGCAGTCGCAGAAGAAATCAAGGCCAACGCTCAAGCCGAAGCCGCGCGTATCGTTGCGCAAGCCAAGGCCGACGCCGACCAGCAAATCGTGAAGGCTCGCGAAGCGCTGCGTGGCGAAGTCGCTGCGCTGGCTGTGAAAGGCGCTGAGCAGATTCTGAAGCGCGAAGTCGATCAGAAGGCACACGCCGATCTGCTGAATCAACTCAAAACCGAGCTCTGATCATGGCCGAACTTGCAACCATCGCTCGTCCTTACGCAGAAGCGCTGTTCCGCGTGGCCGAAACCGGCGATCTCGCGGGCTGGTCCACCTTCGTTGAGGAGCTGGCACAGGTTGCGCGTCTGCCCGAAGTGGAAACGGTCGCTTCGAGCCCGAAGGTGAGCCGCCAGCAAATCGTCGATCTCCTGCTCGCCGCAGTGAAGTCGCCGTTGGCCCAAAGCCAGCCTCAAGCGAAGAACTTCGTCGGCATGCTGGTCGAGAACCATCGCCTGCCGCTGCTGCCGGAAATCGCCGTCCAGTTCGACGAGCTGAAGAACGCCCGTGAAGGTGCTGCCGATGCTCACATCGTGAGCGCGTTCCCCCTCGAAGGCGAACAGTTGAACGACCTCGTTGCAAGCCTCGAACGCAAGTTCCAGCGCAAGCTGAAACCGACCGTCGAAATCGATCAGTCGCTGATCGGCGGCGTTCGCGTGACGGTTGGCGACGAAGTGCTCGATACCTCGGTCCGCGCGCGCCTCGCCAGCATGCAGACGGCTCTGACCGCTTAATTTGCGAATTAATGCGATCAACCGAGTCTGATGACTGGCACGCAACAGAATTGACTATCAGGAGCGAATAATGCAACTCAATCCCTCTGAGATCAGCGAGCTGATCAAGAGCCGGATCCAGGGCCTTGAAGCGAGCGCGGACGTTCGCAACCAGGGCACCGTGATCTCCGTGACCGACGGTATCGTGCGTATCCACGGCCTGTCGGACGTGATGCAGGGCGAAATGCTCGAATTCCCGGGCAACACCTTCGGCCTCGCGCTGAACCTCGAACGTGACTCGGTCGGCGCCGTTATTCTCGGCGAGTACGAGCACATCTCGGAAGGCGACATCGTCAAGACGACGGGCCGCATTCTGGAAGTGCCGGTCGGTCCGGAACTCGTCGGCCGTGTGGTCGACGCGCTCGGCAACCCGATCGACGGTAAAGGCCCGATCAACGCGAAGGCAACGGACGCAATCGAAAAGATCGCCCCGGGCGTGATTTGGCGTAAGTCGGTGTCGCAGCCGGTGCAGACGGGTCTGAAGTCGATCGACTCGATGGTGCCGATCGGCCGTGGCCAGCGCGAGCTGATCATCGGCGACCGTCAGTGCGGCAAGACCGCGGTGGCCGTCGACGCGATCATCAACCAGAAGGGCAAGGATCTCATCTGTATCTACGTCGCGATCGGCCAGAAGGCTTCGTCGATCATGAACGTGGTGCGCAAGCTCGAGGAAACCGGCGCGATGGCTTACACCATCGTCGTGGCGGCTTCGGCTTCGGAATCGGCCGCGATGCAGTACCTCGCGCCGTACGCCGGCTGCACGATGGGCGAATACTTCCGCGATCGCGGCCAAGATGCGCTGATCGTCTATGACGACTTGACCAAGCAGGCGTGGGCGTATCGCCAGATCTCGCTGCTGCTGCGCCGTCCGCCGGGCCGCGAAGCGTATCCCGGCGATGTGTTCTATCTGCACTCGCGTCTGCTCGAGCGTGCGGCTCGGGTCTCGGAAGAGTACGTCGAGAAGTTCACGAACGGCGAAGTGAAAGGCAAGAGCGGTTCGCTGACGGCACTGCCGGTCATCGAAACGCAAGCCGGCGACGTGACCGCATTCGTTCCGACGAACGTGATCTCGATTACCGACGGCCAGATCTTCCTGGAAACCGACCTGTTCAACGCCGGTATCCGCCCTGCTATCAACGCGGGCGTGTCGGTGTCGCGCGTCGGCGGTGCGGCTCAGACGAAGGTCATCAAGAAGCTGTCGGGCGGTATCCGTACCGACCTCGCGCAGTATCGTGAGCTCGCCGCGTTCGCGCAGTTCGCATCGGACCTCGACGAAGCCACCCGCAAGCAGCTCGAGCGCGGCCGCCGCGTGACGGAACTGCTGAAGCAGCCGCAGTATCAGCCGCTGCAAGTGTGGGAACTGGCCGTCGCGCTGTTCGCAGCCAACAACGGCTATCTGGACGATCTCGAAGTTTCGCAAGTGCTCGCATTCGAAAAGGGCATGCGCGAATTCCTGAAGACCAGCCACGGCGATCTGATTAAGCGCATCGAAGACAATAAAGACTTGTCGAAGGACGACGAAGGCGCACTGCATGCCGCGCTGAAGGACTTCAAGAAGTCGGGCGCTTATTGATCGGGATAGAGGAGCAACGCGCGATGTCACCGGACGTCGCGCGGCTTCGATCAAGGAGTAAGCAATGGCTGGAATGAAGGAAATTCGCGGCAAGATCAAGAGCGTGCAGAACACGCGCAAGATCACGAAAGCGATGGAAATGGTCGCCGCATCGAAGATGCGCCGCGCCCAGGAGCGCATGCGTTCCGCCCGTCCGTATGCCGACAAGGTCCGTTCGATCGCATCGCACATGAGCCGTGCGAACCCCGAGTATCGCCATCCGTTCATGGTCGAGAACAAGGGCGCAAAGACGGCCGGCCTGATCCTCGTCACGACCGACAAGGGTCTGTGCGGCGGCATGAACACGAACATCCTGCGTGCGTCGCTGAACAAGATCAAGGAACTCGATCAAAGCGGTGTCCAGATCGAAGCTTCGGCGATCGGCGGCAAGGGACTCGGCTTCCTGAATCGCCTGAAGGCGAAGGTCGTGTCGCAAGTCACGCAACTGGGCGACACGCCGCATCTGGAAAAGCTGATCGGCGCGATCAAGGTGCAGCTCGACCTGTATTCGGAAGGCAAGATCAACGCGGTGTACCTCGCGTACACGCGCTTCATCAACACCATGAAGCAGGAAGCGGTGATCGAGCAACTGCTGCCGTTGTCGGTGGACGACCTGGACGCGAAGGACGAAGACGGCGTCACGCCGAAGACCTCGTGGGACTACATCTACGAGCCGGACGCGCAAACCGTGGTGGACGAGCTTCTCGTGCGCTACGTCGAAGCGCTCGTCTATCAGGCGGTCGCGGAAAACATGGCGTCGGAGCAATCCGCGCGCATGGTCGCGATGAAGGCCGCGTCGGACAACGCGAAGACCGTGATCAACGAACTGCAGCTCGTCTACAACAAGAGCCGCCAGGCCGCGATTACGAAAGAATTGTCGGAAATCGTCGGCGGCGCCGCAGCGGTCTGACGGCCGCGTGAAAGAACACAGTATCTAAAGGAAATGCGATGAGTACTACTGCTTTGGTAGAAGGCAAGATCGTACAGTGCATCGGCGCCGTTATCGACGTGGAATTTCCGCGTGCGCAAATGCCGAAGATTTACGACGCGCTCATTCTGGAAGGCACCGAACTGACGCTCGAAGTCCAGCAGCAGCTGGGCGACGGCGTGGTTCGCACCATCTGTCTGGGTGCATCCGACGGCCTGCGCCGCGGCACGATGGTCAAGAACACGGGCAAGCCCATCAGCGTGCCGGTCGGCAAGCCGACGCTCGGCCGCATCATGGACGTGCTCGGCCGTCCGATCGACGAAGCGGGTCCGATCGAATCGGAAACGACGCGTTCGATCCACCAGAACGCACCTTCGTTCGACGAGCTGTCGCCGTCGACGGAACTGCTCGAAACCGGCATCAAGGTTATCGACCTGATCTGCCCGTTCGCGAAGGGCGGCAAGGTCGGTCTGTTCGGCGGTGCAGGCGTGGGCAAGACCGTGAACATGATGGAACTCATCAACAACATCGCGAAGGAGCACGGCGGTTACTCCGTGTTCGCGGGCGTTGGCGAGCGTACCCGTGAAGGGAACGACTTCTATCACGAAATGAAGGACTCGAACGTTCTCGACAAGGTCGCGCTGGTCTATGGCCAGATGAACGAGCCGCCGGGCAACCGTCTGCGCGTCGCGCTGACCGGTCTGACGATGGCCGAGCACTTCCGTGACGAAGGCCTCGACGTGCTGTTCTTCGTCGACAACATCTATCGTTTCACGCTGGCGGGTACGGAAGTGTCCGCACTGCTCGGCCGTATGCCTTCGGCAGTGGGCTATCAGCCGACGCTGGCTGAAGAAATGGGCAAGCTGCAAGAGCGCATCACGTCGACGAAGACCGGCTCGATCACGTCCGTTCAGGCCGTGTACGTCCCTGCGGATGACTTGACCGACCCGTCGCCGGCTACGACCTTCGGCCACCTGGATGCAACCGTCGTGTTGTCGCGTGACATCGCTTCGCTGGGTATCTATCCGGCAGTGGACCCGCTCGATTCGACCTCGCGTCAGATCGACCCGAACGTGATTGGCGAAGAGCACTACACGATCACGCGCGGCGTGCAGCAGACGCTGCAGCGCTACAAGGAACTGCGCGACATCATCGCGATTCTGGGCATGGACGAACTGTCGCCGGAAGACAAGCTGTCGGTTGCGCGCGCTCGTAAGATCCAGCGTTTCCTGTCGCAGCCGTTCCACGTTGCTGAAGTGTTCACGGGCTCGCCGGGCAAGTACGTGCCGCTGAAGGAAACCATCCGCGGCTTCAAGATGATCGTCGAAGGTGAGTGCGATCATCTGCCGGAGCAGGCGTTCTACATGGTCGGCACGATCGACGAAGCCTTCGAAAAGGCCAAGAAGATCCAGTAAGAGTCGGGTGTTTTTCAGGCGGACGTCCGCGCAGCGCGGGCGTCCACTCATGACACCGACGACAGGAGTCGACATACATGGCAACCATCAAGGTAGACGTCGTCAGCGCGGAAGAGCAGATCTTCTCGGGCCAGGCGAAGTTCGTCGCGCTGCCGGGCGAAGCGGGTGAACTCGGCATTCTGCCGGGTCATACGCCGCTCATCACGCGCATTCGTCCCGGTGCGGTGCGTATCGAGGCGGAAGACGGTACGGAAGAGTTCGTGTTCGTTGCCGGCGGGATTCTCGAAATCCAGCCGGGCATCGTGACCGTGCTCGCCGATACGGCCATCCGCGGCGCGGATCTCGACGAAGCGAAGGCAGAGCAGGCGAAGAAGCGCGCCGAGGAAGCGATTCAAAACAACACCTCGGAGCTCGAGTACGCGACCGCGCAAGCGGAACTCGCTTATGCGACGGCTCAACTCGCGGCGATCCAACGTCTGCGCAAGGCGCACGCAAAGCACTAAGCGCACGACGCATCGAGCAGCAGCGATCAGCAGGTCAAGAAAGCAGCCTTCGGGCTGCTTTTTTTATGCTCCTAATCGGCAAATCGCGCACGCAAATCTGCATAACGGTTATGTGGCGCTCACTCCGATTCACGTAAACGATTGATTCAGCGCATCTTTCGCCGATCGCACGAAAGCGGCATTGCGGGAAACACTCAATGCCCGCGCTCGTCCTCGCGATGCACAATGGCCTCCAATTAGCCTTCACCGGGCGGCGATTCACATTGGCGGAGACCATCGATGACAACTGAACCGACCCACGCCGGCGCGCAGATCGAACCGCGCGACGGCATTTCCTATGTTCGCGGCGCGACCGACATCCCATTGAGCGACGCGACCGTTGCGCGCTTCCTTCTCGAAACCGCTGGGAGATTCCCCGATCGCCCGGCCGTCGTGTTCCGCGAGCAGAACATCCGCTGGACGTGGCGCGAGTTCGCAAATCAGATCGACGTGCTCGCGAGCGGACTGCTCGCGCTCGGCATCGAGGCGGGTGATCGCGTCGGCATCTGGTCGCCCAACCGCATCGAATGGCTGCTCACGCAGTTCGCCACCGCGCGCATGGGCGCCACGCTCGTCAACATCAATCCGGCGTACCGGCTGGCCGAGCTCGAATATGCGCTGAACAAGGTCGGCTGCAAGGCGATCATCGCGGCCGAGCAGTTCAAGTCATCGAAATATCTGGAGATGCTGCAGACGCTCGCGCCCGAACTCGCGCATGCCGAGCCGAACGCGCTTCACGCCGGGAAGCTGCCGGAATTGCGCGCCGTGATCCGCATGGGCGAGAGCAAGACGCCCGGCATGCTCAATTTCGAGGACGTGATGCGTACCGGTCGCGAACGGCTCGACGCGACGCCGCTCGACGCAGTCGAGGCGAAGCTGAAGCCGGACGATCCGATCAACATCCAGTTCACGAGCGGCACCACGGGCAATCCGAAGGGCGCGACGCTCACACATCGGAACATCGTCAACAACGCGCGCTATATCGCAATGGCGATGCGCCTGACCGAGCAGGATTCGCTGTGCATTCCGGTGCCGCTGTATCACTGCTTCGGCATGGTCCTGGCCGTGCTCGCGTGCGTATCGACGGGCTGCACGATGGTGTTTCCCGGCGAAGCCTTCGACCCCGCCGCGACGCTCGCTGCCGTGCACGAGGAAAAATGCACGGCGCTGCATGGCGTGCCGACGATGTTCATCGCCGAACTGGACCACCCGGACTTCGGGAAGTACGATCTGAGCCGGCTGCGCACGGGCATCATGGCGGGTTCGCCGTGTCCGATCGAGACGATGAAGCGCGTCGTGTCGAAGATGCATCTCAGCGAGATCACGATCGCGTACGGCATGACTGAGACAAGCCCCGTGTCCTTCCAGAGCTCGACGACCGATCCGCTCGACAAGCGCACCACGACCGTCGGACGCATTCAGCCGCATCTGGAAGTGAAGATCGTCGATCCGCTGGGCAATATCGTGCCGGTCGGCGAAACCGGCGAGCTGTGCACGCGCGGCTATTCGGTGATGAAAGGCTACTGGGGCGACGACGCCAAGACGCGCGAGGCGATCGTCGACGGATGGATGCACACCGGCGACCTCGCGACCATCGACGCGGAAGGTTACTGCAACATCGTCGGCCGCCTGAAGGACATGCTGATTCGGGGCGGCGAGAACGTCTATCCGCGCGAAATCGAGGAATTCCTGTTCCGTCATCCGAAGGTGCAGTCGGTGCAGGTCTTCGGCGTGCCCGATCAGAAATACGGCGAGGAAGTATGCGCGTGGATCGTCGTGCGTCCCGGCGAGCAGGCGAGCGAGGAGGAAATTCGCGAGTTTTGCCAAGGACAGATCGCGCACTACAAGATTCCGCGCTACATCCGCTTCGTCGACGAACTGCCGATGACCGTCACCGGAAAGGCGCAGAAATTCGTGATGCGCGCTCGCATGATCGACGAACTGAAGATCGCCGAGGCCAAAACGGCCTGAACTTCGGCGCCGCTTCGCGGTGAAAAGACAAAGGGAGCGCTGCGGCGCTCCCTTCTGTCATTGGACGAAACGTTCGGGTGTTGAAATCCCAAAACGCAAACGTTTGTCCGGGCGAAAAAAAAGCGGGCCTGGAGCCCGCTAAAAACCACACGCTACGGGGTTAGCGCGAGGAGACCAAACGTGGGATGTGTCGAATGCCTTGCATTCGAATAACGATCCCAACACCGATGCCCCAAATGTGAGTGCTTCGGCCACAGCCTGCCATCGGATCGCGTTGTTTTCGCACGACGCGACGCAATACATCCGTGTTGAAACCGTTTCAACAGATTGTGGGCGAATTGAATCCGAGTCGCCGTAACAAAGTGTTTCAGGTTGTAACCCGCGCCCGATAAGGCTCGGAGGAAATTTTCGAGCGCGATTGTCCAGATTTCGACCGATATATTGTCTGTTATTCGGACGATTAATCCGTTCGGGATGACTTGACGCGCGATTGCAGATTTTCAAACTCGTGCGATTATTCTATTTTTTTCGCGGAAATCGAACGCCCGGACGCATGAAATCGATGCGCAAAGTGGGCCGCGCGCGCATAACGACACAAAAACCTATGGAGATACGCATGAGCATTGATGCAGCCCTGCTTCGCTATTACCGCGCCGTCGAGGACGCTTTTCCGGCTTTGCCGCCCGACGCGGATGCGCTGGCGATCCGGGAGCGCTTCAGCAAGGTCGCTCGAGCCTACGCCGGAGAGCGCGACGATGCCGTAACGGCGGAAAATATTCAGCTCGATCTCGAAGGCCGCACGCTCGCCGCCCGCATCTACAAGCCGAAAGAGGCCCGCGGCCCGCTGCCGCTGATCGTGTACTTTCACGGCGGCGGCTGGGTCGTCGGCGATATCGACACGCACGATGGCCTCGTCGCACGGCTCTCGCGCGACTCGCAATGCGCGGTGGCGAGCGTCGACTACCGGCTCGCGCCCGAGCATCCGTTTCCCGCGCCGTGCGAAGACGCGCTCGACGCGCTGCTCTGGCTCGCGGAGCACCGGTCGCGGCTCGGCTTCGCGACCGACCGGCTGGCTGTCGGCGGCGACAGCGCGGGCGCGCATCTGGCGGTTGTCGCGGCACGCGGCGCGAACGAGCGCGTCGCGGGCATCGTCGGCTTGCAACTGCTGCTTTACCCGGTCATGCGTCGCCAGTTCGAGAGCCCGAGTTGCATCGCCAATGCGAACGGTCCGGGTCTCACGAACGATGAGATGAAGTGGTACTGGACCCAGTTCCTTTCGGGTGAAACACCGCAGGCGCACGATGTGCGCGCCTTTCCGCTCTCCGAGCCGTTCGAGCGCACGCCGGCGCCCGCGATCGTCGTCGCGGCGGCGTACGATCCGCTCTATGACGACGCCGTCGAACTCGAACGCTTCCTGCAAGCGAACGGCGGCCGTGTCGAGCTGATCGACGCGCCCGACATGACGCACGGATTCGGCCGCATGCATTCACAGTCCGACGCGGCGCTCGGCTGGCTGCGCAAGATCGGCGAGCGCACCGGCGAACTCTTGCGCGCCGCGCGCTGACTGCTACTTCAGCCACTTGTCATAGACAGCCTGGAACTCGCCCGACGAACGGGCGAGATGCAGCCACTGATCGACATACTGCTGGAACGGCACGTCGCCGCGCGGCAGCAGATACGCCTTTTCGCCAAACTGGAACGGCTTGTCCGGATGCACCGAGCACAGCCCCGGATTGAGCTTCTGCTGTAGCAGCGTTTCGGATGCGTCCGTGACCATGACGTCGGCCTTGCCGTCGAGAATCTGCTTGAAGATGGTCACGTTGTCCGGATACTCGGTCAGTTGCGAGTGCGCAAAGAACTGCTTCGCGAAGCGTTCGTTCGTACCGCCCGGATTCACGATCGTCCGCACGTTCGGCTGATCGATCTGCGCGACGGTCTGATACTTCTCGACATCGTCGCAACGCACGATCGGCGTCTTGCCGTCTTCCATGTACGGCGCGGTGAAAAACGCGCGCTTCTGCCGTTCGAGCGTCGTCGAGACGCCGCCCACGGCGATATCGCATTTCGCGATGAAATCGTTCATCAGATTCGACCACGACGTCTTCACATACTCGGCCTTCGCGCCGAGCGACTTCGCAAGACTTTCCGCGAGATCGATGTCGATGCCCTCGAACTGCCCGTCCGGACGCAGGAACGAGTACGGTTTGTAATCGCCGGTCGTGCAGACGCGCAGCGTGTGGCGTGCGAGGATGTCGTCGAGGCGAGAGGGCGCGGCAACCGACGAAGGCGCGGGCGCGGCGGACTTTGCTCCGGCGACGGTGCCGGCCTGAATCGTCTGCGCGTGCGCGGCGTTCAAAAGCGAGAGCGACACCGCGAAGGCAGCGGCTGCGAGACTGACGGACGTGCGTTGCATCGATTCTCCTGGTTCTAGTTGTGTAAGCACACTGATCATAACGAGGGCTTCGCTTGCCCGAAATCCGGCCAAACGACATAGGCCGCGCGGCATGAGCCGTTCCGAATTGCCGGGCTCAGCCGGCGTAAACGTTCGACCGCTCCGGTAGAATGGACGATTCTCTGCCTTGAGCATCGAGCGACGTGGCACACACTCTTCTGAACGACACCTTCCTGCGCGCGCTCTTGCGCCAGCCGACCGACTACACGCCGATCTGGCTGATGCGCCAGGCAGGGCGCTATCTGCCGGAATACAACGCGACGCGTGCTCGCGCGGGCAGTTTTCTCGGTCTCGCGAAGAATCCGGATTACGCGACCGAAGTCACGCTTCAGCCGCTCGAACGCTTTCCGCTCGACGCCGCGATTCTCTTCTCGGACATCCTGACCGTCCCCGACGCAATGGGGCTCGGTCTGAACTTCGTGCAGGGCGAGGGGCCGCGTTTCGAGCGCACGGTGCGTACCGAAGACGATGTGAAGCGCCTTGCCGTGCCGGACATCGGCGCGACGCTTTCCTACGTCACCGACGCCGTAAGCCAGATTCGCCGCGCGCTCACCGACGCGCAAGGCCGCCAGAAGGTCCCGCTGATCGGCTTCTCCGGTAGTCCGTGGACGCTCGCGTGCTACATGGTCGAAGGCGGTGGCTCGGACGACCATCGCACGGTCAAGTCGATGGCGTATTCGCGGCCGGACCTGATGCATCGCATTCTCGAGGTCAACGCGCAAGCCGTCACCGCTTACCTGAACGCGCAGATCGAAGCGGGCGCGCAGGCCGTGATGATCTTCGATACATGGGGCGGCGCACTCGCGGATGGCGCGTATCAGCGCTTCTCGCTCGAATACATCGCGAAGGTGGTTGCCGGCCTGAAGCGCGAGCACGATGGCGCGCGCGTCCCGGTCATCACGTTCACGAAGGGCGGCGGACTCTGGATCGAGGAAATCGCGGCGACGGGCGTCGATGCGGTCGGTCTCGACTGGACCATGAATCTCGGCCGGGCGCGCGAAAAGGTCGGCTCGCGTGTAGCGCTGCAGGGGAACATCGATCCGAGCGTGTTGTTCGCGCCGCCCGCGTCGATCCGCACCGAAGCGCGCGCCGTGCTCGAAAGCTTCGGCAATTTTCCAGGCCACGTCTTCAACCTGGGCCACGGCATCTCGCAGTTCACGCCGCCGGAAAATGTCGCGGAGCTGGTCGACGAGGTTCATCGACATAGCCGCGCCATGCGCGCCGGCCAAGCCGCCCGGTAAAAGGCGTACGAAAACTTGCGTTGCGGACGCGTGCTGCAGTGCAATATCGGTGATTCGGGGCAAGTGATCAGGAGCTGGAGGGTTCTGTCCGGATCGCCCGCCTCAGGCGGCGCTCCCCGATGTCAAGACTGAACTTATGCACAATTTGTTCGCTGCGGCGCGCCATCAGACGTATGGCTTACAGCAACCAATAAGATGTCGCTATATGTGCTTCAAGCCAATGATTTTTAACGCATTTCGACGGCTTCGCCCGAAATGTGGGTTAGCGCACATAAGGGATTCGTGACATTGTTTGCGGCGATCACGGACGCACTTCTCAACAAAGTTATCCACAGGGCTGTGGAAAGCATCGGAAATCCAAAAATAATCGGCGGTTTACAGACGATTCTGATGTTTCACTTTAACTTCTCCCGCCTCGGGCGCTTGGTTCTGTCGAACCGTCTTGCGCGGGGTCCCGCGCGGTGACTGATCTATTCGTCCGCGTCGCCGTCGATCAGCCCATGCCCGTGCTGTTCGACTACCGCTATGCGCTGCCGGCCGCGCCTGCCGTCGGCATGCTGGTGCAGGTGCCGTTCGGGCGACGCGAAGTCGTCGGGTTGATCTGCGAAATCGCCCATTCAAGCGACGTGCCCGCTGCCAAACTGCGCGACATCACTTCGATTTGCGAAGGCTGCGCGCCGCTGTCGGAAAAGTGGATCGCGCTTGTCAGCTTCGCCGCCGATTACTATCAGCGCGGGCTGGGCGAAGTCGCGCTGCCGGCGCTTCCGCAGGCGTTGCGCGACGCCTCGCGCTGGGATCGCCTTTTTGCCGTCGAGCCGCGCTTTCGGATTCTCCCCGAAGGGCGCGCGCAACTCCCCGATGCTTTGCCCGCCCGCGCCAGCGCCCTCCGGCGTCTCGCCGATGCGCTCGCGGAACAGCCGTCGCTGACGTTGTCCGACGCGCGCGCGTTGCATCCGAAAGCGGGCGCGACCTTCGACGACTGGATCGCGCGCGGATGGATCGAAACGGTGACAGCGCAGATCGCCGAACCCGACGCGAGCGCGCCCATGCTGCCGACCGGCGCGGTGCCGCTGCCCTTGCTGACCGATGAACAACGCGAAGCCGTCGATGCAATTTCCGGCGCGCAAGGGTTCGCCCCGTTCCTGCTGCACGGCGTGACGGGCAGTGGCAAGACCGAGGTGTATCTGCACGCGCTCGCCGCGTTGCTCGCCGACCGGCCTGACGCGCAGGCGCTCGTCCTCGTTCCCGAAATCAATCTGACGCCGCAGTTCGAAGCGGCGTTTCGCGCGCGTTTCGCGGCGCTCGCGGACGGCTCGATCGTCACGATGCACAGCGGACTCGCCGAAGGCGAACGCGCGCGCAACTGGCTCGCGGCGCATACGGGCAGCGCGCGCATCGTGCTCGGCACGCGCCTCGCGATTCTCGCGTCGATGCCGAAGCTCGCGATCATCGTCGTCGATGAGGAACACGATCCCGCGTACAAGCAACAGGAAGGCTTGCGCTACTCCGCGCGCGATCTCGCCATCTATCGCGCGAAGCAACTGGATATTCCCGTCGTGCTCGGATCGGCGACGCCATCGCTCGAAACCTGGTGGCAGGCCGAGCAGGGCCGCTACACGCGACTCACGCTCACGCGCCGCGCCGTCGCCGAAGCGGTGCTGCCGAGCGTCCGGCTCATCGATCTGGAAGAGGAAAGACGGCGAGGCCGCGCCTCGGTCGAGGGGCTCGCGGGGCCGCTGATCGCGGCGCTGAAGACACGCGTCGAGCGCGGCGAGCAAAGCCTCGTATTCCTGAACCGGCGCGGCTATGCGCCGATCCTGTCCTGCGATGCCTGCGGCTGGGTCGCCGGTTGTCCGCGTTGCAGCGCGTATGCCGTGCTGCATAAGCCTGAGCGCGCGCTGCGTTGTCATCACTGCGGCTGGGAATCGCGCATTCCGAAGTCGTGTCCGGAATGCGGCAACATCGATATCGCGCCGATGGGCCGCGGCACGCAGCGCGTCGAGGAAACGCTCGCGAGCGTGGTGCCGGGTGCTCGCGTGCTGCGCATCGACGCCGACAGCACGCGCCGCAAAGGCAGCGCGCAGGCGCTTTTCTCCGATGTCCACGCGGGCGAAGTCGACATTCTCGTTGGCACGCAGATGATCGCGAAGGGCCATGATTTCCGGCGCGTGACGCTCGTCGGCGTGCTGAACGCGGACACCGCGCTTTTCTCCCACGACTTTCGCGCGAGCGAGCGGCTCTTCGCGCAACTGACGCAGGTGAGCGGGCGCGCCGGACGCGCGGGCTTGCCCGGCGAAGTGATGATTCAGACGCGCTATCCGCGTCACGCGCTGTATCAGGCGCTATCGCGACAGGACTACGTGGGTTTCGCCAATTCGACGCTCGCCGAACGCCGCGACGCGCGTCTGCCGCCGTTCGTCTACCAGGCGATGCTGCGCGCCGAAGGCCGCACGCTCGATGCGGCGCTGAAATTCCTCGAAGAAGCGGCGGCGGCGTTCGGACCTCTGCCCGGCGCTGAGCGCGTGACGGTCTACGACGCGGTTCCGCTCACCATCGTGAAAGTGTTCAATGTCCACCGTGCGCAACTGCTGCTCGAAAGCGCGTCGCGGGCCGCGCTGCAGGCGTCGCTGCGCGCGTGGCAGCCGGTGCTGCGCTCCCTCAAGGGCGTGCTGCGCTGGAACGTGGAAGTCGATCCGCTGGACGTCTGATTCAGATTTCGGCGCGTGGAACGTCGCTGACCGCGCGGTCGCCTTGGCCGGAAGCGTCATCGGACCGATGAACGTGCGGCGACGCGCCCCGCACGAACAACACGACGCAGACCGCGAACATCGCCCAAACGCCGGCCACCACCATCCAAGTGCTCATGCTCGTTGCTCTCCCCGAAATCGCGGAATATCGACCGCTGAAGGCGTCGCCATCGACGGCGCATGGCGTTTATAACGGCGGTGTCCGAGGATTTACTTAGGGGCCGTCTCAAAAATTCCGGATTAGGGAAACTACTAGGCACCGAGCGCCGCGCGCCATCCGGCGGTGCACCGCTCAAAGCCTTGTGCCACAAGGGTTTCATTGTGGTGCAACCCTAGCGAAAATCTCGGTTGCACCTTTTAAATCAGCGGGGTACGATTCGCCAACTTTTCAGGTCTCTGGCCGGCTGAGCACGACCGGCAAACGAAGGAAATATGGCGAGCACAACCCTAGGCGTCAAAGTCGACGATCTGCTGCGTTCCCGGCTCAAAGATGCCGCGACGCGCCTCGAACGCACTCCCCACTGGCTTATCAAGCAGGCGATCTTCGCTTATCTGGAGCGCATCGAGCATGGCCAGCTTCCGCCCGAACTGACGGGTGCGAACGGCTCGTCGGAAATGGCGGATGCACCTTCCGTCGATGGCGACGAAGACGGCGCGCCGCATCCGTTCCTCGATTTCGCGCAGAACGTGCAGCCGCAATCGGTGCTGCGCGCGGCGATCACGGCGGCGTATCGCCGGCCGGAGCCGGAGTGCGTGCCGTTCCTGATCGGTCAGGCGCGACTGCCTTCGAACGTCGCGGCCGAAACCGAAAAGCTCGCGACGAAGCTCGTCGAAGCGCTGCGCGCGAAAAGCTCGGGCGGCGGCGTCGAAGGTTTGATCCACGAATTCTCGCTGTCGAGCCAGGAAGGCGTCGCGCTGATGTGCCTCGCCGAAGCGCTCCTGCGCATTCCCGACCGCGCCACGCGCGACGCGCTGATTCGCGACAAGATCAGCAAGGGCGACTGGAAATCGCACATGGGCCAGGCGCCGTCGCTGTTCGTGAACGCGGCGACGTGGGGTTTGATGATCACCGGCAAGCTCGTCACGACGAACAGCGAAGCGGGCTTGTCGTCGGCGCTGACGCGTCTGATCGGCAAGGGCGGCGAGCCGCTGATCCGCAAGGGCGTCGACATGGCGATGCGCCTGATGGGCGAGCAGTTCGTCACCGGCGAGACGATTTCCGAAGCGCTCGCGAACAGCCGCAAGTACGAAGCGCGCGGGTTCCGCTACTCGTACGACATGCTCGGCGAGGCCGCGACGACGGAAGAAGACGCGCAGCGCTACTACGCGTCCTACGAGCAGGCGATCCACGCGATCGGCAAGGCGGCGGGCGGGCGCGGCATCTACGAAGGCCCGGGCATTTCGATCAAGCTCTCCGCGCTGCATCCGCGTTATTCGCGCTCGCAGCAGGAACGCACGATGAACGAGCTGCTGCCGCGCGTGCGCTCGCTCGCGCAACTGGCGCGCCGTTATGACATCGGCCTGAACATCGACGCCGAGGAAGCCGATCGTCTCGAAATCTCGCTCGATCTGCTCGAAGCGCTCTGTTTCGATCCGGAGCTCGCGGGCTGGAACGGCATCGGTTTCGTGGTGCAGGGTTATCAGAAGCGCTGCCCGTTCGTGATCGACTATCTGATCGATCTCGCGCGCCGCAGCCGTCATCGCCTGATGATTCGCCTCGTGAAGGGCGCGTACTGGGACACGGAAATCAAGCGCGCGCAAGTCGATGGACTCGAGGGCTATCCGGTCTATACGCGCAAGATCTACACGGACATCTCGTATCTCGCGTGCGCGAAGAAGCTGCTCGGCGCGCCGGATGCCGTCTATCCGCAATTCGCGACGCACAACGCGTTCACGCTCTCCGCGATCTATCACCTCGCCGGACAGAACTACTATCCCGGCCAGTACGAGTTCCAGTGCCTGCACGGCATGGGCGAGCCGCTCTACGAAGAAGTCACGGGCCGCGACAAGCTGAACCGTCCGTGCCGCGTGTATGCGCCGGTCGGCACGCACGAAACGCTGCTCGCGTATCTCGTGCGCCGTCTGCTGGAAAACGGCGCGAACACGTCGTTCGTGAACCGCATCGCCGATGAATCGATTCCGGTGAAGGAACTCGTGCGCGATCCGATCGACGAAGCGCAGGCGATCACGCCGCTCGGCGCGCCGCACGCGAAGATTCCGCTGCCGCGTCAGCTTTACGGCAACGAGCGCTCCAATTCGATGGGCCTCGATCTGTCGAACGAGCATCGGCTGGCTTCGCTGTCGTCGGCGTTGCTGGCGAGCGCGCATCATCCGTGGCGCGCGGAACCGATGCTCGAAGGCGGTGACATCGGCAACGGCGTCGCGCGCGATGTGCGCAATCCGTCGGATTTGCGCGATCTCGTCGGCACGGTCGTGGAAGCGTCGCCGGAACAGGTGAGCGCCGCGATCGCCAACGCGGTCGCCGCCGCGCCGATCTGGCAGGCGACGCCCGTCGAAGACCGCGCCGATTGCCTCGCGCGCGCCGCCGATCTGCTCGAAGCGCAAATGCACACGCTGATGGGCCTCGTCGTGCGCGAAGCGGGCAAGTCGCTGCCGAACGCGATCGCGGAGATTCGCGAAGCCATCGATTTCCTGCGCTACTACGCGTCGCAGATTCGCGCCGAGTTTTCGAACGATACGCATCGCCCGCTCGGTCCGGTCGTGTGTATCAGCCCGTGGAACTTCCCGCTCGCGATCTTCATGGGCCAGGTCGCCGCTGCGTTGGCCGCGGGCAACCCGGTGCTCGCGAAGCCCGCTGAACAGACGCCGCTGATCGCCGCGCAAGCCGTTCGCCTCCTGCGCGAAGCGGGCGTGCCGGCGGGCGCGGTGCAACTGCTGCCGGGCAATGGCGAGACGGTCGGCGCGGCGCTCGTCGCCGATCCACGCACGCGCGCCGTCATGTTCACCGGTTCGACGGAAGTCGCGCGCCTCATCAACAAGACGCTGTCCGAGCGCCTCGATCCGGATGGCCGCCCAATTCCGCTGATCGCCGAAACCGGCGGCCAGAACGCGATGATCGTCGATTCGTCGGCTCTCGCGGAGCAGGTCGTCGCGGACGTGCTGCAGTCGTCGTTCGATTCGGCTGGCCAGCGCTGCTCGGCGCTGCGCGTGCTGTGCCTGCAGGACGACGTCGCGGATCGCACGCTCGAGATGCTGACCGGCGCGATGAAACAGCTCGCGGTCGGCAATCCGGATCGTCTGTCGACGGATGTCGGTCCCGTCATCGACGCCGACGCGAAACGCGGCATCGACGCGCATATCGCCGGGATGCGCGACAAGGGCCGCAACGTCACGCAACTGCCGCTGCCCGACAACTGCGCGCAAGGCACGTTCGTGCCGCCGACCTTGATCGAGCTCGATAGCATCGACGAACTCAAGCGCGAAGTATTCGGCCCGGTGCTGCATGTGGTGCGTTATCGCCGTTCGAACCTTGATAAACTCCTCGACCAAATTCGCTCGACGGGTTATGGCCTCACGCTCGGCATCCATACGCGTATCGACGAAACCATCGCGCACGTGATCTCGCGGGCGCATGTCGGCAACATCTATGTGAACCGCAATGTGATCGGCGCCGTGGTCGGCGTGCAGCCGTTCGGCGGCGAAGGGCTGTCGGGCACGGGTCCGAAGGCGGGCGGCGCGCTGTATCTGCAGCGTCTGCTCGCGAAGCGCCCGACCGGTCTGCCGAAATCGCTGGCGAGCACGCTCGTCGTCGATCAGGTGGCGTCGAAGGACACGCCGACGGCCGCGCTCACCGCATTGCGCGACTGGGCGATCGGCGAACGCGATCCGCAGACGGCCGCGCGTTGCGACGGTTATCTGCAGCATGTGATGGCGGGCGCGACGGCCGTGTTGAGCGGACCGACCGGCGAACGCAACACGTACACGCTCGGCGCGCGCGGCACGGTGCTGTGCGTGGCGGCGACGGCGAGCGGCGCGCGCGCGCAACTGGCCGCCGTGCTGGCGACGGGCAACAAGGCGTTGTTCTCCGGCTCGGCGGGCGAGCAACTGGCGGCGTCGTTGCCTTCTGCGCTCAAGCCGTTCGCGATGGTCAGGAAAGCGGCGGAAGACTTCGACGCCGTCTTGTTCGAAGGCGACAGCGATGAACTGCTGTCGCTCGTGAAGGAAGTCGCGAAGCGTCCGGGACCGATCGTATCGGTGCAGGGCGTGGCTGCGGGAGCGTTCGCCGACGCTGGCCACGACGGTGAAGACTACGCGCTCGAACGTCTGCTGACGGAACGCTCGGTGAGCGTGAACACGGCGGCGGCGGGTGGCAATGCGAATTTGATGACGATCGGTTGAGACACCCCTCGAACGCTCGGTTCAAACGAATTCAAACAATCGGCAGCAGGCACGGCGTAACGGAGACACGCGCGGCACAGGCTGCCATCCACACTGGAACACAGGAGAAGCTATGAAGCACACGATGACCAAGCTGGCGGCAGCCATGACGCTCGCCGGCCTGTTCGCGGGGACCGCAGCTGCACAGCAGGCAGAAGACGTGAAGGTTGGCTACGCCGGCCCGCTGACCGGTGCGCAGGCGCACTACGGCAAGGACATGCAGAACGGCATCACGCTCGCCGTCGAAGACTTCAACGCCACGAAGCCGGTGATCGGCGGCAAGCCGGTTCGCATCGTGCTGAACTCGGCGGACGACCAGGCCGACCCGCGCACGGGCACGACCGTGGCGCAACGCCTCGTCGACGATGGCATCAAGGGCATGCTCGGCCACTTCAATTCGGGCACGACGATCCCGGCATCGCGCATCTACGCGAACGCGGGCATCCCCGAAATCGCGATGGCGACGGCGCCCGAGTACACGACGCAAGGCTTCAAGACCGCCTTCCGCATGATGACCTCCGACACGCAGCAAGGCTCGGTCGCGGGCGAGTTCGCGGTGAAGACGCTGAAGGTCAAGAAGATCGCGATCGTCGATGACCGCACGGCGTACGGCCAGGGTCTTGCCGACCAGTTCGAGAAGGCGGCGAAGGCGGCGGGCGGCACGATCGTCGACCGTGAATTCACGAACGACAAGGCTGTCGACTTCAAGGCGATTCTGACGAAGATCAAGTCGACGAATCCGGACCTCGTGTACTACGGCGGCGCGGATTCGCAAGCCGGCCCGATGGTCAAGCAGATGAAGACGCTCGGCTTCCGCGCGCCGCTGATGGCGGGCGAAATGGTGAAGACCGACACGTTCCTGAAGATCGCGGGCGACGCGGCTGACGGCACGGTGGCATCGCTCGCCGGCCTGCCGATGGACGAAATGCCGGGCGGCGCGGACTACTCGGCGAAGTACAAGAAGCGCTTCAACGAAGACGTGCAGACGTACTCGCCGTATGCCTACGACGGGGCGATGGCCATGTTCACCGCGATGAAGGCTGCGAACTCGACGGATCCGGCAAAGTACCTGCCGTTCCTCGCGAAGACCGACATGCAGGGCGTGACGGCGAAGCACCTGTCGTACGACTCGAAGGGCGATTTGAAGAACGGCGGGATTACGCTGTATAAGGTCGTCGGCGGGAAGTGGACGACGTTGCAGAGCGTGGGCGGGAAGTAAGGGCTTGTCGCAGTGTTCGAACGGCCCGGTCGCGAAAGCGGCTGGGCCGTTTTGTTTTCTTCTAGCTGCTGACCGTTCGAACCTTTCTCGCGAACAGACCTTTCTGTCCCATGCCCTCGAGATAGCTCACTTCCATGCCTACCTCGAGTTCATCGGAATCCGCGTCGGACAGTGCGGAGTAGTAAAAGTAGAGTCTCTTGAGGCCGTGTTCCGGCCTGATGTAGCCATATTTTTCCGTCAGACTTTCAATTGTTCCCATCTTCCGGTCGGCCTCTGGCGTACCGGAATTAGGTTGTCGGTCGCGGCGTCGTTGGAACAGGTCGCTCAAGACATCGCGCTCGTCTCCTCGCGTCTCATCCATCTTGTCGATGACTTCGGACATCGAGATGCGATAGCTCACTTCCTTTAGCAACATTGTGCTTGGTCGTTCAGGCTTGGCGTCGCCATTACTGACTGACTGCGTGAAGGTCCAGGTGACGATCATGACGCGGATTCCCAGAGTCTTGAGTTTGCGGACCAGTGGGACATAGTCGCTGTCGCTTGCAATCAACACGACGACGTCAAAGTGCTTGTGGATCGAAAGGTCGAAGGCTTCGAGCGCAAGCCATACGTCGATCCCTTTTTCCTTTCCGGCGAAGTTCATCGGCAGATAATGCGCAGTGACATTCTCGCGCATCAACATGTCATCAACGACGCGATCGTAGTAGAACGCATCACCGCCTTTCTCTTTGCTCTTTTGCGCCGAGAAGCGTCCCCTGAAATAATGAGCGTCGATTACTTGACAGTTGCCAATGTCGACAGCTTCCTCGTCGGCAACCTTATAGCGGATGTACTCATGCAGCCCGGGAATCGAAATCCAGGCCTTCTTCTCATGCTGATGGTTGTAGTACTTGCTGACGCGATCGAAATAATTGCCATCGTAAAAAACGCCGATCTTGGTCAGTTGCCTCGCTGCGTGAGACATCGTGCAGTCGCTCCTTTATCGTTTATCGAAGTCGGCTCTCTGAATCGAGAGCGTGGATCCGATTATCCGAAGCTGCCAGATGTCTTCGATAGTGCAGGATGCTGAATTTAAGTTGCCCAGAAGCAGTTCAGTCGGACGCTTTCTTGATTCGCTTATTCCCCGTCACCATCGCCCGAACCAAATTCTCCCGCGTCCACACGCTCATCAGCACGGCCGCGGCGACGTGCACGCAGACACAAACCTCGACCGCGATGGCGAGCCACGCATGAATCTCCTGCGGCCAGTCCTCGCCCCAGAACGCATCGAGCCGCATGATCCACCCGGACAGCGCGAGCGCGAGAATCAGGAACCAGAGAAGGAGCGCCATCAACCCGCCAAGCGGATTGTGCGAAACGTGATGGATCGGCCTGGCCCTGGCAAGCGACCTCAGATAGTCGACGAGATGCGAGCGCGTCGGCCACCACGCCGAAAACCGCGCATGACGCGAGCCGACGAAACCCCAAACGATACGCGCAACGACAAGCCCGGCCGCGACATACCCGAGCACGCGATGCGTGGAATCCGTCGGTCCGAACAGATTCCACAAGACGATGCCCGCGACGGCCCAATGCGTCAGCCGGACGAAGCCGTCCCAGACTTTCACGGCGCGAGCGTCATTCGACTTCCGACTTCACGACCGCCAGCGTCTTCGTGTCGTAATAGATCTCTACCTTCTTGCCGTTCTTGTCGTGACCGTAGATTTCGTAGCAGTTGCCATCGACCTTGAACTTGCGGATCTTGTAGCCTTGCGCTTCAAGCTGCGCCTTGGCATCCGATTCCTTCATCCATTCGCTCTTCGGATGCGCCGTGCAATCCGCCTTCGCGAATGCCGCACCCGAAAAGCCCAACGCCAACGACAAAGCCAGAACCTTAAGCATCGCTAACTCCCGGTGTTTTCGAACTGGCTACTCTACTGCCACCGGAAGCGCGCTGCAAGCAGCTTGAAAGTTTGTCCGCTAGCGCTTGCCTTGCTGGCGAATTTGTTCGAGTGTCGCGCCCGGCGTGCTCTGGTCCCGCGGAATGCGAATCTCGATCACCGCGGGCAAGCCGGATTCCCGCGCGCGCTCGAACGCAGGCATGAACTGCTCCGTCGATTCGACCAGCTCGCCATGCGCGCCAAACGCGCGCGCATATGCGGCGAAATCCGGATTCGTGAGCTCCGTCCCGTGCACGCGATTCGGATAATGCCGCTCCTGATGCATGCGGATCGTGCCGTACTGCGCGTTGTTCACGACGATGAAAATCACCGGCAGCCGATACTGCATCGCCGTTGCGAGTTCGTTGCTCGACATCATGAAGCAGCCGTCGCCCGCAAACGCGATCACCGTGCGGTCCGGATACAGCGACTTCGCGGCGATCGCGGCGGGCACGCCGTAGCCCATCGCACCGCTCGTCGGCGCGCACTGCGACCGGAAATGCCGATACGAATAATGCCGATGGAGCCACGTCGCGTAATTGCCCGCGCCGTTCGTCAGGATCGAATCGGCGGGAATCGTCTCGGCGAGCTGACGCATGATTTCGCCGAGCTGCACATCGCCCAACATCGGGCGCGGCTTGCGCCACTCGAGATACGCGGCGTGCGCGGCTTCGGCGCTGCCATCCCATGCAACGCTGGCGGGCGCTTCCAGCGAAGCCAGAAGAGACGCGATCTCCGGCATGCCCGACACGATGGGCAATTCCGCGCTATACACGCGCCCGAGTTCCTCCGCGCCCTGATGCACGTGGATGAGCGTCTGCTTCGTCTTCGGGATATCGAGCAGCGTGTAGCCGCCCGTCGTCGATTCGCCCATGCGCGGGCCGAGCACGAAGAGCACGTCCGCATCGCGCACGCGCGCGGCGAGCGCCGGATTGATCCCGAGGCCGACATCGCCCGCGTAGTTCGGATGGTCGTTGGAGAGCGTGTCCTGAAAGCGGAACGCGCAGCCGACCGGCAGTTTCCACGCTTCCACGAAGCGCGCGAAGTCCTGCGTCGCCTCGGCGGTCCAGCCGCTTCCGCCCGCGATCACGAACGGCTTCTTCGCGTTCGCGAGCAGTTCGCGCAGGCGCTCCATCTGCGCCTTCGACGGCGACGCCGCCACGCGCTGATATCGCGGCGCGGGCGGCACGGCATCGACAGTTTCGGTCAGCATGTCTTCCGGCAGCGCGAGCACGACCGGACCCGGACGGCCGGACATCGCCGTGTGAAACGCGTGGCTCATGTATTCAGGCACGCGGCGCGGATCGTCGATCTGCGCGACCCACTTCGCCATCTGCCCGAACATGCGCCGATAGTCGATTTCCTGAAACGCCTCGCGGTCCATGTGATCGCGAGCGCATTGGCCGATGAGCAGGATCATCGGCGTCGAGTCCTGAAACGCGGTGTGCACGCCGATCGACGCGTGCGTCGCGCCCGGCCCGCGCGTCACGATCGCGACGCCCGGCTTGCCGGTGAGCTTGCCGACCGCCTCGGCCATGTTCGCCGCGCCCGCCTCGTGGCGGCAGACGATCGTCTGAATCTGCTCGGTCTCGTCATGCAGGGAATCGAGCACGGCGAGGAAGCTCTCGCCGGGCACGCAGAACACGCGCTCGACGCCGTGATGGACGAGCGCATCGACGAGCAATCGCGCGCCGGTGGTTTGATCCTGTGAGGAAGGGACAGCGGACGTCATGCGAAGAAGTCTCCTTTGATTGTCCGGCGCGGCTTCGATGCGCGCGGAGCCTAAAGCTTACGCCGCCGCGCCCACGCGCGGAAACGGGCGAAGCGGAATCTTTTTCCGGGCAAACGCCCGCCCTTGCGATGCACGGCGCGCTTCCATCAGCCGAAATACCCCTTTTTCTCACCCCTTATCCAGCGATGGACAAAGACTCAAGTTCGCAATAATGGCTTCACTGAAAAGCGGACACGGCAACGAGCCAAGTGGGTCCGCTTGCTAAAGATCGCAGTTTCACCTCATCGGGGGCAAGTTTGAACATTCGTAAATTCATCGGCGCGAACAGCCGCGACGCACTGCGCCAGGTTCGTGAAGCGCTCGGCCCCGATGCCATCGTGTTGTCCAATCGCACGCTCGATGACGGCTCGGTCGAGATCGTCGGCGTCGCGGACAGCGACATCGCGTCGATCTCGCCCGCCGCGAAGGAACAGGCAGCACGTTCGGCGGGCACGTCGCGCGCCGCGCTGGCCGCCGCTGCAGCCGCGATGCCGGCGAAGCAGTCGGCCGCGAATCCGTACGCGAGCGGCGATGTGTTCTCGTCCGTCTTCGGCGCGAACACCGATGCGGACGATGAATTTCACGCCGAGCCGGAAGCTCGCGCAGAAGACGACACGCCGCCGACGATGGCCGATTCCAATCCGTGGCTGATCGAGCATGCGAAGCGCATCGCGCAGCAGGCGTCGATGCCGTCGAACCGTCCGCTGACCGCGTCGGCTGCGATCGCACGCGGCATGGGCGTGCCGGTCCCGGTGACTGCGCAAGAGACGCGCGTCGAAAAGACGGCGGACTCGGCCCGCTACGCCATGCGTCAGCAAACGAAGCGCGCGGAAGCCGCCGTCGAGCCGAAGGTCCAAACGCCCGACTGGGCACGCGAAGCCGCGCAAATCGCCGCGCGCCGCGCCGCGCAGAAGATCAACGCGAGCGCGCCGCACGCCGAAGCAGCCGAGGCGAACGCCGCGCCGGCATCGAAGGAACACGCATTCGATGGCTTGCCCGCGAACGCGGCGGCCGTCGTCACCGAAGCGATCCGCACGCGCATGGAGCAGGTCGTCAACGAAACGGTGATGAACGAGCTTTCGTCGATGCGCTCGATGATGGAAGAGCACTTCTCCGGTCTCATGTGGGGCGAGCGCCAGCGCCGCAACCCGACGGGCGGCGCGCTCACGAAGCGTTTGTTCGCCGCCGGTTTCTCGGCGCAGCTCGTCCGCATGATGGTGGACAACATGCCGGAACTCGAGAGCGTCGAAGGCGCGCTCGAGTGGGTGCAGCAGGTGCTCGAATCGAACATTCCGGTGATGGACAGCGAAGACGCGCTGATGGAACGCGGCGGCGTGTTCGCACTGATGGGCCCGACTGGCGTCGGCAAGACGACCACGACGGCCAAGCTTGCCGCGCGCTGCGTGATGCGCTTCGGCGCAAGCAAGGTCGCGCTGCTCACGACCGACAGCTACCGTATCGGCGCGCACGAGCAACTGCGCATTTTCGGCAAGATTCTCGGTGTGTCGGTTCACGCGGTGAAGGACGGCGCGGACCTGCAACTCGCGCTTTCGGAACTCCGCAACAAACATATCGTGCTGATCGACACGATCGGCATGAGCCAGCGCGATCGCATGGTCTCGGATCAGATCGCGATGCTGTGCGGCGCGGGTCATCCGGTGCAGCGCATCCTGCTGCTCAACGCGACGAGCCACGGCGACACGCTCAACGAAGTCGTGCAGGCCTACAAGAGCGCGGCGGACCAGCCGCCGCTCGCGGGCTGCATCCTGACCAAGCTCGACGAAGCGACGAATCTCGGCGGCGTGCTCGATACGGTCATCCGCTACAAGCTGCCGGTGCATTACGTGTCGACCGGTCAGAAAGTGCCGGAGAACCTGTACGTCGCGACCAAGCGGTTTCTCATCAAGAGCGCGTTCTGCATCCCGCGCGACAACTCGCCCTTCGTGCCGCAAGACGAAGAAACGCCTGCGCTGCTGTCCGCGTTGTCCGCGCGCGCCACGACCGAACTGCATGAGGTGCACTTTGGATAAGTTCGTGCTCGACCAGGCGGAAGGCCTGCGACGGCTCCTTACGCGCGCCGGTTCGCGCGTGGTGGCGGTCGCGGGCGCACCGGCGGGCATCGGATGCACGTCGGCGGTGGTGAATCTCGGCGCGGCGCTTTCCATCCACGGCAAGGACGTGCTCGTGATCGACGAGCACCGCAACGCGGGATCGGTGAGCCGTCTCGTGGGCACCGAAGACGCGGGCGCGCTCGCCTCGGTGATGTCGGGCCGGCGCATGCTCGGCGATGCCGTCGAGCGCACGCCGTTCGGCTTCTCGCTGATGGCCGCGCCGCGCGACGAACGCATCGTTCACGATGCCGCGCAATGCCGCGCGCTGCTCGACGGTCCGGCGGACATCGTGCTGATCGATGCGCAACTCGATCGCCACGGCGCGCTGTCGACGCTCGCGGCGCAGGCGCATGACTTTCTTATTGTGACGCGGGTAGCCGCGTCGGCGATCACCGAGGCGTATGCGTGCATGAAACGACTGCACTACGCCCATGCGATCGGCCAGTTCCGCGTGCTCGTCAATCACGTGCAGAACCCGGCCGACGCGGCGGTCGCGTTCGACAACCTGTCGGGCGTCGCGAGCCGGTATCTGGCCGTGTCGCTCGTGCAGGCGGGATATGTGTCCGAGGATGCGCGCGTCGCTCGGGCGATGGAACTCTCACGCTGCGCAGTCGAAGCGTTCCCGGCCACGGCCGCGGCGCGCGACTACCGCGCAATCGCGGCGGAGCTCCTGCACTGGCCGATGCGCCCCGCGCCTTATATGCGCGATGCGGGCGGCCAGGCCGACGCGCGAAATCCGGTTAGCGACTCTGTACAGGGCGCGCGGGAGGCGTCGCATCGTGCGGCTGCGCTTCACGACTTTGCATTGAGCAGCACGGCGTCGATGTGATCAAGATAGGTGACCAAGATGTATAACGCCCAAGGCAAACTCTCACAGTCGGAAGTGCTGACGAAATACGCACCGCTCGTTCGACGGCTGGGGCTCCAACTCGTCGCCAAGATGCCGGCGAGCGTCGATCTCGACGATCTCATTCAGGCCGGCATGATCGGCCTGCTGGACGCGGCGAGCCGCTACAAGGAAGATCAGGGCGCGCAGTTCGAAACATATGCGAGCCAGCGCATCCGCGGCGCGATGCTGGATGAGCTCCGCGCGAACGACTGGCTGCCGCGCAGCATGCGCAAGACGTCGCGCGAAGTGGAATCGGCGGTGCACAAGGTCGAGCAGAACCTCGGCCGCGCGGCGAGCGAGCAGGAAATCGCCGAACACATGAAGATGCCGCTCGACGAATATCAGTCGATGCTTCAGGACCTGCACGGCAGCCAGCTGATCTATTACGAAGACTTCGATCGCTCCGCCGACGACGAGCCGTTCCTCGACCGCTATTGCGTCGATCGTTCGGATCCGCTGTCCGCGCTGCTCGACGACAGCCTTCGCGGCGCGCTGATCGAAGCCATCGACAAGCTGCCCGAGCGCGAGAAGCTCCTGATGAGCCTCTATTACGAACGCGGCCTGAACCTGCGCGAAATCGGCGCGGTGATGGAAGTGAGCGAGTCGCGCGTGTGTCAGTTGCACAGCCAGGCGGTCGCGCGTCTGCGCACGAAGCTGCGCGAGCAGGCGTGGACGAGCGTCGAGGCCTGACGTTCTCTAGCTGATCTCGAAGTCCCGCGTCTCGGCGAAGACCGTTTTCCCTTCGCCGAGACTTTTCGCGCGGTACATCGCGCGGTCGGCGGCGCGCAGCACGGCGGTCATGCCGGTTTGATGCGCGGACGCCGCGCTCGAAAGCAGGCATGCGCCGATGCTCGCCGATACCGACACCGGCCGCTCCTGCACCGACGTAATTTCGCCGAGCGCCGAATGGATGTTGTCGGCCACCGACAACACGGCGTCGCGGTCGCGCATCTGATGCGCGAGCACGACGAACTCGTCGCCGCCCAGACGCGCGATGGTGTCCGACTTGCGCATGCGCTTCGCGAGCGAGTCCGCGAAGGCTTGCAGCAGCAGATCGCCGACGGCGTGACCGTAGGTATCGTTCACTTCCTTGAAGCCGTCGAGATCGATCAGAAGGAGCGCGGTGGCGTGATCGCCATTGGCTTCGGGCGCGTTCATCGCGCGATCGACGACTCTTTCCAGCGCGTACCGGTTCGACAGACCCGTGAGCGGATCGGTCGATGCCTGACGCGCTAGATCGCGATTCGCGTTGCCGAGCCGATCGACGAGCACGCTCAGATACACCGATGCGCCGAGTACGCTCAGCGCGAGCCCGATCGCGGCGGGAAGATTCTCGTGCCACCACGGCTGCCAGACGGCCATCGCCGTGACGATGATGAGCGCCGTCGCGCACGATACGGCGAGCGTGCGCTTGCCGTATCGGCATCCCGAACCGATCAGAAACCAGAACATCACCCAGAGAAGCGACAGCGCCGTTGCGCCGCCCGCGGCGAGCGCGAGCCCGAGGATCGTCTGATCGGCGATGGTCGTGACGGTCAGGCGTGCAACAGAAGGCGCGCTCATGCGGCTGACGATCAGAAGCGTGATCGCCCCATAAGACACATAGAGCGCGACGAGGCGCGTGGTCAGGAAGGCATCGTGTGAAGGGCGGAGCCACGCGAAAACGCCGTAAGCCAGAAGAACCACCGCTCCCATCCAGACCCGCAGCGTGGCCTGCTCGCGTTCCGGATTCCGGTGTTCGGACCATGCGAAGGCATAAGTCCGGCGTGCCGGTTGATGCGCCTGCTCCATACTGAACCCCTGGATGGTGATTTCTTTCTTTTATCTTGCTGCCAAGTACTGCGGCCCCGTCGCATGGCATCGGCTGAATGGAGTGGTATCGAGTTGCACCGAGCGAGCGATCCGCTATTTTGCAACGTTTTGCGAAGACGCTGTGTTTCGTGTAAGAACAGCTTAAGAACGTCCATTTCTCATTCACGGCGATGCGCGACGAATCCATTTCTTTGGCTGCCGAATGGCTGCCCGTTTGCAATAGCGAAGACGTGCCGGAAGGCGGCGCGCGCGGATTCATCGTGGCCGATGAGCGGATCGTCGTGTGGCGGGACAGCATCGGCGCGGCGCATGCGTGGCGCGATTACTGTCCGCATCGGGGCGCGCAGTTGTCGCTCGGGCATGTGATGCGCGATCAGATCGTGTGTCCGTATCACGGCTGGAGTTACGACATCGAAGGACAGTGTTTGCGGATTCCGTCGAATCCTTCATTGCGTCCGTCGAAGCGCGCGTGCGCGACGACTTTCGTTTGCGAAGAGAAGTACGGCGTTATCTGGATGTGTTTCGGCGAGCCTGCGTATGCGCTCGATTTCTTTCCCGAAGCCGCGATTCCCGGTGGCCGGCGCATCAATCTCGCGCCGCAGACGGTGAGGTCGTCGGCGCCGCGCGTCGTCGAGAATTTTCTGGACATGGCGCATTTCTCGTTCGTGCATGCGGGGATTCTGGGCGAGGACACGCATACGGAAGTGCCCGATTACGAAGTCGTCGCGAGCGATGAAGGTCTGGAAGCGCGGCAATGCCGATACTGGCAACCGGCGGGAATGCCGGGGCAGGGCGGCGGCGCGATGATCGATTATGTGTATCGCGTGAAGCGGCCTTTGATCGCGAAGCTGACGAAGATGGCGTCGGGCGGGCAGGGCGCGCTGCATATCATGCTGGCGGCGTCGCCGGTGACGCAGACAGAGACGCGCGCGTGGCTCGTCTCGATTCACGAGGATGATTCGACGCATTCCGATCGCGAGCTATACGACTTCAATATGGAGATTTTGATGCAGGACACGCCGGTGGTGGAGTCGCAATGGCCGCAGCGCTTGCCGCTCGATCTCGATGCGGAGTTGCATCAGAAGTGCGATCGGATGGCGGTGGCTTATAGGAGGTGGTTGGCGGGGATGGGGTTTGGTTGGGGGACGACGACGGCGAACCGCGAGGGCGGACTCGAGTAGTTTCGACTGCGACGGCTGTCGAGTGGAAACGCTTGGCGCGCCCGGCTGGGATCGAACCAGCAACCCCTGCCTTCGGAGGGCAGTACTCTATCCATTGAGCTACGGGCGCATCGGAGAAGGGCTTGCGGAAGAACTACACACGCCGTAAGACGGCTGCAAGGCCCATGCGAATCCGAGAGGATACCTGTTTTCCGTGACGCCGTCCATTGTGCGGGACCGAGCGCCCTGCGCGGAACGAGTCACAAAGCATCACACGATTCGGGTAAACGCCCGCTTCACCGCCCCGGCCACCCCGCGCCGACAGTTAAGCGTTCCGTCTATAATCGACCGTGCCTTTCCCCAAGGCGCGCCTAGCGCACTGCCGTAGCTGTCACGCTGTCACTGAACCGACTCACACCAAAAAACGGGAGACGAGACAAGCATGAGCGAAGCACCCCACGGAGCCCCGATCAAGACACCCGGCCAACTCATCGCCGCGGTCATCGCGGGATTCGGCATCCCGGTCGCCATCATCATCCTGCTCGCGGTGTACGTGAACAATTCCACGCGCACCGGCGCCGGCACGGACATCGAGCAGTCGGTCAACGCGCGCATCGCGCCCGCCGCACAAGTCGATGTCCGCGACGCCAACGCGCCGCGCGTCTACAAGTCCGGCGAGGAAGTCTTCAAGGCCGTGTGCTCGGCCTGTCACGCGACAGGCACCGCCGGCGCGCCCAAGTTCGGCGATGCCGGCGCATGGGCCCCGCGCATCGGCGAAGGTTACGACACGCTGCTGCACAACGCGCTCAACGGCAAGGGCGGCATGCCCGCGCGCGGCGGCACCAGCCCCGACGATTACTCCGACTTCGAAATCGCGCGCGCGGTCGTCTATATGGCGAACGGCAGCGGCGGCAAGCTCGCGGAACCGGCGCAACCGGCATCGGGCGCCGCGGCTGCATCGAGCGCGGCAGCGCCCGCCGCAGCCAGTTCGAACGAAAATGCTCAGGCCGCCGCAGCGGTCGCGGCGCTCGCATCGGTGCCGGCGGTTGCATCGGCGGCGCCGGCCGCGGGCGCGCAAAGCGCCGACGCCGCTCAGGCGGGCAAGGCGCTCTACGAGCAGGTCTGTCAGGCGTGTCACGCGGCGGGCGTGCTCGGCGCGCCGAAGTTCGGCGACAAGGCCGCGTGGGCGCCGCGCCTGAAAGAGCCGATGGACACCGTCTACAACTACGCGCTGCACGGCAAGGGCGCGATGCCGCCAAAGGGCGGATCGAACGCATCGGATGCAGATGTGAAAGCCGCCGTCGATTACATGGCGAACGCGGCGAAGTAAGCGAAAAAAAACCCCGCGCGAGCGCTCGGCGCGAGCGGAGTTTTTCATCAGCAAGACGGCAAACCGTTCACGTCTTCTGCAACATCGCCTTGAGCATCGCCATGCGATCTTTCGGCGACAAAGGCGCTTCTTCGGCCGTCGGCGGCGGCGCATCGTCGAGCAGCATCTCTGGGATGAACCGCGACGGCTCGCACACCACCGTCTCCCGCGCGCGCTTTCTCTTCTTGCACCAGTTCAGATGCAGACTGCGCTGCGCCCGCGTGATCGCGACATACATCAGCCGGCGCTCTTCCTCGATGCGCGAATCGTCGACGGGCGCGTCGTCGTCCGAACTGCCGCGATGCGGCATGATGCCTTCCTCGACGCCCACCAGAAAGACGTGTGGATACTCCAGCCCCTTCGACGCATGCACCGTCGACAGGCGCACTGCATCCGGGTCTTCTTCCTTGCCTTCGAGCATCGACATCAGCGCGACGGTCTGGATCAGGCCGAGCAGGTTCTTGCCTTCATCGGCGAAACCGTCGGCGGTGTCGAAACCGGTCTGCTCCGCGCCCGGCGCGGCTTCCGGCTTCGTGCCCTTGCGCTTCAGCCATTCGAGAAATTCGAGCACGTTCTGCCATTTCGACTGCGCCTGGCGCTCGTCGTACGCGTCATAGAGATACGACTCGTAGTGGATGGCTTCCATCATGTCGTCGAGAACTTCGGTCGCGGGATCGCGCGCGGCGCGGTCCGACAGACGCCGGATCCATTCGCAGAACGTGCGCAGCGGCTCGACCTGCCGCGCCGACAGACGCGCCTCGATGCCGCCCATGAACACCGCCTCGAACAGCGACACCTTCGCCGCGCCCGCGAATGCGCCGAGCGCTTCGAGCGTCGTGTTGCCGACACCGCGTCGCGGCGTGGTGATGGCGCGGATGAAAGCGGGATCGTCGTCGGGATTGGCGATCAGCCGCAGATACGCGATCAGATCCTTGATCTCGGCCTTGTCGAAGAACGATTGCCCGCCCGAGAGCACATAAGGAATGCGCTCCCGCCGCAACACCTGTTCGAAGATGCGCGCCTGAAAGTTGCCGCGATAGAGAATCGCGTAATCGCGAAATTGCGTGCGCCGCTCGAACTTGTGCGCCGACAAGCGAAACACGACGGATTCCGCCTCGTGCTCTTCGTCGTTGCAGCCGGTGACGGTGATCGTGTCGCCCATGCCGTGCTCGGACCAGAGCTTCTTCTCGAACAGCTTCGGATTGTTGGCGATGACGTTGTTCGCCGCCGTCAGAATCCGCACCGTCGAGCGATAGTTCTGCTCCAGCTTGATGACATGCAGCTTCGGGAAATCCTTGCCGAGTTGCGCGAGATTTTCGATGGTCGCGCCGCGCCAGCCGTAGATCGCCTGGTCATCGTCGCCGACGGCCGTGAACGCGGCGCGCGGACCGGCCAGCAGCTTCACGAGTTCATACTGGCACGCGTTCGTGTCCTGATATTCGTCGATCAGCAGATAGCGCAGGCGGTTCTGCCACTTGTCGCGCACCTGCTCGTTCTCCGCGAAAAGCTGCGCGGGACGCAGGATCAGATCGTCGAAATCGAGCGCCTGATACGCGTGCAGCGTCGCGGCGTAACTCCGATAGACGATCGCCGCCTGATGCTCGTCCTCGTTGCTCGCGAGCACGGACGCCTGATCGGGCGAAACCATCGCGTTCTTCCACAGCGAGATGATCGACTGGATCTTGCGGATCAGGCCTTTGTCCGTCGTGCCGAGCTGTTCCTGAACCATGCCGAAGCAATCGTCGGAATCCATGATCGAGAACTGCGGCTTGAGTCCGACGTGTTCCGCTTCCTGCCGCATGATCTGCACGCCGAGCGAGTGGAACGTGCAAATCGTCAACTGATTGACGGGAATCTTGCGGCCTTCCTTGCCGGGCGTCGTGAGCGTCTTGCCTTCGAGGAGCTTGGCCGTGCGCTCGCGCATTTCGAGCGCGGCCTTGTTCGTGAAGGTGAGCGCGGCGATGTGCTTCGGCTCGAAGCCGCGCCCTTCGATCAGATGCGCGATCTTCTGCGTGATGACGCGCGTCTTGCCGCTGCCCGCGCCGGCGAGCACGAGACAGGGACCATCGAGATAGCGCACGGCTTCGCTTTGCGCGGCGTTCAGACCAGCGGACATCGTTTTGGCTTTGGAGTTTGGGCGCGCCTGGCTGTGACTTGCGCGCGAAAGGAGAGCGCGATGTTAACACGATAGAGGCGGCGCGGTTCCGGCCCCTGTTCGTGCCACAATATCCGGTCAATTCAACGACAGGACGATGCCCGCATGGACACAGCACTCAAAGTCGGCGTAATGGGCTACGGCCTCGCCGGCGCGACGTTTCACGCGCCCGTCATCGAGCACTGCGGCCACGCCGAAGTCACGGCCATCGCCACGTCGCAGGCCGAGCGCGCGCAGGCCGATTATCCGAACGCGCGGATCGTCGCGGATTTCGACGCGCTGCTCGCCATCGACGAACTCCAGTGCGTCGTCGTCGCGACGCCGAACGACACGCACTTCGATCTCGCGCATCGGGCGCTGTCGGCGGGCAAACACGTGGTCGTCGACAAACCGGTGACGCTTTCGTCGCGCGACGCCCGCACGCTCGCCGATCTCGCGCAGCAGAAAGGGCTCGTGTTCGCGCCGTTTCACAACCGTCGCTGGGACGGCGATTTCATGACGGTGCGCGCGCTCATCGAAAGCGGACGGCTCGGGCGCATCACGCATTACGAATCGCATTTCGACCGTTTCCGCCCGAAAGTGCCGCAGCGCTGGCGCGAGGAAGCGGAGCGCGGCGGCGGCCTGCTGTTCGATCTGGGGCCGCATCTGATCGATCAGGCGCTGACGCTCTTCGGCGCGCCGCAAACGGTGACGGCGTTCGTGAAGGCGCATCGCGACCACGCGCACGCGCCGGACTACGTGCATCTCGTGCTCGGTTACGCCGACAAGGAAGTGATCCTGCACGCGAGCGCGCTCGCGGCGCTGGAGCCGCCGCGTTTCGCGATCCACGGCACGCGCGGCAGTTATGTGAAGAACGGGCTCGATACGCAGGAAGATCAGTTGCGTTCGGGGATGCGCCCGGGCAATCCGGAGTTCGCGAAGAATCCGCCGGGCACGTTGCGCGAGGTCGATGGCGATCTCGATCTGCGTCACGAATTCGCCACGAAAGATGGCGCGTACGTCGAGTTTTATCGTGCGCTGGCGGCGGCGATTCTGGATGGCAAGCCGTTTCCGGTTTCGCCGCAGGACGCAGTCGACACGATGACGATCATCGAACTCGCGATGCAGAGCGAGCAAGAAGGGCGGCGCGTGCCCTTCGCGCGCGGCTGACGCCTAGCGGCGGCTGACGCTGCCGCACGTCGTCCGCACTTCGCCGGCGATGTCGCCGCAGTTCACGTTGCCCGACACCGTCGACACCGCGCCACCGACATCGCCGCAAGTCACGTTGCCCGATACGGTCGACACGACGCCGACCGCGCCGTGAACCGCGACCGTATCGCAGTTGTCCGCCTGAAACGCCTGAAGGTCGCCGTGCACTTCGAGCGTGATGCGCGTCGCTTCGCCGGCGCTCACGTTCTTGCCGTCGACGAGCACGCGGCCGCCGCGAACCGACACATGGTTGCCTGTATAAGTAACGCCGTTGATGGTGATCGTGGCCATGATCGTCGAAGAGGAATCAACGCGATCCGAACAGTGTACGCGTGATTTCATTGCGAAAAAGCGCTGCTTCTGAAACAAACTACGACGGATTTGTCGATACACGCTCGCGCGTTTGCATCGGTTTCGAATCTGCGGAAAAGCGCAATCGCGCAAGTCCGAATCCGTTTGACAACCCTAATTCGGTCGCGTAAATTCTGCCGCACGCGTCGGGAGAGCGCGTGGCCTTTCATCGCAACGAGAAAGACCGCGCCGCCGAAGGGGCATACCCGCAAACTCTCAGGCAAAAGGACCGACCGCGTCGAGGAACGAGTTTCCTCGCACTCTGGAGAGCGGCAGCGGCTTCGTCATTGAGCCAGTTGCCCACCGAAGGGGCGCGCGATGGACCGCGGCACAGCCGTGCACGGTTCGCGCAATCTCTCAGGTACCGAGGACAGAGGGGTCACGCATCGCAACCGCTCGCGGCATGGGCCTTGCGCGCTGCTTCCCGCAGCACGAAAGGCGCATCCGGCAGGCGAATAGTGCGCTGCGTGGCCTTTTTTGTTTCGCGAACCGAGGCCCCGATGACTTCTCTTCAACACACGCCGCTGCACGCCGCTCACCTCGCGCTCAACGCGCGCATGGTCGATTTCGGCGGCTGGGACATGCCCGTCAACTACGGTTCGCAGATCGACGAGCACCGCGCGGTGCGTACCGACGCCGGCATGTTCGACGTCTCGCACATGCGCGTCGTCGATTTCGAAGGCGAGGCCGTCCGCGAATTCTTCAAGTACGCGATCGCCAATAACGTCGACAAGCTGACGACGCCCGGAAAAGCGCTCTATTCCTGCCTGCTCAATGGCGACGGCGGCGTCATCGACGATCTGATCGTCTACTACTTCTCCGAAACGAGTTTTCGCGTCGTCGTGAATGCGGGCACGGCGGAGAAGGACATCGCCTGGTTCGGTCAATTGAATGCCGAAGGCGAATTCAACCTTTCCATCACGCCGCGTCGCGACCTCGCGATCATCGCCGTGCAAGGTCCGAACGCGCGCGAAAAAGCCTGGCAAGTGCTGCCGGACACGCGCGCGCAGACGCAGGACACCAAGCCGTTCAACGCGGTCGTTTTCCCGTCGACGCAATTCGGCGAACTGATGCTCGCGCGCACCGGCTACACAGGCGAGGACGGTTTCGAGATCGTCGTGCCAGCGACGCATGTGGAAGCGCTCTGGAACGCTTTGCGCGACGCAGGCGTGAAGCCCGCCGGCCTCGGCGCGCGCGACACGCTGCGCCTCGAAGCCGGCATGAACCTCTACGGCCAGGACATGGACGAGAACGTCTCGCCCCTCGACGCCGGCCTCGCGTGGACCGTCGATCTGAAGACGCCGCGCGATTTCGTCGGCCGCAGCGCGCTCGAAGCGCACGGCTCGAAGGCGAACTTCGTCGGGCTCGTGCTCATCAAGGAAAACGGCAAGGCGGGCGGCGTGCTGCGCGCGCATCAGAAAGTCGTCACGGAACGCGGCGACGGCGAAATCACGAGCGGCACGTTTTCGCCGTCGATGCAGGAGTCGATCGCGTTCGCGCGCGTGCCCACGGGTGTTGCCGTCGGCGACACGGTGCAGGTCGTCATCCGCGACAAGCAACTGCCGGCGCGCGTGGTAAAACTTCCGTTCGTGCGCAACGGCAAGGTTCTGGTTGAGCTTTCCTGAAGCCGTCGCGCCCGTTTCCTCCGATCAAGAACCTCACGAAAGAACCACGCAAGGAGCATCCAATGAGCATCCCGGCCGATCTGAAATACACCGAATCGCACGAATGGGTCCGCACCGAATCCGATGGCACGCTGACCGTCGGCATCACCGATCACGCGCAGGAAGCGCTCGGTGACATCGTGTTCGTCGAACTGCCCGCGGCGGGCAAGGCCGTTGCGGCGGGCGACGCGATCGCGGTGATCGAATCGGTGAAGGCCGCTTCCGATATTTACGCGCCGGTGTCGGGCGAGATCGTCGCATCGAACGACGCGCTGACCTCGGCGCCCGATCAGGTCAACGGCGCGCCGTACGAAAGCTGGCTCTTCAAGATCAAGCCGGCCGGCGACGCCACGCTCGACAAGCTGCTCGACGCCGAAGGCTACGGCAAGTCGATCGGCGAATAACCCATCTCAATGACGATGGCGGCTCGCGCAGACCAAGAGCGAGCCGCGTCGCAGGAATTCACATGAAGCTCGAACACCCGGATCGCCTGATGAACCGCACATCCCTGTCACTCGCCGCGCTCGAATGCCACGACGCATTCGCCGAGCGGCACATCGGCCCCGATGATGCCGACCAGCGCGCGATGCTCGACGCGCTCGGTTTCGCGTCGCGCGCGGCGTTCATCGACGCGGTGATTCCTGAATCGATCCGCCGCAAGGACACGCTGCCGCTCGGCGCGTTCACGCAGCCGAAAAGCGAGGCGGAAGCGCTCGCGTATCTGCGCAAGCTGGCGGACGAGAATCTGGTGTTCCGGACTTACATCGGCCAGGGTTACTACGGCACGCACACGCCGGCGGTGATCCTGCGCAACGTGCTCGAAAATCCGGCGTGGTACACGGCATACACGCCCTATCAGCCGGAAATTTCGCAAGGGCGCCTCGAAGCGCTGCTCAATTTCCAGCAGATGGTGATGGACCTGACGGGCCTCGCGATGGCCAACGCCTCGCTGCTCGACGAATCCACCGCCGCCGCCGAAGCGATGACGCTGCTGCAACGCATCGGCAAGCCGAAGTCGAACGTGTTCTACGTTGCCGACGACGTGCTGCCGCAGACGATCGAAGTCGTGAAGACGCGCGCGAAGCCGGCGGGCATCGACGTGAAAGTCGGTCCCGCCGCCGATGCCGCCAGCGCGAATGCATTCGGCGTGCTGCTGCAATATCCGGGCGCGAACGGCGATGTGCGCGACTATCGCGCGCTCGCCGAAGCGATCCACGCGGCGGGCGGCCATGTCGTCGCCGCGGCGGATCTGCTCGCGCTGACGCTCATCACGCCGCCGGGCGAATGGGGCGCGGACGTCGCGATCGGCAATACGCAGCGTTTCGGCGTGCCGGTCGGCTTCGGCGGGCCGCACGCGGCATACATGGCCGTGCGCGATGAATTCAAGCGCCAGATGCCGGGCCGTCTCGTTGGCGTGACCGTCGATGCGCAGGGCAATCCGGCGCTGCGTCTCGCGCTCCAGACGCGCGAGCAGCACATCCGTCGCGAGAAGGCGACGTCGAATGTCTGCACGGCGCAGGCGCTGCTCGCGATCATGGCGAGCATGTACGCGGTCTATCACGGCCCGCGCGGTCTCAAGACGATCGCGCTGCGCGTGAATCGCGTGGCGTCGATCTTTGCGGCGGGCGTAAAGAAGCTCGGCTACACGATCGCGAACGACACGTTCTTCGATACCGTCACGATCGAAAGCGGCGCGAGCACGACCGCGCTGCATCAGGCCGCGTACGCCGCGCACATCAATCTGCGTCATGTGAGCGCGAGCCAGGTCGGCGTTTCGCTCGATGAAACCACCACGCGCGACGACTTGCAGAAGCTCTTCGCGCTCTTTGCGGAGGTCGCGGGCAAGACCGAAACGTTCGATATCGACGCGCTCGATCAATCGGTGACGGATTCGCTGCCGCAGGCACTGCATCGCACGAGCGAGTATCTGACGCATCCGGTTTTCAATCGCCACCACTCCGAGCACGAAATGCTGCGCTATCTGCGCAGTCTCGCGGATAAAGACCTCGCGCTCGACCGCACGATGATCCCGCTCGGTTCCTGCACGATGAAGCTCAACGCGACCTCGGAAATGCTGCCGGTCACGTGGCCCGAGTTCGCGGCGATTCATCCGTTCGCGCCCGCCGAGCAGACGGTCGGCTATCGAACGATGATCGATCAGCTCGAACAGATGCTCGTCGCGTGCACGGGTTACGCGGCGGTGTCGTTGCAGCCGAACGCCGGTTCGCAAGGCGAGTACGCGGGCTTGCTCATCATTCACGCGTATCACGAGTCGCGCGGCGAAGGGCATCGCAACGTGTGTCTGATTCCGGCGTCCGCGCACGGCACGAATCCGGCGTCGGCGCAGATGGCGGGCATGCAGGTCGTCGTCGTCGCGTGCGATGCGAACGGCAACGTCGATATCGACGATCTGAAGGCGAAGGCCGAAAAGCATTCGGCGAATCTCGCGGCGATCATGATCACGTATCCGTCGACGCACGGCGTGTTCGAGCGCAACGTCCGCGAAATCTGCGACATCGTGCACGCGCACGGCGGCCAGGTGTATGTCGACGGCGCGAACATGAACGCGATGGTCGGTCTCTGCGCGCCCGGCCAGTTCGGCGGCGACGTATCGCACTTGAATCTGCACAAGACGTTCTGCATTCCGCACGGCGGCGGCGGACCGGGCGTCGGTCCGGTCGCGGTCGGCGCGCATCTGGCGAAGTTCCTGCCGAATCAGACGTCCACGGGCTACAAGCGCGATGAAGCAGGCATCGGCGCGGTGTCGTCGGCGCCGTACGGCTCGGCCGCGATCCTGCCGATCTCGTGGATGTACATCGCGATGATGGGCGCGAGCGGCCTCACCGCCGCCACCGAAAGCGCGATTCTCGCGGCGAACTATGTCGCGAAGCGTCTCGCGCCGCACTATCCGGTGCTGTACAGCGGCGCGGGCGGACTGGTCGCGCACGAATGCATTCTCGATGTGCGTCCGATCAAGGAATCGAGCGGCATCTCGGTGGAAGACGTCGCGAAGCGCCTGATCGACTACGGCTTCCACGCGCCGACGATGAGCTTCCCGGTTCCGGGCACGCTGATGGTCGAGCCGACGGAATCGGAATCGAAGGAGGAGCTCGACCGCTTCATCGACGCGATGATCGCGATCCGCGAGGAAATCCGCGCGGTCGAAGAAGGCCGCGCCGATCGCGAGGACAACGTGCTGAAGAACGCGCCGCACACGGCGGCGGTCGTCGCATCGGATGCGTGGGAGCACAAGTACACGCGCGAAGCGGCCGCGTATCCGCTGAAGTCGCTGATCGCGCGCAAGTACTGGTCGCCGGTCGGCCGTGCGGACAACGCTTATGGCGACCGCAATCTGATGTGCTCGTGCGTGCCGGTATCGGAATACGCGGACGAGTAAGGCTACGCGCACGAACCTGAGAGAGCGCCGCCCGAAAGCGTAAAGCTTCGTCGGGCGGTTTTGCGGCGCGTTCCAGAACGGCTAACATCTCACCCCGGACCAAAAGCCAAAACAGGGAGTTCACATGGCGCTCAAGGTGCGAGAGGTGAAAGGGACGACCCGCGCGTGCGCGGCGCTGGCGATGCTCGGGGTGATGTCGCTTGCCGCATCGTCCGCGCACGCCGCGATGAATTTCTGCGCCGCGCCCGCGATGCAGACGAGCGAGCGCACCAACGCCGATCCCGGTGTGAAGGCCCTCGTGAAAATGGTGCAGTCGCGCGTGAACGATCAGCCGAAGCCGCGCGCGAAGCTGCATACGGAAGGCACGCTGCCGCACGAAGGCATCTACGACGAAAGCGTCGAAGCGGAGAAAGACCTCGGCCTGATGCGCGACGCCGCGCTCGCGTGGCGCGCGACCGGCGACGAACGTTACCTGCGTCTCGTCGACCGCTTCCTGTTCGCGTGGACGACCACGTATCAGCCGAGCTTCAATCCGATCGACGAAACGAATTTCGAATCGCTGATTCTCGCGTACGACCTCACGGCGAGCGCGCTGCCGGTCAAGACGCGCAACGCGGCGAACGCGTTCATCACGAAGATGGTGAGCGGTTATATCGACGATATGGACAAGCAGCCGCGCCCGCTGACCGGCAGCTATCGCAACAACTGGCAGAGCCATCGCGTGAAGCTGGTGGCGATGGGCGCGTTCACCATCGACGACCGCAAGCTCATCAACGCGGCGCAGCGGCTTTTTATCGAACATATCGGCGACAACATCGCGCCGGACGGATCCACGGTCGATTTCGCCGAACGCGATGCGCTGCGCTACGTCACCTACGATCTTCAGCCGCTCGTGACGGCGGCGCTCGCCGCGCGCAGGCACAACCGCAACTGGCTGCCGGAGCGCGCGCAGTCGGGTGCGACGCTGGCCGTGGCGCTCAACTGGCTCACGCCGTACGCGCTCGGCACGAAGACGCACGACGAATTCGTGAAGTCGTCCGTGCCTTTCGACGCCAAGCGGCGCGAAGCAGGATTGCCGGGTTACTCGGGTCAGTGGGATCCGAGGAACGCGGCGGAACTCTTTCATCTCGCGGCGCGTCTCGACGGCCGCTACGCGCCGGTGGCGCTGCGGCTCGCGCCCGCGCCGCCCGCGTGGCTCGCGGTGTGTCTGCCGCTGCCGGCGCGTTAATTCTTTCAGTCAGGTGATGTCATGGCAGTCAGCGTATTCGACCTCTTCAAGATCGGCATCGGACCTTCGAGCTCGCACACCGTCGGACCGATGCGCGCCGCGTTGATGTTCGCGCAGGGGCTCGAGCGCGACGAACTGCTGGAATCGACGGCATCGGTGAAATGCGAGCTGTACGGCTCCCTCGGCGCGACGGGCAAGGGCCACGGCACCGATCGCGGCGTGATGCTCGGCCTGATGGGCGACGCGCCCGATACCGTCGATGCTTCGAGCATCGTGCCGCGCCTGGAGCAAGTGCGGACATCGAAAACGCTCGCGCTGCTCGGCGCGCGCAAGATTCCGTTCACGATCAAGGAGAACATCGCGTTCTACCGGCAGGCGCTGCCGGAGCATCCGAACGGCATGAAGCTCTACGCGTTCGATGCGAACGGCGCGTTGCTGCGCGAGGCGACGTATCTGTCTGTTGGCGGCGGATTCGTCGTGACGGCGGGCGCGGCGAACACGGCGGTGCTGACGGCGCACGAGCAGTTGCCGTATCCGTTCCAGACCGGCGACGAGCTGATGAAGATGTGCGCGGACTCGGGCAAATCGATCGCGCAACTGATGTGGGAAAACGAGCGCGTGTGGCGTTCGGAAGACGAGATTCGCAGCGGGCTGCTGCGCATCTGGGACGTGATGCAGGATTGCGTCGCGCGCGGGTGCGGCATCGGCAATCCGGAAGCGGAAGGGCATCTGCCGGGGCCGTTTCAGGTGAAGCGGCGCGCGCCGCAGCTTTATCGCGCGCTGGCTGAAAAGCCCGAGCAGGCGTTGCGCGATCCGTTGTCGATGATCGACTGGATCAATCTCTACGCGATTGCCGTGAACGAGGAGAACGCGATCGGCGGACGCGTCGTGACGGCGCCGACCAACGGCGCGGCGGGCATCATTCCGGCGGTGTTGCATTACTACGATCGCTTCGTGCCGGGATCGAATACGCAAGGCGTGATCGATTTTTTGCTGACGGCTGCGGCCATCGGCATTCTGTACAAGATGAATGCGTCGATTTCCGGCGCGGAAGTCGGATGTCAGGGCGAAGTCGGCGTCGCGTGTTCGATGGCGGCGGGCGCGCTGGCCGCGGTGCTCGGCGGCACGCCGGCGCAAGTCGAGAATGCGGCGGAAATCGGCATGGAGCATAACCTCGGGCTGACGTGCGATCCGGTCGGCGGAATGGTGCAGATTCCGTGCATCGAGCGTAACGCGATGGGTTCGGTCAAGGCGGTCAACGCGGCGCGCATGGCGATGCGCGGGGACGGATCGCACTACGTTTCGCTCGATTCGGTAATCAAGACCATGAGGGAGACGGGCGCGGATATGAAGACCAAATATAAAGAGACTTCGCGCGGCGGACTGGCGGTGAATATCGTGGAGTGTTGAGCGCTAGGGGTTGCCTGCGGACAAGCCGCTTTATCGATGACTGAAACATTCGTTGTACGAGATAAATTTGCGGTACGGACGCGGTTAGCATCAGCGGAATCCAAGACAGATTTTGCCGATTGCAGACCGAGAGAGCAGCATTGGAATCCGATCAATTGCTTGCCCACAAGCAGGCGTTCAAGACGCTGACTGCGTCGCCCAAGTTCAGGCAGATGAACAAGAGCAAGTGGCCGAAGCCATTCAGCAGAATGGCGCGTCCGCGTGTCCAGGCCACCGATCTGATTCCCGTTTCGGATGCGCACTGCGTGCTGTTCATGTGGCGCGATGGCGAAGAGCTAATGGATCGATCGTTCTACGGACACCTGCTCTGGACTTTGCCTCAAGGCGATTTGTATCCGCTGCTGGAGTTTCACTATCATCCGAGCCATAAAGGCGTGCATTGCAAGATGCCCTGCGAAACGACCATCGATTATCGGAATCGCTTGCTGCCGGGCGCGCCGGAGCTTAACCTCAAGTCATCTCGAATTTTCGATCCGCGCGTCACAGATGATCGCTCGGCGCTCATCGTCCTATTTTGCCGAGCGACAGGCATCACGATCTCTAACGAGCAAAACGGTCAAGGCGATTTATTGTGTTAGCCGAATTCCTGAAGCGAACGGTATGCGCGCTCTTCGAAGTTCACGAAGATCCGCGTGACGCGTTTCGCATCGTCACTCCGCTCGAGTATCCGGGCACCGGAGATCGCGTGGTGGTTCGAGTGCGCGTTCGCGATGGCGCGTTTTCGATCGACGAGAACGGTGAGGCTTGCCTTTGCGCCAGCATGATCGGCGGGGACGTCGAGTCCGGCGCCGTCGAGCAGTGGTCGCAGAGCCTTTTGCAGTACAGTCCGGCGCGTCTTTGCAACGACGAAGTCATTCGCGCCACGACAATGGACGAGCGGCTGGTGGTCCCCTACGTGTTTCGCGTGGCCGAGGCGGCGCAGCAGCTTTACGGTGTGGCGACGTCGCGCGTCGAACGCCGATCGGGAAGTGATTTCAAGGGACGCTTGTCACGCACGATTGCCGACATAGCCCAAGAATTCGACTTGAAGCACTATGCCGAAGTCGAACTGCCCATCTCAGGGAAATTCATCGCGGACCACGTGATCGAGACGCCGACGCCGTCGATCGTCATTGCAGCCATGAGCGACACGCGACTCCTGGAAGGGGAATTGATTCACATGCAGTATCGCGAGGCAAAGAAGTCAGGGCACATACTGGCGATCGCCGAGAGTCAGTTGGCCGTCGGCAAGGCACAGTTCGAACGCGCCAACTACTACACCTGGAAGACCGTCGTCTTCGATGCGCGAAACCTTCGAAGTCTGATCGGTTCGGTCCTTCATTGAAGCGGAACATCACGCCCCAATCAAATTCACCACCTTCACATTCCTCGTATCCGGCACTTCGGCATACGAGATCACCTTCAACTGCGGCAAGCTCCGGCGCAGGAACCGCGCCAGCATCGCGCGCAGCGAATGCTGCACGAGCAGCACCGGCGGCAAGCCCAGGTTCTGCTGACGCATGATCGCGTTTTGCGTCGAGTTCATCAGCGTCTGCGCGAGTCCCGGTTCCAGTCCCGGATTCGGACCCGTCGACAATGCCTGCGACAGCACGCGCTCCAGCGTCGGATCGAGGCCCATCACCTGCAGATCGTCGTTGCCCGGATACCACTGCTGCGTGATCGCGCGGCCCAGCGCGAGACGTACCGCCGCCGTGAGATCGTGTGCATCCGAAACACGCGGCGCGTGTTCCTGCAACGCGTCGAGAATCGTACGCATGTCGCGGATCGGCACGCTTTCGTCCAGCAGGTTCTGCAACACCTTCTGCAGCGTCGTAAGCGAAATGACCTTCGGCACGAGATCTTCCGTCAGCGAAGGCGTGTCCTTGCCGATGCGCTCCAGCAGCGCCTGCACTTCCTGACGGCCGAGCAATTCGGCAGCATGCGTCACGACGAGGTGATTCAAATGCGTCGCGACGACCGTGCTCGCATCGACGACCGTGTAGCCGTAGACCTGAGCCTGTTCGCGCAGATTCGTATCGATCCACACCGCCGGCAGACCGAACGCCGGATCCTGCGTCTGCGCGCCCGGCAGCGCGGCCGAGACCTGTCCCGGATTGATCGCGAGCCACTGACCCGGAAACGCCTCGCCGACGCCCACTTCCACGCCCTTCAGCGCAATGCGATAACCGTTCGGCCGCAGTTCGAGATTGTCGCGAATGTGGATGACCGGCGGCAAAAAGCCGATTTCCTGCGCGAATTTCTTGCGGATGCCCTTGATCCGCTTGAGCAATTCGCCGTCGCTGTTGCGATCGACGAGCGGAATCAGGCGATAACCCACCTCGAGCCCGAGCGGATCGATGAGCGACACGTCCTCCCAACTGGCCTCGGCATTTTCGGCGGAAGCCGCAGCCGCGCTCGCCTGGAGCGGCGTGACATCGGTGACGGCGCTTTTCTTCTTCGCTTCGGCGCGCTTGTTCATCGTGCGCGCGGCGTAGATGAGGCCGCCGCCGAGCAGCATGAACGCGAAGTGCGGCATGCCCGGAATCAGGCCCATCACGCCGATGATCACGCCTGTAATCATCAAGACGCGCGGGTTCTGGAACAACTGGCCGGTCAGCTGCGTGCCGATGTCTTCCTCGGTCGCGACGCGCGACACGATCACGCCCGCCGCCGTCGAGATGATGAGCGACGGAATCTGCGCGACGAGGCCGTCGCCGATCGTAAGCAGCGTGTAGTTGGTCGCCGCGTGCCCGAAGTCCATGTCGTGCTGGAGCATGCCGACGATCAGCCCGCCCACCACGTTGATGACCATGATGAGCAAGCCCGCGATCGCGTCGCCGCGCACGAACTTCGACGCACCGTCCATCGAACCGTAGAACTCGGCTTCCTGCGCGACCGCCTGACGGCGCTTCTTCGCCGTTTCCTCGTTGATGAGACCGGCGTTCAGATCGGCGTCGATGGCCATCTGCTTGCCGGGCATCGCATCGAGCGTGAAGCGCGCGCCGACCTCGGCGATACGTCCCGCGCCCTTCGTGATCACCATGAAGTTGATGATCATCAGAATCACGAACACGACGATACCGACCGCGAAATTCCCGCCGACGAGAAAGTGCCCGAACGATTCGATCACCTGACCGGCCGCGTCCGGGCCGGTGTGACCCTCGAGCAGCACGATACGCGTCGACGCGACGTTCAGCGACAGGCGCAGCAGCGTCGAGAACAGCAGCACGCTCGGGAACGCCGCGAAGTCGAGCGGCTTTTGCGTGTACATGCTGACGAGCAGCACCATCACCGACAGCGCGATGTTGAAGGTGAACAACAGATCCAGCAGGAACGCCGGCAAGGGCAGAATCATCATGCCCAAGATCATGCAGATCAGGATCGGGCCGGCTAAGGCGCGAAGGTTCTGCGTGCCCAGCGCGTCGGGCCGTTTGGCGAAAAATCCAGCGCGCGCGTTCATGCTGCGGCTCCATTGTCAGTGTTGTCGCCAGCCAGGGCTTCTGCAGCTTCCTGATCGGCGTCGGCGTCGGAAACGCCGCCTTTGTCCAGTTCCTTCGGCACCTCGAGATCGGACGGTTCGTCCGGCTTGATGCCGCCATCTTCCTTGTAGCGCTTGAGCTGGTAGACCCACGCCAGCACTTGCGCGACCGCGCCGTACAACGCGCCCGGAATCTCGCGGTTGATCTCGACGTTGTGATACAGCGCACGCGCGAGCGGCGGCGCTTCGAGCAGCGGCACGTTGTGCTCGCGGCCCAGTTCGCGGATACGCGCCGCGACCAGATTCACGCCCTTCGCGACCACCTTCGGCGCGCGCATCTCGCCGTCGGCGTACTTCAGCGCGACGGCGAAGTGCGTCGGGTTCGTGACGATGACATCGGCGGTCGGAATCGCCTGCATCATCCGGCGACGCGCGGCCGCGCGCTGCTGCTGGCGGATCTTGCCCTTGATGTGCGGATCGCCTTCGTTTTCCTTGTGCTCGCGCTTCACTTCTTCCTTGCTCATGCGCAGCTTCTTCGCGTGCGAGTAAAGCTGATACGGCACGTCGACGGCCGCGACGAGAAACAGTCCGCCGATCGCCATCGCGCAGCACACGAAGATCATGTGCATCGCGTCGGCGAGCGCGAGATCGAGCGGCTTCGTCAAAAGGCCGAGCACTTCGGCCTTGCGGCTCCACATCGCCCAGCCCGCCATGCCACCGACCACCGCCGTCTTCAAGAGCGACATGCCGAGCTGCACCGGGCCTTGCATCGAGAAAATCTTGCCGAGACCGCTGATCGGATTCAGACGCCCGAAGTTCGGCGCGAGCGGTTTCGTCGTGATGAGCCAGCCGCCGAGAGCCATCGGCGCGACGAGCGCGGCGAATCCGGTCAGCAGCAGCACGGGCAAAACGGCGAAGAGACCTTCCCGGCCCGCGTTCGCCGCGCCGATCATCATCTGGTGCGTGTCCAGCACCGTCGCGTGATCGAACGTGAACGCGCCGCGAAGAATCGTCTGCAAATGCTGGTTGATCGGCCCCGACAACGCCCACACGCCGAAAAAACCCGCCGCCAGCAGCGCGAACGACGCGAGCTCGCGCGAACGCGCAACCTGACCGTCCTCCCGCGCCTTTTCCAGGCGCTTGGGAGTCGCTGATTCGGTTTTTTCGAGATCGCTTTCTTCTGCCACCGGGCCTTACTCCATCGCTTCCATCGGTTTCACATGCGAGCGGCACGAAGCCGCTTTTTGATGAAAGCGATTATTGCGGAAGGCGTCGAGCAGCCATCGGCGGATAAAGCCGGGGAAAAGGGGGTTATTCGGCCGATGAAAGCGCGGGAAACAAAAGCGGCGCGCGCCTCGCGAGAAGCGCGCGCCGTTCGAGAGGCGAGAAACGGCAATGACAGGCGATCAGGCGCCGGGCACGCGGCCGTCCGGACCGTAGAAGCCGCCCTTCGACGGAGCGACCTGCAACGCGGCGAGCGCCTTGCGGTTGTATTCCATGCGGGTGCGGATCAGCACGCCGTTGTTGTTGTTGCCCTGTTTCGCGCGGCGGGCCGCGGCGGTGAGCAGCGCCCATTGCTCGGCGATCTTGCTGTCGCCCGCAGCGGCCGCTTCCATGCCGACGAAGCCGCCGGGAAAACCGAGCGCGTTCAATTGTTCGTCGCGCGCCTTTTCGAGAGCGGAGATGCGTTCGGTGAGCGCGGTCTTGTTCTCGATGATCGTCGGCAGCGCCGGAAGCGGCTGCGCGGCGATCAGCGCTTTTTCCTCGACCTCGAGGAGGGATTCGAAGGCCAGAACAGCGGCGACTTCTTCGGTGACAGTGGCAAGCAGGGCGTCTCTCATTGCATCGCTCGAAAAGCGGTTTGAAAAGCCGCCCGGTGTCGCCAACGCTCGCCGTCACGCGCAAGGCGCTACGGAAGCGTTCAGCCGCCGGTCGGCGGGGTTCTCGTTTGCAGCAGGTCGCGAGCGGTGCTCAAAATGCCGTCGGCGATCTTGCTGGTGTCCATCTTCAGGCTGCCGTCGCGGATTGCGGCCTTGATCGACTCGACTTTCGCCGTGTCGATGTCCGAGCCGCTCGATGCGCGCAAGTCGCTCGAAACCGACGACAGACTCACCGTCGAATTCTTCGCCGGGCTCGCGCCGGCTTGCGATTGCTGCACGGTGCCCGCGGCACCTTTCGCGTCGTTTTGCGACGCGCGCGGCAGATTGTCTTGAAGGCCAGCCAGATTGGTGTTGCTATTCGATTCGATCTTCACGATGTCCATTCCCGAACGTGTTGAGTCCTTTAACGGCGACGGGTCTTGAAAACTTTACCCTGACGCCGGACTGCCAACTGCCGTTCGCTCTGCCTATGGCGCTCTGAGCCTTATTTGGCGGGCATCGAGCGCATTTGCAACAAAATGAAACAAGTGTGGGGGACCGAACACATCCCGTTTTACAGGGCCACTTCCACCGTCTGACTGTCCTTCACGATGCCGGTGATGATCTGGCCACCGGCGGTTTTGACGCGTACTTGCTGGCCGGGCGCCGCGTTGTTCATCACGGTGCCGTCGGCGGAAATCGAGAATCCGGAGCCGCCGGCGACGACGTGCACGGTCTGGCCGATCGACACCGACGTCGACGCGCGCAGCATGTCGGTGCGCAGCGGCAGACCGGCCGGCACGCGCGACAGTGCGACTGCGCCGACGGCCTGAGCCGGATCGGTGACGATGGCCTGCGGCATCACGGTGAGATCGCCGTCGCGGGCGACGAGATCGGCGTTGTTCAGCACTTCGCCCGGCGCGATTGCGCGCGCGGCGGTGTAGTAAGTGGCGTTGATCGATACGCGCGCCTGCACGTAAAGCGTCCACGGACGCTCGCCGACGCAGCGCACGCCGACCGTCAGTCGACCCCAGAGGCGCGCGCCCGTCGGCATGAACGGATCGAGCGCCGAGCACGCCGCGAGACCGCGCGGAAAGACCGGCGTCACGGTGATGTCGACCTTGCCCGGCAAGCCGGCGGCCTGCTGCTGAAGAAAGTTGAGCGCGGTGAGGCGGATCGATTCGCCGTCTTGCATGGTGGCGGCTACCGCTGCGGCCGGCGTTGCTGCTGCCGCCGACGGATTGAAGCTCACGCGCTTCATCGGCGAAGCGGCGGCGGCGACGGGCGTCGCGGGGCTGGCCGCGACGGGCTTGACGCTCGCGCCGCGGACGACGCCATCGTCGCGCGTCACGACGACGGGCATCACCTCGCGCGAAGCGGATGCGGCCGGCGCTTTCTGAAGCGCAGGCGCCGCAACCGCAACCGCGCGCGCAGGCTTCGCTTCGCCCGGTCCGGGAATCACGATCATGCCGCTCGCGTCGTTCATCGCGCTGTTCATCGCGCTGTTCATCGAATCGTCGGCGGCGTCGGCGCGGGCGTCGAGTTCGAGCGCGGCGTTGCGCATCGCGGCGTCGGCGGCTTTGGTCGCGGCGCGATAGCCGCTCGGGCCCGGACGCGTTGTTTCAGGCGCGGGCGCCGCGGCAACGGGCGTCGCGGCGCGTGCCGTCAGCTTTTGGGCCATGTCGGCGGCGGCGGCCGGATTGGTTTCGGCGTTGCCCGGAATGACGATCGGGCCGTCGGCCTGCTGCGCCTGTGCGAGCGCAGCCACTCCCATCCATAGAGACACGCCGGCCAGACCGCGCAGCGTGCGGCGCGCGAACGTCGCTGCGGCGCGAGCCGTAGGGTTCGATGCACGTTTCGCGGACCTGCTCATCGACTTTCTCCGTACCTGATTCGATCGGGCCGCAAACGATGCGGCGACTGCATTGATCCGTTTGCGGCGGGAAAAAGACCCGCAATCGGCAACGAGACGAATTCTAGATATCGGCCGGATAACGCAAGCGTCGAATAGAGGCCCCGTTTCCCGGTTATTCGTCGGATTAGTTATTGCGCGCCGCTCCTAAGATGCGTGTCATGCAAAAAGGCCCCGGCGCTGCCGACAGGAGAAACCGCAATGCTTGACAGACTCGACAAGGAATTCGCATTTGGCCGCGAGGCGCTCGACGTGCGCGCGTATCGGCAGGAATTGCTGTCGTCGAATATCGCCAACGCCGACACCCCCGGCTACAAGGCGCGCGACGTCGACTTTTCGAGCGCGCTCGCGGGCGCGCTCAAGCAGGGCGGCAGCGCATCGAACGGCTCGACGCTGAAGATGGCGCAACCCGTCCGCGTCAGCACGAGCGGCGGCATGGCGACGACGGCCAAGGGCCACATGAGCGGCACGTCGACGCTGTCCGCGTCGGGCGGCCCGAGCGACGACTACGGCAAGCTCGCCTATCGCGTGCCGAGCCAGCCGTCGCTCGACGGCAACACGGTCGATCTCGACTCGGAACGCGTGCAGTTCGCGGACAACGCGCTGCACTTCGAGGCGGGCATGACGGTGCTGTCGTCGCAAATCAAATCGATGTTGTCGGCGATTACGTCGAATAGTTGAGCGCAGTAGGAGAAACACATGCCTTCCTTGATGAACATCTTCAACGTCGCCGGCTCGGCGATGTCAGCCCAGGCGCAGCGCCTGAACGTCACCGCGTCCAACCTCGCGAACGCGGACAGCACGACCGGCCCCGACGGCAAGCCGTACAAGGCCAAGCAGGTCGTGTTCGCGGTCGATCCGCTCGGCGGCGCGAAGACCGCGTCGGGCCAGCAGGTCGGCGGCGTGCAGGTGACGGGCGTCGTCGACGATCCGAGCCCGATGAAGACCAGCTACGACCCGAGCAACCCGGCGGCGAACGCGGACGGCTATGTGACGCTGCCCAACGTCGATCCGGTGCAGGAGATGGTCAACATGATTTCCGCCTCGCGTTCCTATCAGGCGAACGTCGAGACGCTCAACACCGCCAAGCAACTGATGCTCAAGACCCTGACCATCGGAACCTGATAGAGACACTCAAGGAACACAACGTGACGACCAGCACAACCATCGGCAGCAACGGCACCACGGTGTCGCAGACGCTGCTCGACACCATGAACGGCGCATCGTCGAGCTCGTCGACGTCGTCGACCTCGGCGACCGGCGCGCAATCGGCGTCGGATCTGCAGAACACATTCCTGACGCTGCTCGTGACGCAGCTCAAGAACCAGGATCCGACGAATCCCGCCGACAGCTCGCAGATGACCTCGCAGCTCGCGCAGATCAACACGGTGACGGGCATCGGCCAGTTGAACACGTCGCTGTCCTCGCTCGCGACGCAGCTTTCCGCCGGCCAGCAGACGCAGGCGGCGCTGCTCATCGGCTCGAACGTGCTCGCCGCGGGCAACAACATGACGGTGTCGAGCGGCAAGTCGTCGAGCTTCGGCGTGCAACTGGCCAACGACGTGAGCGACCTGCAGATCGTCGTGAAGAACTCGTCGGGCCAGATCGTCAACACGCTCGACCTCGGCGCGCAAGGCGCGGGCGTCGTGCCGGTGACGGGCTGGACGCCGGTCGATTCGAAGGGCGCCACGCTCGCCGACGGCACGTACACGATCACCGCGCAAGGCACGATCAACGGCCAGCAGGCGACCGCGACGACGCTGTCGGCTTCGCAAGTGCAAAGCGTCGTGCAGATGTCCGGCGGTGCGCCGGGCCTCAAGCTGTCGAACGGCTCCACGGTCGCGCTGTCGGGCGTCGCGTCGATCCTCTAAATCCAATTTCAGGACGGGCGCGGGCTCGTTACGGAGAAACTTCAAATGAGTTACCAACAAGCACTGAGCGGTCTGGGCGCTGCATCGAGCGATCTCGACGTCATCGGCAACAACATCGCCAACGCGAACACGGTCGGCTTCAAGCAGGGCTCCGCGCAATTCGCCGACATGTACGCGAATTCGATGGCCACGGCCGTGAACAACCAGATCGGCATCGGCACGAAGCTCGCCGAAGTGCAGCAGCAGTTCTCGCAAGGCACGATCACGACGACCAACCAGGCGCTCGATGTCGCGATCAACGGCAACGGTTTCTATCAGTTGTCGAACAACGGCTCGATCGTGTATTCGCGCAACGGCGTGTTCCATCTCGACAACCAGGGCCGCATCGTCAACTCGGCGGGCCTGCAACTGATGGGTTACGCCGCGAACTCGGACGGCGTCGTCAACAGCGCGAGCACCGTGCCGCTGACCGTGCCGACGTCGAACGTCGCGCCGACCGCGACCAAGAACATCACGGCCGCGTTCAACCTGAACTCGCAGGACACCGCGCCGACCGGCGCCTTCGATCCGACCGATTCGACGACCTTCAACCAGTCGACGTCCGTCGATGTATACGACTCGCTCGGCGGCACGCAGAAAGTGTCCGTGTACTTCCAGAAGAGCGCGACGACGAATACGTGGCAAGCCTACGCGACCTACGGCGACCCGGTCAGCGCGCCGATTTCGCTCGGCACGATGGCGTTCAATTCGTCGGGCACGCTGACCTCGACGACCGATTCGAGCGGCGCGGCGACGGCGGCAACCGGCAAGTTCACGTTCTCGATTCCGAACGGGGGGGACGGCGGCGCGACGCAGCAAGCGCTGACGATCGACCTCAACGGCACCACGCAGTACGGCGCGAAAGACGGCGTGACCAACATCGCGCAGGACGGCAACAGCACGGGCGAGCTGACGGGCTTCACGGTCAGCACCGACGGCACGCTGACGGGCAACTACTCGAACGGCCAAACAAAGGCGCTCGGGCAGATCGCCATCGCCAACTTCAACAACCAGAACGGCCTGCAGGATCTCGGCGGCAACGTCTACGCGCAGACCTCGGCGTCGGGCGCACCGCAAGTCGGCGTGCCGGGCTCGACCAACCACGGCACGCTGCAGGGAGGCGCGGTGGAGAACTCCAACGTCGACCTGACGAGCGAGCTCGTGAATCTGATCACCGCGCAGCGCAACTATCAGGCGAACGCGCAGACGATCAAGACGCAGCAGACCGTCGATCAGACGCTGATCAATCTGTAACCGTCGTCTGCACGCGAATTTGACGCATTAGGAAGAAGGAAAGCGATTCATGGACCGTCTGATCTACACCGCGATGGCCGGCGCGAGCCAGGCGCTCGAGCAGCAGGCCGTCGTGGCGAACAACCTCGCGAACACGTCGACCACGGGTTTCAAGGCGCAGCTCGCGGCGTTCCGCCAGGTGCCGATGTCGTTCGAAGACCAGTCCGCCGATGGCACGACGCGCACTTTCGTGCTTTCGTCGACGCCGAACGCGGACTACTCGGCAGGCCCGATCCAGCAGACGGGCAATCCGCTCGATGTCGCCGTTCAGGGACAGGGCTGGTTGTCCGTGCAGGCCGCCGACGGCAGCGAGGCTTACACGCGCGCCGGCAATCTGCATGTGGATCAGAACGGCCAGCTCGTCACGGCGAACAATCTGCCGGTGCTGGGCAACAGCGGCCCGCTGTCGATTCCGCCGGGCGCGGAAGTCACCATCGGCAAGGACGGCACGATCTCCGCGCTGATTCCCGGCGACCCGCCGACGGCGATCGCGGTCGTCGATCAGCTCAAGCTCGTGAATCCCGATCCGGCGACGCTCACGCGCGGCGATGACGGGCTCTTTCGCACCGCCGGCGGCGACCCCGCCGACGCGGATCCGAACGTGGTCGTGGCCGGCGGCGCGCTCGAAGGCAGCAACGTGAATCCGGTTGCCGCGATGGTCTCGATGATCACCAACGCGCGGCAATTCCAGATGCAGACGAAGCTGATGGAATCGGCGGACCAGAACGAACAGTCGGCCAACAAGCTGCTCAACTTCTCTTAAGCGGCAAACAGGCTGCAAACACGCGGCAAACGCCGGCTACACAGGATACGAAACAAGATGAATCGCTCTCTCTACATCGCCGCGACCGGCATGAATGCGCAGCAAGCGCAGATGGACACCATCTCGAACAACCTCGCCAACGTGAGCACGAACGGCTTCAAGGGCTCGCGCGCGGTGTTCGAGGATCTGCTGTATCAGACGACGCGCCAGCCGGGCGCGAATTCGACGCAGCAGACCGAACTCGCATCGGGCGTGCAGCTCGGCACCGGCGTGCAACAGGTCGCGACCGAGCGCCTCTACACGCAGGGCAACCTGCAGCAGACCGGCAATTCGAAGGACGTCGCGATCAACGGCCAGGGCTTCTTCCAGGTGACGATGCCCGACGGCTCGACCGCCTACACCCGCGACGGCTCGTTCCAGACGAACTCGCAAGGCCAGCTCGTCACGTCGAGCGGGTATCAGCTGAATCCGGCGATCACGATTCCGCAGAACGCGACGGGGATCACCATCGGTTCGGACGGCACGGTGTCGGTGACGACCGCGAACACGTCGACCAGCACGACGGTCGGCCAGGTCACGCTCGCGACCTTCATCAACCCGGCCGGCCTCGATGCGCGCGGCGAAAACCTGTTCTCGGAAACGAGCAGCTCGGGCGCGCCGAACGTGTCGCAGCCGGGACTGAACGGCGCGGGCTCGCTGCAACAGGGTTATGTGGAAGCGTCGAACGTCAACGTGGTGCAGGAACTGGTCAACATGATCCAGACCCAGCGCGCGTACGAAATCAACAGCAAGGCCGTGACCACGTCCGACCAGATGTTGCAGACGCTTTCGCAAATGCAGGTTTAATCCCCTCTATTCGACGGATGGGAATCGCGGCGATGGCGTCACACTGATGCCTGAATCCGCTTCAGAAGAGTTATCACGATGTCGCTCACTCACATTCTTTCGCGCGCGTCGATCGGCGCGCTCATCGCATCGCTGGCCGCGTGCGGCCTCGTGCCGAAAGAGCCGATCATCCAGCAGCCGATGACCGCGCGTCCGCCGCAGCCGCCCGTCGGCACGCGTTCGCCCGGCGCGATCTACAACGCGGGCTACGCGGGCCGGCCGCTGTTCGAAGACCAGCGTCCGCGCAACGTGGGCGACATCCTGACCATCGTGATCTCGGAAAACGTCAACGCGACGAAGTCGTCGGCGGCGAACACCAACCGCGGCGGCAACGCGTCGTTCGCGGTGCCGACCACGCCGGGCCTCTTCGGCGGCCTCTTCAACAACACGAACCTTTCGGCCACCGGCGCGAACAAGTTCACCGCGACGGGCGGCGCGAGCGCGGCCAACACGTTCAGCGGCACGCTGACTGTGACCGTCACCGACGTTTTGCCCAACGGCAACCTGCAGGTGAGCGGCGAAAAGCAGATGCTCATCAACCAGGGCAACGAGTACGTGCGCTTCTCGGGCGTCGTCAACCCGACGACCATCTCGGGCAGCAACACCGTCTATTCCACGCAGGTCGCCGACGCGAAGATCGAATACTCGGCGAAGGGTTACATCGACGAAGCGCAGAACATGGGCTGGCTCCAGCGCTTCTTCCTCAACGTCGCGCCGTTCTGATCATGAATCCGTTTCTCCGTTTCGTTTCCTTCTCGCTCGCAGCCGCGCTCGTCGCCATCGGTTCGGCGCATCAGGCGCACGCCGAGCGCCTCAAGGATCTCGTGCAGTTTCAGGGCGTGCGTGACAATCCGCTGATCGGCTACGGTCTCGTCGTCGGTCTCGACGGCACCGGCGACCAGACGATGCAGACGCCGTTCACGACGCAATCGCTCACCAACATGCTCGGCAACCTCGGCATCACGGTGAACCCGTCGACGTCGTCGAACATGCAGTTGAAGAACGTGGCCGCCGTGATGGTGACGGCCACGCTGCCGCCGTTCGCGCGTCCCGGCGAGGCGATCGACGTGACGGTTTCGTCGCTCGGCAACGCGAAGAGCCTGCGCGGCGGCACGCTCCTGATGGCGCCGCTGAAAGGCGCCGACGGCCAGGTGTACGCGATGGCGCAGGGCAATCTCGTCGTCGGCGGCGCGGGCGCGAGCGCGAACGGCAGCAAGGTGCAGGTGAACCAGCTCGCGGTCGGCCGCATCTCGGCGGGCGCGATCGTCGAACGCGCGGTGCCGTCGGCGTTGCAGCAGCAGGGCGGCGTCATGCAGATGGAACTGCGCGAAATGGATTTCGACACGACGCAGCGCATCGTCGCGGCCGTGAACAATCAGTTCGGCATGGGCACCGCGCTCGCGCTCGACGGCCGCACGATCCAGTTGCGCGCGCCGCAGGAGCCGAGCGAGCAGGTGTCGTTCATGGCGCAGCTGCAGAACATCGACGTGCGTCCGGCGCAGGCCGCCGCGAAGGTGATCCTGAACGCGCGCACGGGTTCCATCGTGATGAATCAGATGGTCACGCTGCAGAACTGCGCGGTCGCGCACGGGAATCTGTCGGTCGTCATCAACACGAAGACGGCGGTGAGCCAGCCGAACGCGTTCTCGAACGGCCAGACGGTTGCGGCGAAGGAATCGTCGATTCAGCTGAAGCAGGACAGCGGCGCGCTCAAGATGCTGTCGGCGGGCGCGAATCTCGCGGATGTCGTGAAGGCGCTCAATGCGCTCGGCGCGACGCCGGCCGATCTCATCTCGATCCTTCAGTCGATGAAGGCCGCGGGCGCGCTGCGCGCAGACCTCGAAATCATCTAAAACGAATAAGAACCTATGAACTCGAACACGAACGGCATCGCCGGCACCGCGTTGGCATCGACCGATACGAGCAGCGGATTCTCGAATCTCTCGAACCGTTTCGCGCTCGACACGCAGGGCTTCGACGCATTGCGCGCGCAGGCCGGCGCGAACCCGCAGCAGGGCCTGAAGGAAGCGGCCAAGCAGTTCGACGCCGTCTTCACGCAGATGATGCTGAAGAGCATGCGCGACGCGACGCCTTCGGACAGCCCGTTCGAATCGAACGATTCGAAGACCTTCACGTCGATGCTCGATCAGCAATTGTCGCAGCAGATGTCGTCGAAGGGCATCGGCGTCGCGGACATGATGCTCAAGCAGCTCATGCGCAACTCGGGCGCGCAGACCGGCGCGGACGGCAAGGGCGGCGCCATGAACACGATGAGCACGATGAACGCGATGCAGACGCTCGGCGGCATGTCGGGCGGCGGCGGCGATCTCGACGCGAACGCGGGCAATCTCGCCGCGATGAACGCGATGGCGAAGGCTTACGCGGCGGCGCAGGGCAACAGGAACAACGCGTCGCTCGCCGGCAAGGGCTACACGGCGGCGGATTCGGTGGAAGCGCCGGCGCGCGGCAATGGGTCTGACAAGGTGAACGCGTTCGTCGACCGGCTCGCCGTGCCGGCGCAGGCCGCGAGCGCGGCGACGGGCATTCCGGCGCGCTTCATCATCGGTCAGGCGGCGCTCGAATCGGGCTGGGGCAAGCGCGAGATCAAGCATCCGAACGGCGCGACGAGCCACAACATCTTCGGCGTCAAGGCGACGAAAGACTGGAACGGCAAGACTGTCAGCTCGGTGACGACGGAATACATCAACGGCCGTCCGCAGAAGGTCGTCGAGAAATTCCGCGCTTACGATTCGTACGAGGACGCGCTTACCGACTACGCGAGCGTCATCAAGAACAATCCGCGTTATGCGCCGGTGATTCAGGCTTCGCGCGACGTCGCGGGCTTCGCGCACGGCATGCAGAAGGCGGGCTACGCGACCGATCCGCAGTACGCGAAGAAGCTCATCTCGATCATGCGTCAGATCGTCTGACGCCCGTTCGAGCGCGTAGTTCGATATTGAAGCGCGGGCCACGCCGCGCATTCAGCCGATGTATGCGGCCGCTTTATTGCTTCGGGGAAGCAAACGTTTTACGTCCGTAGGGACGGCGCACCACATACATTTTTCGGCGGGCAACCCTAAACTTTTGAAGAGGTATGCCGCTAACCTGAATAATCGAAGTGCCGGACCTATTCGGTTCGGATCGTCGCGCGATGTTCGGGGGTCGGGCAGCGCGCGAGCACAATGAACACGGCTAGCACCATGAACACCAATCAAAAGCATGACGTTGCCGACGAGGATATCGCGCCGATCGTGGATTTCGGCAGGCGTAATCCGCTGGAAATCGGCGTGGCGCTGCGCAATCTCGCCAATCGCGGGGACTTTCTGACGGCGCAATACGGCGACGGTCAGATCGTCACGCGCGTGCTCGACGTCGATGTGACCGCGCATCGCTTCACGTTCGACTGGGGCGGTCTCGACGAGCAGAATCGCGGCGTGCTTGCGTCGCAGAAGCTGATTTTCAGTGCGGCGCCGGATGGCGTGCGCGTCGAGTTCACGACGCCGGGTGCGCGCGAAACGATGTTCGACGGGCGTCCGGCGTTCGAAGTCGATTTTCCGACGGTGCTGTACTACATGCAGCGGCGCGAGTATTTCCGTGTCGATACGCCGGTTCTCGATCCTTACATCTGCACGGGTTCGTTGCCGGATGGCGAGCGATTCCGCTTCGAGGTGCATGATCTGTCGCTGGGCGGCGTGGCGCTGCGCACGACGGATGATCGCATCGCGGATCTGGAGATGGGCATCGTGTTTCAGGATGCCGAGCTGCATTTCAGCGCGAATGGACGTGTGACGGTGGATATGATGCTGGTTTCGCATCGGGAATCGACGACGGCGAAAGGGGATCGGCGATATACCATCGGGTTCAAGTTTGTTTCGATGCCGGGGTCGGCGGAGAATACTCTTCAGCGGCTGATCACTCAGCTTGAGATGAAGCGGCGGTCTTTGGCGAAGTAGGGGTTTTGCTTTTGCTTTTGCTTTCGCTTTTGCTTTTGCTTTCGTTTTCGCCGGATCCCGTTTTCGTGTCGGTCTATTAGCACTGCCCCTGTGCGGGGCGGCAGTCACTTTCTTTGCTGCTGCAAAGAAAGTAACCAAAGAAAGCAGCTACTGACACGCCCGCGGTCACACGCAATTTGGGTAGTCCTCTCGTCCATCGTGGGCTGCCTAAAGAGTGCCCTCATAGGCCCCATCGGGCTTGGCTCGCGCACGGTCCGCCATCACTCGCCACACAACAAACCGGTTCAGCACGAAATGGCTCCGGCCCGCTTCGCGGCCGACCGGCCAATCGGGGAAGCATGCGCTTCTTCACTAACGCCTCCATCTCACTGCAACCGCCGCACGTTGGTTTCCCTCGCATACCCGGCGGCAGCGCGTAGCGCTGTGCCGAAGCTCTTTCGTGCTGAACCAGCGCGCTCAACGTTTTCGGGCGGCGGACCGTGCGCGATCCAAGCCCCGTTATTGTGATGAGGGCACTCTTTAGGCGAGTGCCATCTGCAACGAGAGGACTACCCAAATTGCGTGTGACCGCGGGCCTGAAAAGCTGCTTTCTTTGCCTACTTTCTTTGCAGCAGCAAAGAAAGTAGGTGCCGCCCCGCACAGGGGCAACGCTAATAGACCGACACGAACACGGGATCCGGCGAAACCGGAAGCAAAAGCAAAAGCGAAAGCAAAAGCGAAAGCAAAAGCGAAAAACCAAGGCCAACGAAACAAAATCGAAGAATTAGCCCCAAAAAGGCATGCTCTTCGCGCAATAGCCATTGCGCCACCTCTCCGATAATGGCCCCATCGCAAAAACCGCCCGGGCTTCGGTAAAAGCCAAAACCCAACCCGCAAACGCTCAACTTCCCCGGCAATCGGCCGATATACAAATCAGCCATGCGGCAGCGCTCGATCCAACGCCGCTTCACCAGGATTCACGCATGTCCAATAACATCTTCAGCATTGGTCTTTCCGGTTTGAACGCGGCCCAATGGGGCCTCACGACGACAGGACAGAACATCAGCAACGCCGCGACGCCGGGCTATACGCTCGAGAAAGTCCAGTATCAGGAGTCGCCCGGTCAGTTCACCGGCTCGGGCTATCTCGGCAGCGGCGTTCAGGCCGTCACCGTCACGCGCCAGTACAGCCAGTACCTGACGACGCAAGTCAACAACACGCAAGCGTCCAGCAGCGCCGCCAGCACGTATTACTCGCTGATCTCGCAGCTGAACAACCTCGTCGGCGATCCGACTTCCGGCATCTCGAAAGGCATCTCGAATTACTTCTCCGGCCTGCAGTCGGTGGCGAATTCGGCGAACAGTTCCTCCGCGCGCCAGTCGCTGATGAGCAGCGCGCAAACGCTCGCCGATCAGATCAACACGGCAGGCCAGCAATACGACCAACTGCGTCAGAGCGTCAACACGCAACTGACGAGCGCGGTCTCGCAGATCAACAGCTACTCGCAACAGATCGCCGATCTCAACAAGCAGATCAACATCGCCAGCGCGGGCGGCCAGCAGCCGAACCAGTTGCTCGATCAGCGCGATCAGCTCGTCACGAACCTGTCGTCGATGATCGGCGTGCAGGTCGTGCAGTCCGACGGCAACTACAACGTGTTCATCGGCAACGGGCAGCCGCTCGTCGTCGGAGGTACGCAGTACGGGCTGCAAGCCGTGCCGTCGCCGTCCGATCCGAGCGAGCTCACGATCGCCTACCAGAGCAGCAACGGCGCGACGCAGACGGCCGCGAACATGCAGTACCTCGACAACTCGGCGCTGACGGGCGGCACGGTCGGCGGTCTCATCGACTTCCGCACGCAGACGCTCGATCCGGCGCAGGCGCAACTCGGCGCGATCGCGACGAGCTTCGCCAATCAGTTGAACGATCAGAACGCGCTCGGTCTCGACCTCAACGGCCAGGCCGGCGGCAAGCTGTTTTCGACGAGCGATCCGACCGTCATCTCGAACGCGCGCAACAAGGGCACCGGCGTGCCGACGGCGACGATCGCCGATGGCGCACAGCCGCCGACGAACGACTTCACGGTCACGTACGACGGCAGCAAGTACACGGTGACGGACCCGGCAAGCGGCAATACACTCGGCACGATCGATCCGGCGACGGAGACGAACAAGACGATCAACGGCCTGAACATCGACGTGTCGACGCTCAGCGGCGTGCAGAAGGGCGACTCGTTCACGATCCAGCCGACGCGCGGCGCGCTCGACAACTTCAAGCTCACGACGAGCAACGGCGCGGCGATCGCGGCGGCGTCGCCCGCGGTGACGTCGGCGGCGACCACGAACACCGGCACGGCATCGATTTCCTCGGCGACGGTGACGAGCAACACGATGACGTCGGGCATCAACCTGACGTACAGCGCGTCGGCGAACGGCTTTACATCGGATGTCGATGTCACCGTCGGCACGACGACGTACACCGCGGGCACGACGATTCCGTACGACGCGAACAACGGTCTCACGGTCTCGGCGATGGGCGTTTCGGCGACCATCAGCGGCACGCCGAAGGACGGCGACGCGTTCGCGATCGCGCAGAACAAGGGCGGCACGAGCGACGGCAGCAATGCGCTCGCGATGTCGAACCTGGTGTCGGCGAAGTCGCTCAACGGCGGCACGGACACGCTGACGAGTTCGTACTCGAGCTATATCAACAACATCGGCAACCAGACGAATCAGCTCAAGGCGACGAGCACGGCGCAGACCTCGCTCCTCAACCAGGCGACGTCGGCGCAGCAATCGGTGCAGGGCGTGAACCTGAACGAAGAGGCGGCCAACCTGATTCAGTACCAGCAGCTCTATCAAGCGAACAGCAAGGTGATTCAGACCGCCGCGACGCTGTTCCAGTCGCTGCTCGGCATGTTCAACTGAGGCTAAACGCGATGCGTATTTCCAGTTCCCAGTACTTCAACCTGAACGTCGCTTCGATGAGCGACCAGCAAAGTACGCTTTCGTCGATGTATCAGCAGATCTCGTCGGGCAAGCGCCTTCTCACCGCGTCGGACGATCCGCTCGGCGCGGCGCAGGCGGTGCAGCTCACGATGAAAAGCGGCGCGCTCACGCAGTACGGCACGAATCAGACGACGGCGTTGTCGGCGCTGCAGCAGGAAGACGCGACGCTGAGCAGCGTGAGCAGCGCGCTGACGAGCGTGCAGACGCAGATCGTGCATGCGGGCGACGGTTCGCTCACCGATTCGGACCGCACGGCCATCGCGAACACGATTCAGGGTTTGCGCGATCAGCTCTTCAGCCTCGCGAACACCACGGACAGCAACGGCAACTATATTTTCTCGGGACTCAAGGGCGGCACGCAGCCGTACACGAACGACCCGTCGGGCGTCGGCGCGCAGTATTCGGGCGATTACGGCCAGCGCACGGTGCAGATCAGCGAAGGACGGACGATCCCGGTGGGTGACACGGGCGCGTCGATCTTCGGCAGCGTATTGCCGACGGAAAGCGATCCGGTGTCGAGTGCGGCCAGCACGAACACGGGCACCGGGACGATCAGCGGCGTGAGCGTCAACGATACGAGCAACGCGGCCAATGCGAGCACGTACACGATCAAGTTCTCGGTCTCGGCGACGGATGGCTCGACGACCTACTCGGTCACGTCGAACCCGGCGGATTCATCGTTGCCGACGAACGTGGCCTACACGGGCAGCACGGACATCGCGCTTGGCGGCCAGAAGGTGACGATCGACGGCACGCCCGCCGATGGCGACACGTTCTCCGTGGAGCCGGCGGCCTCGGGCAACAACGACATCTTCGCGACGCTCGACAGCCTCGTGAACGCGCTCAAGCAGCCGACGGGATCGCCGGGCGCGCAGGCGGCGCTGACCAACACGCTGACGACGATCGGCACGAAGGTGAGCAACACGTTCAACAACGTGCTGGCGGCGCAGACGGTGGTGGGCGGACGCGAGCAGCAAGTGCAGTCGACGCAGAGCGCAATGCAGACGAGTCAGACGCAGACGGCGAGTGACATCGCGAATCTGACGAGCATCGACCTCGTTTCGTCGATCAGTCAGTACGAGTTGACGCAGAGTTCGCTGCAGGCCGCGCAGATGGCGTTTTCGCAGATTCAGAAGATGTCGTTGTTTGATTACATTCAGGGTTGAGGGCGGCTTTTTTTGCTTTCTGCGTTCTCCCTTCTGCTTTCGCCGGATCCCGTATTCGCGTCGGTCTATTAACGTTGCCCCTGTGCGGGGCGGCACCTACTTTCTTTGCTGCTGCAAAGAAAGTAGGCAAAGAAAGCAGCTTTTCAAGCCCGCGGTCACACGCAATTTGGGTAGTCCTCTCGTCCTCGGTGGCACTCGCCTAAAGAGTGCCCTCATAGAACCAATCGGGCTTGGCTCGCGCACGATCTGCCGCCCGAATACGTTGAGCGCGCTGGTTCAGCACGAAACAGCTTCGGCACAGCGCTACGCGCTGCCGTTGGGTATGCAAAGGAAGCCAACTCAGATCGAGGTGCGGTAGAAGAGCACGCGAAATGGGACGTTTCGTGTATCTCTATCGTGCGCGCTCAGACATGATGTTGCCGCTCGGCATCGTGAAATGACTCATCCTTGACGAGTCCCGTTGTCGCGTAGTTTCCGCCCCTCGGGCGGCCCTATCGCATGTATGGCGGTGCCCGCCACGGCCCGCTATTCGAGGAGGCTGCGTGGTAACATCCGGTCGACCTGCCAGCCCGCGCGGCAGCGAATCCCAGTATTCCGAACATCACAACGACATGAGCAACCACGAGCGGTTCAACGTCGTATATGACGGCCCTGCACTCGCGGAACATCGAATCGATGTGCGGGACCTTGCGCCCGCGCTCGTGGCCATCGCCGATTTGTTCACGGCAGCGAACAAGGAACTGAACGGCGATTCAGCCGATGTCCGGGTCGAAGTCAAAGGCAGTTTCAAAGCCGGTTCGTTCGAACTCGATCTCATCTTCGTGCAACAACTGCTGGCCCAGATCCGGGATATGTTCGCCGGGTCCAATGCCACGGCAATTTCCAATGCTTATACGATCCTCACCATCCTCGGCCTCATCGGCGGCGGTGGCGGCGTCGTCGGGCTGGCACGCAAGCTGCGCGGACGCCGGCCTCACCGAATCGAACAGGTCGGTGAAGTCTCGCATGTGTGGATCACAGAAACGGAGTCCGTCGAGGTCGAGGCCAATGTCGTGCGCCTCTGGCGAAATACCACCGTGCGCTCGAGTCTTAGCAAGACCCTGTCGCCTCTCGAGCGCGAAGGCATATCGAACTTCGGTATCGTGCGCGGCGAGAAAGTGGAACTCATCATCGAAGACGATGAGCTTGCGTCATTTGCATCATCCGACAATGACAGCGGCGAAGTGGTCTCGGACTTCGTTGCGAGAAAAGTCCTGCTGGTGGAATCCGTCGTATTCAAGGACGGAAACAAATGGCGCGTTCACGACGGCCAATATCCTTTTTTCGCCGCATTGGACGACGAAGTATTTCTGAGCAAAGTGAATAGCGGCGAACGCTTTGGAAAAGGCGACGTCCTCGTCGTCGATCTACGCCAAATTCAATCGATCGAAGCTGGCGCGTTGAAAAACGAGTATCGAATCATCAAAGTGCATGAGCATCGGGCGCCCTTGCAGCAGGCGCTTCTTTAGCGACTAAAGCGCCCCCGCAACCCGCCCAATCTGCGCAATCCCCACATCGAAAACCCGCTGAAAAAACGGCATCAGATTCGGCACCATGAGTTGCAACAAAAGCAGCCCGACGAGCATCGTCACCGGAAACCCGACCTGAAATATCCCGATCTGCGGCGCAGCGCGATTCAAAACGCCGAGCGCCAGATTGGCGATAAGCAGCGCCGCCACGATCGGCAACGCCAGCAGCAAGCCCGTCGAAAACACGCTCGCGCCATACCCGACCAACACGCGCCATCCCTGCGCATGCGAAGCCGACGCCACCACATTCGCCTCGATCGGCACGCTCTGAAAAGTCGCCACGAGCGCACTCATCAACTGCAGATGGCCATCGAAGACGAGAAACGCGAGCATCGCCAGCGTGTTCAGATAGCGCGACACGACCACCGCATTGCCACCCGCGCGCGGATCATAAAGCGTCGCGAAACCGAGGCCCATCTGCTGCCCGATGAACTCGCCGGCTGCATCGACGGTCGCGAACGCGATCTGCATCACCATGCCGATCGCCGCGCCGATCAGAAACTGATTCACGATGATCCACACGCCCGCCGCCGAAAACACCGTCGCCTGCGGCATCGCGGGCAGCGTCGGCGCGACGATCAGCGAGATGAAGGCCGCAAGCGCGATCTTCACGCGCATCGGAATCGCCATGTGGCTCAGCACGGGCGCGGTGGCGATCAGCGCGAGAATTCGCACGAACGGCCACAGAAACGCCGTGAGCCAGCCGTTCAGCTGCGCATAGGTGACGGAGAACATCGAACGAAACTCAGCCCGTGATCGCAGGCGTGATCGTGAAAACGTGGCGCATGTAGTCGAGCAGCGTCGAGAGCATCCACGGACCGGCGATCACGAGCGTCACCGCCACCGCGATCAGCTTCGGAATGAACGAGAGCGTCGATTCGTTGATCTGGGTGGCCGCCTGGAACAGGCTCACCACGAGACCGACGACGAGCGCGACCAGCAACAAGGGCGCGGCGAGCAACAAGGCGACGTACATCGCCTGATGCGCCATCGTCATGACGGATTCTGGCGTCATTTCAAAGTCTCACGAAATCAGGAAACGAAGCTCTGCGCGAGCGAGCCGATCAGCAACTGCCAGCCATCGACGAGCACGAACAGCATCAGCTTGAACGGCAGCGCGATCGTCGAAGGCGAAACCATCATCATGCCCATCGACATCAGCACGCTCGCCACCACCATGTCGATGATGAGAAACGGAATGAAGATCGTGAAGCCGATCTGGAAACCCGTCTTCAATTCGCTCGTGACGAACGACGGCACGAGCAGCGAAAGCGGCACGTCTTCCGGTCCGTTCATCGGCGCGGCGTGCGAGATGCGCGCAAACAGCGCGAGATCCGATTCGCGCGTCTGCTTCAGCATGAACTGCTTGAAGGGCGCGACGCCGCGCGTCATCGCCTGATCCATCGCGATCTGGCCTTCGGAGAAGGGCTTGTATGCGTCGGTGTAAGCCTTGTCGAGAACCGGCGACATCACGAAGAACGACAGAAACAGCGCGAGGCCGACGAGCACCTGGTTCGGCGGCGTGCTCGTGGTGCCGAGCGCCTGCCGCAACAGCGACAGCACGATGATGATGCGCGTGAAGCTCGTCATCATCAGGACCATCGCGGGCAGGAACGAGAGCATCGTCAGCAGCAGCATCGTCTGCACGCTGAGCGAGTACGTCGTGCCGCCGTTCGGGCCGGGACTCGTGTTGAAGGCGGGCAGCCCCGCCGTGCTTTGCGCGAACGCCAGATACGGCGCGAGGCCGATTGCGACGGGCAGCGCGAACTTCACGCCGCGCACGATGTTACGACTCACCTGCATTACTTGCTCCCGCCGACGATGCTTGCGAGGGCATCGAGAATGCGCTGACCTTGATGAACGACGAACGTGATGACCATGGAATCCTGCCTCTTTCGATAGCGTGAATTCTCGGCTATCGCGGCATGGGACGATGGGGCGAAAAGAGGGGGAAACCCGCGCCAACTCGTTCTATTGCGAACGTGCGCCGTAAACGCACATCGGGCGCGGTCCTCGCGAACCGCGCCCGATGCATCGGCAAGACTGACTTATTTGCCGGGAGAAACGAACTTCTGGAGCCGCTTGTTCGCTTCGCCGGCGAGGGCGTCGCGAAAGCGCTGCCCGAAGTTGCCCGCCGGCGGCGACGATTGCGCGGGAACGCCGACGCCTTCCACTTCCGCCGAGCCTGCGGGCATCGTGTGCAACAGACGCACGTTGCCAGGACCGGCGCCGAGCACGAGCCACGTATCGCCCACTTCGACGACCGCGACGCGTTCCTTGTTGCCGAGCGATGCGCCGCCCACGACCTTCACGAGACCGCTGCGCTTGCCGCCCTGATAGCCGAACTTGCGCGCGAGCCATGCGCAGCCGAACACGAAGCCGATCACGATCACGAGTCCGAGCAGCGTCTGCAACACCGCGCCGAAACCGAGCGATGGCACCGCGGTGCCCGCGCCGACGCCCGAGGCGATCTGCGCGGCGTGGTTCACCGCGTTCATGTCGGCGGCATGGGCGAAAAGAGGCGCGGCGAAGAGCAGCGCAACGGCCAGGCGTTTCATCGATTCAACTTCCGGATGCGTTCGGACGGCGTGATGATGTCGGTCAGGCGAATGCCGAACTTGTCGTTGACGACGACCACTTCGCCCTGCGCGATGAGGCAGCCGTTCACGAGCACGTCCATCGGTTCGCCGGCGAGGCCGTCCAGTTCCACGACCGAGCCTTGCGCGAGTTGCAGCAGGTTGCGGATCGCGATCTTCGTGCGCCCGAGTTCCACCGTCATCTGCACGGGGATGTCGAGAATCATGTCGATGTCGTTGCGCGTCGACGGCGCCGCGGCCTTCGACAGCGGCTGGAACACGCCCGCGCTCGCGGCCACCGGCGCTTCGTTGCCGTTCTGCTCGGCGAGCGCGCTCGCCCAGTCGTCCAGCATCAGCTCTTCACCTTTTTCCGGCGCGCCGGGCGCGTCGTTCTGCATCAGGTCACTCATATCCACCTTCCTTCATCGTATCGCTCGCGCTGATCATCTTTTGCACGCGCAGCGCGTATTGACCATTAAACATTCCGTAGCCGCATTCCATCACCGGCACGCCGTCCACCTTCGCGACGACCTGCTCCGGAATGTCGATCGGCAGCACATCGCCTACGCGCATGTTCAGAATCTGCTCGAACGACGAGCGGATCTCGGCGAGATCCACCGTCAGTTCCACTTCCGCCGACTGCACTTGCTGCGACAGCACGCGCACCCAGCGGCGGTCCACTTCGAGCGCTTCGCCCTGAATCGGCGAGGAAAGCACGTCGCGGATCGGCTCGATCATCGAGTACGGCATGCAGATGTGCAGCGTGCCGCCCGTCGAGCCGAACTCGATCGTGAACTGCGTCACGATGACGATTTCGTTCGGCGTCGCCACGTTGGCGAACTGCGTGTGCATCTCCGAGCGCATGTATTCGAACTGCAGCGGCTTCACGCTGCGCCACGACGTCGCGTAATGCTCGAACACGAGATTCAGCAGTTTCGCGATGATGCGCTGCTCGGTTTGCGTGAACTCGCGGCCTTCGACGCGTGTATGAAAACGCCCGTCGCCGCCGAAAAGGTTATCGACCACGAAGAACACGAGATTCGGGTCGAACACGAACAGCGACGTGCCGCGCAAGGGCTTCACATGGACCAGGTTCAGATTGGTCGGGATCGGCAGATTGCGCGTGAATTCGCTGTATTTCTGCACCTTCACCGGACCGACGGAAATTTCCGCCGAGCGCCGCATGAAGTTGAAGATGCCCACGCGCATGAGGCGCGCGAAGCGGTCGTTGATGATTTCGAGGCCGGGCATCCGGCCGCGGACGATGCGTTCCTGCGTCGCAATGTTGTACGGACGTACGCCGGCGGGCTTTTTCTCGTCAGCTTCCTGATCGATCTCGCCGGTGACGCCCTTGAGGAGGGCATCGACCTCCTCCTGCGACATGAACTCTTCGTGGCCCATGACTCTTTACTCGCTGATGCGGCGTTACTGAACGACGAATTCGGTGAACAGCACTTCCTCGACGCGCACCGGTTTCTCCGCCGTGCTCGCCGCGGTTTCGACCGACGCGCGCAGTTCGTTGGCAAGCTGCTTCTTGCCGTCGACGGTCGCGAGATCGTCCGGGCGCTTGCCGGAAAGCAGAAGCAGCACATGGCTGCGGACTTCCGGCATGTGCTCGGTGACGAGCAACTGGACCTTTTCGTCCTTCAGCTTGAGCGTGAGGCCGGCGCGGAGATAGTGCATGGCGCCGTCGTCCGACTGGAGATTCACCGTCAGCGATTCGAGCGGGAAAAACACGGGCGGCGGCTCCGGCGCCGGCTTGGCCGGACCATGATTCTTCCCGACGAAGAAGTACGCGCCACCGGCGCCCGCGCCGAGCAGCACGATCGCGCCGACGGCGATGATCAGGATCTTTTTGAGCTTCCCGCCTTTCGCGGGAACGATGGGTTGCTGGTTTGCGGTCGTGGTAGCCATGAAAATGCGTGCCTCTTTCGATAGGGTGAATTGTTGGCTATCGCGGTGTAAAGCGATGGGTCGAACAGAGGGGGGTTTTCTGGCTATTCCGTTCGATTGCTCCGGGCCTGCGCGGACCCGCTCTTCGATACCTATCTCGGCTTTTCGGACGGAAAACTTGAGGCCGGCGCGGGCATTGCGCCCGCGCGGGGAAAGAAAAGGGAAGGGAGAGCCCGGCGCAGTGGCGCGCCGGGGAACCGCTCAGAAGCGGTAATTCAGCGCGGCGAAAGCCGATCGAAGCCTTCCACGGCGATTCGGCCGGCGCGCTCGCGCTTCCTGCGTGTGCGGCGTTAGCGGCGGCGCGTTGTCGGCGCGGGCATGGCGTGCGAGCGCCAGCATGGCCACCGCCGCAACCTCTTTCATCGAAACGAATTGCTTCACGTCTTTCTTCCTTCCGCGCTCACGCGGTTCCATCGCGCAGTTCCCTGCGCAAAACCTTTCCGATATTGCTCTTGGGCAGACTCTCGCGGAACTCGACTGCCTTGGGCCGCTTGTAGCCCGTCAGGCGCTCCTTGCAATGCGCGATCAGATCGGCCTCGGTGAGGGCCGGGTCGCGCCGCACGACGAAAATCTTCACGGACTCGCCGGAATGACGGTCGGGCACGCCGACCGCCGCCGCCTCGAACACGCCGGGATGCGCGGCGACCACGTCCTCGATCTCGTTCGGATAGACGTTGAAGCCCGAGACCAGGATCATGTCTTTCTTGCGATCGACGATCTTCAGGAAGCCGTGTTCATCCATCACGGCGATATCGCCCGACTTGAAGAAGCCGTCGGCCGTCATGACGTGCGCCGTCTCGTCCGGACGATTCCAGTAGCCCGCCATGACCTGTGGCCCGCGAATGCACAACTCGCCGGGTTCGCCGGGCGCGGCTTCGTTGCCTGCGTCATCGCGGATCGAAACTTCCGTCGACGGCAGCGGCAAGCCGATCGTGCCGCCACGCTGCGTCGAGTCCGCCGGGTTGCAAGTCACGCACGCGGTCGTCTCGGTCAGGCCGTAGCCTTCGATGATCGGCACGCCCGTCTTTTCGAGCCAGCGCTGCGCCACGGCCTGCTGCACCGGCGCACCGCCGCCGACAGCCGCGAAGAGCCGCGAGCAATCGAGCTGCGCGAAATCCGGGTGATCGAGCATCGCGTTGTAGAGCGTGTTCACCGCCGGGAACATCGTGATGCGATAGCGCCGCAGCGTCCGGATCATGCCGCCGATGTCGCGCGGATTCGGGATCAGCACGCCCAATGCGCCGGTCTGGATCGTCAGCAGTCCGCACGCCGTCAGCGCGAAGACGTGATAGAGCGGCAACGCGATGGCCGTCGTGAGTTGTCCGGACGTGGGCCGCTGCGCGCGGGCCGGTTCGAGCCACGCCTGCGTCTGCAGCATGTTGGCGATCAGACTGCGATGCGGCAGCACGGCGCCCTTCGCCACGCCCGTCGTGCCGCCCGTGTACTGCAGAAGGGCGATGTCGTCCGGCTGCTGCTCGACCGGCGTGAACGCCATGTGCCTGCCGCGGGCGAGCGCCGCGTTGAACGCCGTGTGGCCGGGCAGGTTCCATGCGGGCACCAGCTTTTTGACATGCCGCGCGACGAAGTTCACGAGGCATCCTTTCGCGCCGAGCAAGTCGCCCAGCGTCGCGACGACTACGTGTCTGATCGTCGTCTCGTGCACGACCGCTTGCAGCGTCGCCGCGAAGTTGTCGAGCAGGATGATCGCTTCGGCGCCGCTGTCCTTCAGCTGATGTTCGAGCTCACGCGGCGTGTAGAGCGGATTCACGTTCACGACGACGTAGCCCGCGCGCAGGATCGCCGCGAGCGCGACCGGATATTGCAGCACGTTGGGCATCATGATCGCGACGCGCGCGCCTTTGCGCAGGCCGGTCGACTGCAGCCACGCGGCGAGGTCGCGCGAAAGCGCGTCGAGCTTCGCGTAACTGATGGACGCTCCCATGCACGCGAACGCCGGTTTCCCGGCGTAAAGGCGGAAGCTCTGCTCGAGCAGGTCGGTGACGGAGCGGTATCGGTCGGATTCGATCTCGGCAGGCACGCCGGATGGATACGATGCAAGCCAGGTTTTGTTCATGAAGTCATGTGGTTGTTGTTGTAAGAAATGCGCGCGCGGGCCACGTCGGCCTCAGAACTTCGCGCCGAACTGGAGATAGACGCTTTGAATGCCGCCCGGCGCGATCGCGTAGCCGAGATACGCCGGGCCAAGCGGTCGTCGCGCCGACGAACACGCTGAGGCTCTCCTTCAGATCGCCCATGCGAAGTGCGCTGCGCTCGAACGTTGCGTTGCCGGCTTCGGCCATCGTGCCGAGATACACGTCGTTCACCGCCGTTCCGTTCGGCGACGCCACGCGAAACTGGTACGTCTGCTGGCTGTAGAACACGTAGTTCCCGGAGAACTGATTGACGCCATACGCCGCCAGATGTCGGAAGCCGCCGAGCGAGAACAGCAGGAAATTGGATCCCCAGCTCTTTTCCGCCGGGTTCACGCGCGGGCGGTTCACGCCGTCCTCGTGGACGAATTCGTGCGAGACGCTCTTGAAGTAGCCGCTCGTTTCGAGGCGCGCGAGGCGTTCGTTGATTTCGTGCGCGTCGTAGGCATCGCCTTCGTTGAGATCCAGCGCCCGCCGGACATAGTCGCAAAACCAGCGCGATCCGCGGCCGGGACTTGGGCGCGGCGTCGATTACGGGCGATGACGAACCTTGAGCGAAGGCGTCGGAAAAAGGGACGTGCAGGCAGAAAGCCAGCAGCAGTGAAACGAATGCGCGCATGACAAAGCGTCGCGCATGTTGCTGCGCGGCGGCAAAGGAGACGAGTCGCGCAGATTCTAGGAGCGCCCTTCAGACCGCCATCAGAGGAATACTAAATGTTGCACTCATGCTGTGTTCTGTCTCAGGACGATGCCGAGACTTTGAGAAAAGTCCGCCAATTGGGAGAACGCTGATCGTCGTTTGAGTCGCGATTGACTGGCCTCGGCCGGTTTCCATCTGGCGAGCGCCGCGTCGATCTGGCCGCCTTCGGGCGTCGCGATGGCGGCTCTCATGCTGACGCGCCGTGCGGCTGGCCTGCGGTCATCGGCGGACTCGCCGGCGCGCAGACGCTCGTCGGCGTGCTGCATCGGAGGAGCGTGCTGCACGCGCTTTTCGCCGCGCTTCTGCTCATCGCCGCACCCGCGATCGCGCTCGGCATCGTCGTGCGTTTCACGCACGTCCCGCTGCGCGGCCTCTATCTCCTGCGCGCGCTGCTTTTTGCGGCGCTCGTCTCCAGCGTGCTCGCGTGCGGCATCGACATCACGTCGGCGTCGTCGCATGTGCTCGACTTCCCGATGAACGCGCCGCTGCGCGGCGTCGCGCATTTCGTCGGCATGTTCGTCACCACGCCGGTGGCCTTTCAACGGACGATGCCCCCGGCATTACATCGTCGTCGTCGAGCGCCTGCGCGCCGAATGTGCGGCGTGAGGCGCTGAGAAGGATCAGGCGAACGTATCGACGAGTCCGACCGTGCGTCGCACGGGCACGTTGATACTCGCCGCAACGGAATCGTCGGCGCTCACCCCGCCCAGGCCACCGATTCCGCCCGACGCACGGCCGCCGCCACCCGATCCCGAGCGGCCGTCACCGCTTTGTTGCTGCGACTGGCGCGTGAAGCCATCGGCGATGGACGCGCTTCCGAGACTGATGCCGTTCGCTTCCATCGCTTCGCGCAGCTTCGGCATCGCGGCTTCGATCGCTTCGCGCACCTGCGCATGCTGCGACACGAACAGCGCGTGCGCGTGGTTATCGGAGACCTGCAGCGTCACCTGCAACGGCCCGAGATCTTTCGGATTCAGCGTCAATTCCGCGCTTTGCTGATCCGCCTTCGACAGAAACACGACCTTCTGACTGAACGCGTCGTCCCAGCCGGAGCCGCCAACGTGCGGTGCGATCGCGGCGCTGGTCGCCGATGCCATCGCGCCCTGCGGACTCGACACCGCCGAACCCGCCGATGCCGTCTGCATCGCGACCGCGTGCGCGGCCGCGTCGGCGGCTTGCTTGTAGGCGGCGGTCGCGGCGTCGGCGGATATCGCCGGCGCGGTTTGCGCGGATGCGAGCGCGGCTGCGTCGACAGCCTTGTCGCCGGCCTTCGCATTCGCCGTCAGCCCGGGCAGGCTCGCGCCCTTTCCGCCTTTCGCGAAGAGGCCGCCCTGATCGTCGCCTTTCCCGCCCTCGCGCGCCGTCCCGACCGAACCGTTCGCCGCGGCATTCGCGGGCTGCGTGTTGTTCATCGAGGCGAGCGCGGCGGCCAGCGCGTCCTGCGCCGACTTCGCATCGCTGCTCTTGTGCGTCGTGTCCGTCGCTTTGTCGTCGCCGGTCGATGCGGTCGTCGTGACGAGCGATGCAGCGTCGGCGGCATCGGCGAGCGCGGACTCGGTATCGTCCGAGTCGGCGTCGGCTTCGTTCGCGGCGTCCGCGCGGGCTTTCGCTTGCGCAGCGGCGGCCGCATCCGATGACGAGCCCGACGCCGGCTTCGACGCGTCGGCCGTATTCGTCTTGTCCGCAGGCTTCGATGCCTCTTTCGGCGCGTCCGTCTCGTCGGGCTTCGCGGCGGCCTGAGCATCGGATGCGTCGTCGCTCTTCGATGCGTCGTCGGAAGGCTTCGGCGCGTCGTGCACGCTCGATGTGTCGGCGGACGAATCCGCGAACGCCTGAGCCGCTTGTGCGTCGGCGTTGGCGCGGTCGGTGATGCCCTGGAGCGTCTTGCCGAACGACGCGCCGGCGCTCGCCGCGCGCTGCGCCGCGGAGTTGCCCGATGACGTGGCGCCGGAAAGCGCGCCGAGAAGAGAAACGGAGGACATGCTGAGCCTCTGGAAATATCGATGAATGGATTACGACGAAGCCCGCTCGGCGCGCATGCGCAGCACCTTGGCGGCGTGTTCGTCGGATTCGCGCTGCTCGACGCGCGCGGCCTTCTTCGCGAGGATCGCCTCGCCGCGTGCGGCCAGCACTTCGTAGCTGCCGAGCTTCTGTTTCTTGAGACGCCAGTCGGGTTTCGCCGCCTCGATGCGCTGATCGGCCATCAGGAGCAGCGTGCGCTGCTGCGCGATGGCGCTGTCGAGCGTATCGACGAAAGCCTGGAAATTGCGCAGCGTCTGCGCCGTCGTGCCTTGCTGCGCCGACGCCGTGAAACGCGCGTGATACTCGTCGCGATACGTCACGAGCGCGTTCAGTTGCGTTTCGATCTCGTTGCGTTCCTGCTGAAGCTTGCCGAGCTTCTTCGTGGCGTTATCGAGTTCCTCTTCGGCGAGTTCGATGAGGGTGTTGATCGGCAGATTCTTCGACATGGCGTGGCGGTCCCGTAAGGTCTTTGTGCTTTCTTGTGACGAATGCTTCGGATACTAGTCGAAAACTATTCGAACAGTTGATTCAACATCGCGATGCTCGGCTCGAACGGCGCCTCTTCGCGAAAGCCTTGCTGCAAAAACGACTCCATGCGCGGATACAGCGCGATGGCGCGGTCGAGCAACTGGTCGCGTCCGCTCGAATACGCGCCCACGTTGATGAGATCCTTGTTGCGCTGATAGCGCGACAGCATCTGCTTGAAGAGACGCACGCGTTCGAGATGCTTGTCGTCGATGATCGACGTCATCACGCGGCTGATCGACTGCTCGATGTCGATCGCCGGATAGTGCCCGGCTTCCGCGAGCGAGCGGTTCAGCACGATATGGCCGTCCAGAATCGCGCGCGCCGAGTCGGCGATCGGATCCTGCTGATCGTCGCCTTCGGTGAGCACGGTGTAGAACGCCGTGATCGAGCCGCCGCCTTCGGGACCATTGCCGGTGCGCTCGACGAGCGCCGGCAGCTTCGCGAACACCGACGGCGGATAGCCTTTGGTCGCGGGCGGCTCGCCGATGGCGAGCGCGATCTCGCGCTGGGCCATCGCGTAACGCGTGAGCGAATCCATCAGCATCAGGACGTGCTTGCCCTGATCGCGGAAATATTCGGCGAGCGAGGTCGTGTACGCGGCGGCCTGCATCCGCAGCACCGGCGACACGTCGGCAGGCGCGGCCACGACGACCGAGCGCGCGAGTCCGTCCTCGCCCAGAATCTGCTCGATGAATTCCTTCACTTCGCGGCCACGTTCGCCGATCAGCCCGATCACGATGACTTCCGCGCTCGTGTAGCGCGCCATCGTGCCGAGCAGAACCGACTTGCCGACGCCCGAACCCGCGAACAGGCCCATGCGCTGGCCGCGTCCGACCGTCAGCAGCGAGTTGATCGCGCGCACGCCGACGTCGAGCACCTTGTGGATCGGCTCGCGATTCAGCGGATTGATGACCGGACCCGCCAGCGGCGCATCGACCTTGGCGCCGAGCGGGCCGAGCCCGTCGAGCGGACGGCCGGACGCGTCGACCACGCGGCCGAGCATTTCCCAGCCGACCGGCAGACGCTTCGCGCCAGCCATCGGATCGTTGATCGGCGCGCTTTCCAGCGGATACACGCGCGCGCCCGGCAACAGGCCGGCGACTTCGGTCGTCGGCATGAGAAAGAGCTTGTCGCCCGCGAAACCGACGACTTCGGCTTCGGCGGTCGGAATCGCGCTGCCCGGCGGCAGCTCGATGATGCATTCGGAGCCGACGCCCATCTTCAGGCCGACCGCTTCGAGCACGAGACCGGCGGCGCGCGTGAGACGTCCGCAGGGACGCAGCGGCTTCGCGATCGCATTGCGCGAGCGCAGCGCGTCGAGCTTGTCGCGCCACGTGTCGATGTGCGGATTGCCCGCGATACCGGCCAGTTCGGCGATGGTGCGCGCGGCGAGTTCGTCGGGCGATTCGTCTTCCGCGCGCTCTTCGGCGAGCGGGCCGAACGACGCGCGCGCGAGTTCCTGTTCGAGTTCGCTCAGACCGTCCTGCGTGATCCGTTGATTTACCACGGCTTGCTTCTCCCCAACGCGGCCACGACGCGCTCCCAGCGCGACACGTTGGTCGCATCGATTTCACCGGTTGCGGCGTGCGCCTTGCAGCCGCCGCGCTCGACTTCCGGATCGGGCCGCACGGTCCAGCCGGCGGCTTCGAGTTCGTCCTTCAGATACGCATCGACGATAGCCATGTCGGCCGGATTGACGATGAGCGTCGGTGCGCCGCACAACTCCGGCTCGGACGCGATGACTTCGCGCGCCACGGCGACGAGCGCCGTCGGATCGAGTGCGAGATGCTGGCGCACGACCTGCTGCGCGATATCGACCGCGAGTTCCGCGAGCGATTCCGCGATGGCCGCATCGGCGGCTTGCAGGGCGGTCTTGAACGCATCGGCGATCTCGGCGAGACGCGCGGCCTGCGCGAGCGCTTCCTTGCGGCCGTCCTCGAAACCCTTCGCCTGACCTTGCTCGTAACCCGCCTGATACCCAAGCGCCTGCCCCGCGACGTGCCCCTTCGCGAGACCTTGCTGATACGCGTCGTCCTCGACGCGGCGCAGGTGCGCTTCGAGCGCGGCCTGTTCCGCCGCGCTGTTGTCGACCTTGATCTCGACGGGATCGAACGACGCCATTTCCCAGCGCTGATACGCCGAGACCGGAGCCTTTTGCGCGCGGGTGTTAGACATATGCGTCCTCGGCCTTGCCGCCTAACTGGATCTGACCGTTTTCCGCGAGATTGCGGACGATCTGCAGAATCTTGCGCTGCTGCTGCTCGACTTCCGACACGCGCACCGGACCGCGCGAATCGAGGTCTTCGGCGAGCAGTTCGGCCGCGCGCTGCGACATGTTCGACAGGAACTTCTGGCGCAGCGCCGGCTGCGCGCCCTTGAGCGACACGATCAGCGTTTCCGATTCCACTTCCTTCAGCAGAAGCTGGATCGCGCGGTCTTCCAGATCGAGCAGGTTCTCGAACACGAACATCTGGTCGATGATCTTCTGCGCGAGCTCCGCGTCGTATTCGCGCACGTTCGCGATGACGCCTTCTTCGTGATTGCTCGACATGAAGTTGAGAATCTCGGCCGCCGTGCGGATGCCGCCCATCGGCGCGCGCTTCAGGTTGTCGCTGCCGGAGAGCAGCGTCGTCAGCACGTCGTCGAGTTCGCGCAGCGCGGCGGGCTGGATGCCGTCGAGCGTCGCGATGCGCAGGAGCACGTCGTTGCGCAGGCGGTCGGACAACAGCGACACGATTTCCGACGCCTGATCGCGGTCCAGGTGAACGAGGATCGTCGCGATGATCTGCGGATGCTCGTTCTTGATGAGTTCCGCGACCGCGCCCGAGTCCATCCACTTCAGGCCTTCGATGCCGCTCGTATCGCTGCCCTGCAGGATACGGTCGATCAGCGCGCCGGCCTTGGTTTCGCCGAGCGCCTTCGTCAGCACGGAGCGGATGTACTCGCTCGAATCCAGCGAAAGCGCCGTGTGCTGCTCGGCTTCGCTCACGAATTCGGTCAGCACGTTGTCGAGCTGCTCGCGCGTCACGTTTTTCAGGGCCGCCATCGTCGCGCCGATCTTCTGCACCTCGCGCGGGGCGAGATACTTGAAAACTTCGGCGGCTTCTTCCTCGCCGATCGACATCAGGAGGAGAGCGGCTTTATTCAGGCCTTCAGCGTTCATCGGACACCCAGTTCTTTACGACCGTCGCAACGATTCTCGGATCCTGACGCGCGACCATGCGCGCGTAGTCGAGATTGCGGTCGAATTTGGCTTTCTTGCTTTCATGACCGAGGAGACTCACCTCGGCATCCTTGTCTTCGTCTTCCAGCTTCGCCGTGCCGCCGCCGTCGAGCGACGGGCCGTCGAGCAGCGAGAGTTCGTCCGGTACGGCGAGCGTCGGCGCGGCTTCGGGCGGCGGCGGGAAGGCGCGCTTCATCGCCGGCTTCACCATGCTGAAGTACAGGAACAGACCGACGATGCCGATGCCCAGATACTTCGCCGCCTGAATGCCCATGCCGATCGATTCCGGCGTCTTCCACCACGGCACGTCGGGCGTCGCGTTCAGATCGGCGGAGAACGCGCTGTTCACGACGTTCACCGAGTCGCCGCGCTTGTCGTCGAAGCCCATCGCGTCCTTCACGAGCTGCTGGACCTGCGCGAGTTTGTCGGCGGCAAGCGGCGTCATCGTGACGTTGCCCTTCGCATCGACCTTCTTCTCGTAGTTCACGACCACCGCCACCGACAGACGCTTGATCCCCCCCGTCGCCTGCTCGTAGTGACGCACGGTGCGATCGACTTCGTAGTTCGTCGTCGTGTCCTTGCGCTGATTCTGCGGACCCGTTTTCGCCGATGCGCCCGCCGCGCCCGATGCCGCTGCGTCGACCGGCGCGGATGCCGGCTGCGGCGGCTGGTTCGACAGCGCGCCCGGCACGCCGCCGATGCTGCTGCCGCCGGATTCGCTCGACTCGCTCGACTGCTGGCTGCGGATCGCCGTGTTCTGCGGGTTCCCGTTCGGGCCGTAGCTTTCGGCGGTTTGCTCGAGCTTCGAGAAGTCGATGTCGGCGCTGACCTGCGAACGCGCGTTGCCGGCGCCGAAGAGCGGCGCGAGGATCGCGTCGATGCGCTTTTGCGTGTTGTGCTCGATCTGCTGCACATACTTCAGTTGCGATGCGTCGAGGCCGTTCGCGGCGTTCTGGCTCGTCAGCAGGTTGCCGTCCTGATCGACGATGTTCACGTTCTTGACCGGCATGTCCGCGACGCCGGACGCCACCATGTGCGTAATCGCCACCACCTGGCCTTCGTCGAGCACGCGGCCGGGGTACAGATTGACCATCACGGAGGCGGTCGGCAGTTCCTTGTCGCGCACGAAGACGGAAGGCTTCGGAATCGCCAGATGCACGCGCGCCGACTTCACCGACGAAATCGAGCCGATCGTGCGCTCCAGCTCGCCTTCCAGCGCGCGCTGATAGTTGACCTGCTCGGCGAACTGGCTGATGCCGAACTTCTGGTTGTCCATCAGCTCGAAGCCGACCGAGCCGGCCTTCGGCAAGCCCTGGCTCGCGAGACGCAGACGCGTTTCGTGCACCTGCTCGGCCGGCACGAGAATGGCGCCGCCGCCGTCGGAGAGCTTGTACGGAATGTTGCCCTGCTGGAGCGCGGCAACGATTGCGCCGCCGTCCCGGTCGGACAGATTGGAAAAGAGCACGCGATAGTCCGGCTGGCGCGACCACATGACGAGGCCCGCGACCACCATCACCAGAATCGCGACGGCCACGATGAGCGGCACGCGCGGATTCGAGCGGAACTGGTTGAGCATCGGCATGCGCTGCGCGAAGCCGCCGAAGTCGGCTCCCGCGCCGCCCGCGAGGCTCGCGCCGGCGGTGGCCGTTCCGGCTGCGCCCGGCTGTGCGCCCGCCAGGCCCATTCTGGCGTCGGGCGTGATGAGTGAGTTGTTGGGCGTTTCCATTTAGCGTCGAAGCTCCGAATCCTGAGGTTCCCCTCCGCCGCTTCCCGCTTCCATGTAAGCGGCGGTGGAGGACTTTTCACGATGGGGATTATCCGCAGAAGATTGCAAGTCGATTCGGCGAATAGAGCGGGGTTTTCCCCGTTCTTCCCGCGCTTTGAAAAACCGCCGGCTGCTAATCTTTTTCGTACTCGGCGAACCTCCGCAAATGCGGGCCGGGCATCGGGTCTCCGCCACGAGCGGCACCCGTTATTTCCTGTCATCCGGAGTCAACATGAACTTTCCGATCAATCCGCTTTCCTCGGCTATGTCGGCCATTCAGTCGATGGCGTCGCAAGCCGCCGGCGGCACCGGCGCCGCAAACGCCGCGTCCGTCGCGTCGGGCGCCGTCATGGGGCAGAGCGGGACATCGGGCGCGGCGAGCGCCGGCAGCTTCGCCGACGCGCTGAAATCGTCCATCGACAAGATCAGCGACAACCAGAACAAGGCACTCGGCGAGGCGCACGCATTCGAAATCGGCGCGCCGAACGTGTCGCTCAACGACGTGATGGTCGACATGCAGAAGGCGAACGTCGGCCTGCAGTTCGGCCTGCAGGTGCGCAACAAGCTCGTGTCGGCCTACAACGACATCATGCAGATCTCCGTCTGACGGTCTTCACACGATCCGTCCCTCGATCCTCGCGATTGCTCTAGAGCCTTGAGTCCTAAAGCTTTGCCGCGTTTTTCCGATAACCCCGGTAACGGCACGGCGAACGATGGTTCGCCCGCTTGAGGCGGGCGGCACGCTCGTCTCTCACCGGTTTTACCGGACCCACACGGATCAGGACGAGCGGCACGGCGTCCGCTTGAAGCCCGCGCACGCTGCGGCATCGCATAAGGAGAACCCGAGAGATGTATTCCCCAGGACACGCAGGAGCCAGCGCCTACGCACGCGTGGGCGTTCAGACAGGGGTGATCGGAGCGAGCCCGCACAGGCTGATCGTGATGCTGTATCAAGGCGCGCGTCAGGCGATCGCGCAGGCGCGCATGCATCTGCAGCAGAACAACGTCGGCGCGCGCGGCGCGGCGATCGGCAAGGCCATCAGCATCATCGAGAGCGGATTGCAGCAGGCGCTCAACAAGGATGCGGGCGGCGAGATCGCGCAACGGCTGGACGCGCTGTACACGTATATGACGCGCCGGCTGCTCGAGGCGAACATCAAGCAGAACGAGTCGATGCTCGTCGAAGTCGACGGCCTGCTCGCGACGCTGGAAGAAGCCTGGGTCGGAATTGGACAGGAAGTGGCGCAAATGACCGCCGTGCCCGCATGACGGGTATGAGCGTCGACTGCCTCGAAAGAATGAAGACGACACAAGAATATTTCGCCCACTACGAGGCCATTGCGGCGGTTTCCGGTCAGATGCTGGTGGCCGCGCGCGGTGGCGAATGGAGCGAGCTGAAGGCGTTGCAGGGCACCTATCGCGAGCTGGTCGACCGCCTGAAGGAAGTCGATACCGGTTCGGATCTCGACGAAACCGCCCGCGCACGCAAGCTGGACCTCGTGAAGAAGATTCTCGCCGACGACGCCGCGATCCGCGATCTGACCTCGCCGAGTCTCGCGCGCCTGTCCGCGCTCTTCACGGTCAACAGCCCGGCCCGCGTACTGAAGAAAATGATCGGACTGCGCTAGCCGCGGTTCCGCGCCCGCCGGACGATCCGGCCGGCGCTTACGAGGATGTGGGCATGACTGGACTCGATTCTGCGATCGCATCGTTGCTCGCCAGCCGCACCGAGCTCCTGATGTCCGCGATTCGCGCGCCGGGCGGCGTGAGCGGCAGCGGCGTGACGGGCACGAGCGTCGGGCAGACGACGCAGCCGGACATGCCGCAGACCGTCGGCGCGCCCGCCGTGGCGGCGGGACCGGCGGCGTCGGCGCAAACCGAGCTTTCCAGCGTCGCGCGCACGCTCGACGTGATTTCGCGCTTCGGCGGGGCGACGCCCGCGCTGACTGGCGACGCCCCGCTCTGGCCGACGCCGCCGCGCCCCGCGAGCGCCTTCGCCGCGCTCACGACCGGCCTCTTCGATACCGCTTTCTCCTCCAATGCCGCCGCCGTGGCGGCCGCGCGCGCCGCGACGCAGAATCTGCCGCCGCTGCCCGCCGCCGCGCTGGCGACGGCGCTCGCAAGGACCGTCGGCGAAAGCGGGCTTTTCTACGAATCGCATCTGGTGCAATGGCTCGCGGGCCAGCGCAGCGCGGCGTCGCTCGGCAACGAACCGCAGGCGCGCGTCGATGCCCGTTCGATGTCCCTGCCGTTCGAGCTCGCCAACGCCGTCACGCCGGCCGACACCGGCCTCGACGATGCCCGCGCGCCGCAGCTCGCGCCCGATCTGCCCGATTTCCACGGCCGCCCGATCGCGACGCCGCAGACGCCGCAGCAGGCGGCCGCGCTCGCGGCGTCGGTGCGCGATGCGTCGCCGTCCGAGCTCTCGAATTCGCAGAACGGAACCGCGAACGGTGCCAACGCGCAGACGGCGCAACCGAGCCGGCACGAATCGGCGCTGCAGGCGTCGCTCGCGGCGGGCATCCATCCGGCGACGCTCAATGTCGTGCGTCAGCAACTCGACGTGCTCGCGAACGAGCAATTCCGCTGGCAGGGCGAGGCGTGGCCCGGCACGCGCTTCGAGTGGGAAGTCGCCCGCGAACCGCGCGATCAGCGCGCTTCCGACGACGCCGCCGACGAACGCGCCTGGCGCACGCGCATCACGCTGTCGCTGCCCGCGCTCGGCACCGTCGACGCCGAACTGGTGCTGTCGGGCGACAAACTCGTCACGCGCATCAAGGCGGGCGACGCGGGCGCGCGCCGTCTCGCCGCCGACGGCGCCGCGTTCGCGCGTCAGCTCGAAGCGGCGGGCATCGCGCTCGCGTCGCTGTCCGTGCGTTCGATGGACGGCACGACCGATCTCGCGCTTTCCGGCGACAAGACCGCCGCGAAAAAGCCGGTGCGCTCGCCGCTCGAACATCTGTTCCACCCGCCGCACGGCGATGGGAGTGAAACATGAGCGGCCCGGATCATCCGCCGTACACGCGCAGGCAGGCGACGGCGCTCGCCTACGACGCGGGCAATCGCGAGGCGACGCCGCGCGTCGTCGCGAAGGGCTACGGCATCGTCGCGGACATGATCGTGCAGCGCGCGAAGGAAGCGGGGCTGTACGTGCACGAATCGCCGGAAATGGTGTCGCTGCTGATGCAGGTCGATCTCGACGCGCACATTCCGCCCGCCTTGTATCAGGCGGTCGCGGAATTGCTGTCGTGGGTGTATCGGCTGGAGAACGAGGAGCCGTTGAGGGAAGCGGGGCGGGCGATCCGCTGACGCTTTCTCAGGCGGCGAACGCCCGCGTGACGATCGCCGCGTGATCGAAGCGTCCGGGCAGCGTGCCGTACACGCGCCCGTTTTCGCCGCGCGCGTCGCCAAGACGCGATTCGATGAACGCATCGGCGACATCCTGCGGCGCGTGCCGCGCGAGCAGCACGCCCTGCGCGCACAACGTCAATTGCTGCGCGATGCGCCGGGCCGACGCTTCTCGGATCGACGGATCGTCCGTCAGCATCGCAATCAGCGACGACAGCGCGCCCGCCAGCGCCGGATGCGCGCCCGCCGTCGTCTTCCAGTCGTCGATGAGCGCGTGCGCGGCGTCCTGCTCGCGCTCGAACGCGCGCAGGACGTCGAGGCACATCACGTTGCCCGAGCCTTCCCAGATCGAATTGACCGGCGCCTCGCGATAGAAACGCGCCATCGGCCCGGTTTCGACATAGCCGTTGCCGCCCCAGACTTCCATCGCTTCGCCGGTGAATTCGAGCGCGCGCTTGCAGACCCAGAATTTCGCGGCGGGCGTGACGATGCGCCGCCACGCGCGTTCGGCGAGCGCTCCGCCTGGCGCGGCGCTCTGCTCGAACGCGCCCGCGAGCCGCATGAATAGCACCGTCGCGGCTTCGGATTCGAGCGCGAGATCGGCGAGCACGTTGCGCATCAGCGGCTGATCGACGAGATGCGCGCCGAACGCGCTGCGCTGCCGCGCGTGATGAATCGCCTGGACGAGCGCCGCGCGCATCAGCGCCGCACTGCCGATCACGCAATCGAGCCGCGTGAAATTCGCCATCTCGATGATGGTCGGCACGCCGCGTCCCTCTTCGCCGATCATCACGCCGTAAGCATCGAGAAACTCCACTTCGCTGCTCGCGTTCGAGCGGTTGCCGAGCTTGTCCTTCAGGCGCTGGATCTGGACCGCGTTCTTGCGGCCGTCCGGCGCGAAACGCGGCACGTAGAAGCACGACAGGCCGCCTTCGTCGGCGGTGCGCGCGAGCACGAGATGCGCGTCGCATTGCGGCGCGGAGAAGAACCACTTGTGACCGACCAGCCGATAAGCGCCTCCGCGTCCCGTCGCGCCGTTTCTGTCGATGGCGTGCGCGCGCGTGCGGTTGCTGCGCACGTCGGAGCCGCCCTGTTTCTCGGTCATGCCCATGCCGATCATCATCGAATGCTTGCCGGCTTCGAGCGGAATGTCGCGCGGATCGTGTTCGCGCGAAAGCAGCGCATGCGAAACGCGCGCGAACAGGTCGGGTTCGTTGCGCAGAACGGGGATGCTCGCGAAGGTCATCGTGATCGGGCACAGCGAGCCCGATTCGAGCTGGCCGTGCAGATAGTAGCCGGCGCAGCGCGCGGCCATCGATCCGGCGCGCGCGGACGGCTCGAACGGCATCGCGTGCAATCCCTCATGGCGCAGCCGCCGCACCAGTTCATGCCACGCCGGATGAAACGCGATGGCGTCGATGCGCTCGCCGCGCGGACTGTGCGTCGCGAGTTCGGGCTCGTGGCGGTTGGCGAGCTCGGCCAGCGCGACGACGTCCGGCTGCGTCAGCGCCATCCCGTCGCGCGAAAGCGTCTGCACATGCCAATGCGCGCCTTCGCGTCCGACGGCGGCGACGAGCGCCGGATCGAAGGCGAACGCGTCATAGCCGACGAGCGGCGAGGCCTGATTCGTGACGTCGTGGGTTTGCCCGAACGGGCGATCGGCGGGATCGGACATCGTCGCTCTCCTTCTGCGGTGATTCGTCGCTGTCGGACGCGCGCAACAGCGCTTTCGGCGGATCGGCCGTCCGGGCGTCATCTCGAATTCAGGAATCATAGGCCGCGCACGGATCGGCCGTGTAGAGGCACCGTTCTTTTCGGGATCGATCGGGAATTTTTGATGCGCGCTCCTAAAGCGCCGCTCACTGAGATAAATCCGATTGTTAATCCCGCCCCGATGACGCGCCGGAACCCGAACCTATAATCGGCACGCCTAATTCCGGCGATTAACGCCTTTCACGGAAGCATTCTCAATGAGCATCAACCTCAATCAACTTGTCCAGGGCGCTTTGACCGAAAGCGTGTTGCAGCATGTCGCCGGGCGCATCGGCTGCGCGCCGGAATCCGCGCGGCGCGTCGTGTCGCTGTGCGGGCCGGCGCTGATCGGCGCGATGATGAACAAGGCGTCGTCGCTCGAAGGCGCGCGTCATCTGTTCGCGGCGATCATGTCGCCGGCGACCAACGCGCTGATCGCCGAAGAACTGCCGCACTTCGTCGTGCAGGACGAGGGTTTCAAGACGCTCGTCGACAGCAGCGAAAAAGCCGATGCCGAAATCGCCTCGCGCGACAATCTCAATCTGCTCGCCGAGCGCATCGCCGAATACACGGGCGTCGCGGCGAGCGCCACGCGCACGCTGACCGGCGTGGTCGGCGCGACGCTCTTCGGCGTGCTCAAGCGCTATCTCACGCAGCACAACGGCAATCCCAGCCAGCTTCCGACGCTGCTCGGCCATCAGTTGCCGGTCGTGCGCGCGAACATGACCGACGCGTTCGCCAACGCGCTCGGTCTCGGTTCGGTCGGCGCGTTTCTCGCGGGTGTCGCATCGCGGCTGAAGGCGGTGTCGGCGCATCTGGAACATCCGGCGACGCAGGAAGCCGCCGTGTTCGCGCAGCCGCAGGAAGCGCCCGCCGCCGCCGATCACGCCGTGAAGGAAGACGCGGGCCGGAAGAAATGGTGGTGGATCGCATCCGCTGCCGCGCTCGCGATGTTCGCGGTTCTGGCCGGTCGCGGCTGCTCGACGGACAACAAGCCGGAAGACGCCGCGCCCGTCGCGAAGCCGGACGCCGCTTCCGACGCGAGCGCCGAGACGGCAACGGGCGCGACGGCCGCCGCGGCCGATCAGGCGTCTGCGCCGGCCGCGCTGCCTTCCAAGGACGCAACGATGTCCTTCGTCGTCGACGCATCCGGCGTTCCGACGCTGACCGCGACCGTCCACGACGAGCACGAACGCCGCGAACTGCTCGACACGCTCGCCGCGAAGCTCGGCGCGGACAAGTTCAAGGCGGACATCGCGGTCGATCCGGACACGAAGCCCGCCGCGTGGATCGCGAAACTCGACGGCCTGCTCCCGGTCATGACGCTGCCGGGCGCGCAAGTGCGCGTGGTTGGCGACAAGATCGACCTGAGCGGCCGCGCGGGCGATTCGAAGCTCGGCTGGCTGGACAAGCTGAAGGCGTTCTTCGGCGACGGCTGGACGATCGGCGCAACCGACACGACCGCCGCCGCAAAAACGCTCGCCGCGTCGGACGCTGCCGCGAATTGCAGTGCCGCCGACGTCGCGAAGAATCTGAATCTGCGTCCGATCAAGTTCGGCTTCGCGTCAAACGAGTTGCCGCGCGCGGCGCTGAACGAACTCGCCGAATCCGCGAAGGGGCTGAAGGATTGCGACGCGAACGGCAAGCCGATCAAGCTGCAGATCGGCGGCTACACGGACAGTTCGGGCAATCCGGCGGTGAATCTCCACTTGTCGGAAAAGCGCGCGCGGTCCGTGCGTTCGTATCTGATCCAGCGTGGCGTGCCGGCCGACACGCTGACGGCGGAAGGTTTCGGCGACGCGCATCCGATCGGCGACAACGCCACGCGCGAAGGCCGCGCGGCGAATCGGCGAATCGAATTCAAGGAACTGAACTGATTCGGGAATCGCGCGAGCCGCTGTAAATGACGCGCCGGTCCGCTCATCGCGGGCCGGCGCGTTTTTTTTGCGTGGATGTCACCGGTTTCGCGGAAAGCCATCGGCCATGAAATCCTGATCCAGATTCGCGGGCAGCATTTCCCGCGCGACCTCGATCCACGCGCGCGCCGCGTGCGACAGATAACCGTTGCGCCGCCAGCCGAGCGCCATGTCCCAGTGAATCTCGGGCGCGACGACCGGACGGCAGGTGAACGCGTTCGCGTCGAGACGCCGGCAGTACGGCGCGGGCAGCAGCGCGATGCCGATGCCTGCCTGCACGAGCGCCGCCATGAAATCCCAAGGCCCGCTGCGGCCGACGATCGTCGGCGCGAAACCCGCGTCACGGCACGCGTTGAGCACGACGTCGTTGAGCGCGAGGCTCTCGCCGTAGAACACGAACGGTTCGGCGGCGAGATCGGTGAGCGCGACTTCGCGGGCGTCGTCCCAGCGCGAACCCTTCGGCGCGACGAGCCAGAGAATCTGCCGGCTCACGGGCAGGACGTCGAACATCGCGGTGTCGACCGGCTGCAAGACGCCGCCCAGTTCGAGCTCCCCGTCGATGAGCGCCGCCTCGATCGCCTTCGAGCCGCGCTCGAACAGCTTCAGCTCAACTTTCGGATAACGGCGACGGAACGCGGCGATGGCCGGCGTGAAGAGCGATCCGCCCATCGGCGGAATACCGATCGTCAGCGTGCCGCGCCCGAACGTGCCGAGATCGTTCAACTCCGCTTCCAGACGCGCGTGCGCCGCCAGCACCTCGACGCCGCGCTGATAGACGATCTGGCCGGCGTCGGTCAGCACCATCTGACGCCCCTCGCGCAGAAGCAGCGGCGAGCCGACCTCGTCCTCCAGCGCCTTCACCATCTTGCTGATGGTCGGCTGCGTCACGAACATGTGTTCGGCGGCAGCGGTGAAGCTCTTCTGCTTCACCACTTCGATGAAGTACCGCAAGGCGCGCAATTCCATCGTCGGCTCCGAATTCCAGTTTGGAATGATTCGAATAAGGTTAAGTCATTTTTATTATGCAAGGTGCGCCCATATACTCAGCCTACGGGATAACCCTAATCAGTCGCCTTCAGCCCACGAGATCCGCCATGTCCACCGCCCTGCCGATCAAAACGCCGTCCGCCTTCGCCCGCTTCCTGCGCGTCGCGGTGCAGTCCGCCGCGCTCGCGGGGATCTGGGTCGTAGCGGATTTCGTCGCGCGCAAGCTGTCGCTGCCCGTGCCGGGCGGCGTGATCGGCCTCGTCGCGCTGCTCGCGCTGCTGTTCTGCGGCGGCGTCGCGCCGCGCTGGGTCAAGGCGGGCGCGGACTGGCTGCTTTCCGACATGCTGCTCTTCTTCATCCCGGCGGCGGTCGCGGCGGTCCAGTACGGCGGCCTGTTCATGGAAGACGGCTGGCGGCTCGCGCTCGTGGTCGTCGGCGGAACGTTGATGGTGATGGTGGCCGTGGCGTTCGCCGTCGACCGTGCGGCGCGCCTGGAACGCCGTCTCGCCCTGCGCCGTGTGCTCGTCGCGCGACACGCGGCCCGCGCCTGAGCGAGCGGACATGAACCACTTCTTTGCCTCGCTTCTCGAAGACGACGCCGCGCGCCTCATCGCGGCCGGCTGCTTCGTGCTGACCGTCGCGCTGTACTTCGCGGCCAAGCATCTGTACGCGCGCTTCCGGCGGCCGTGGCTCACGCCGCTTCTGGCCGTGCCGGCGGTGCTCGCGGTCATCGTCGTGATTGCGCGCATTCCGTACTCGGTCTATTACACCGACACGCGCTGGCTCATGTGGCTGCTCGGACCGGCGACGGTCGCGTTCGCGGTGCCGATCTATGAGTACCGCGAACTCATCAAGCGGCACTGGATTTCGCTGACCGTCGGCGTGACGGTCGGCATTCTGGTGGCGGTCGGCGGTTCGCTCGCGCTCGCGAAGCTGCTGCATCTGTCGCCGGAATTGCAGCGCAGCCTCGCGACGCGTTCCGTGTCGACGCCGTTCGCGCTCGCCGTCTCCGACAAGATCCACGCGCCCAAAGACCTCACCGCGCTCTTCGTGATCGCGACGGGCGTCTGCGGCATGCTCTTCGGCGAAATCGTGCTCGCGCTCGTGCCGCTGCGCACGCGGCTCGCGCGCGGCGCGTTGTTCGGCGCGGCGGCGCATGGCGTCGGCACGGCGAAGGCGCGCGAACTGGGGAGCGAAGAGGGCGTCGTCGCGAGTCTCACGATGATGATCGCCGGTGTCGTGATGGTGCTGCTCGCGCCAGTGCTCTCCGTACTGCCTTTCTGAGCGCTTGCGCGCGCCGCGGAAGTCCCTCTTCGGCGTCTCGAAAACGCATTCGCCACACGAGACTTTGCTACAATCGACGCTCGTTTCCGAGGAGCGTTGCGACGGGCGATTCATCGAATCCGCCCGCCAGGCTCGGAAGCATTCAATCCGGACGGTTCGAAAGCGCCAGGCAGTCAAGGCGCCCGCTGAGCCACCGCATCGAACGGCGCTCACGTCAACATTTCTAGTCTTTTTAGAAAAGGAGGGCGTGATGAACGCCGCAGTTCTCGATTCCAACGGTTCCAAGGATTACATCGTTGCCGACATGTCGCTTGCCGCATGGGGCCGCAAAGAGCTCGACATCGCCGAAACGGAAATGCCGGGTCTCATCCAGACGCGCGAAGAGTACAAGGCGCAGCAGCCGCTGAAGGGCGCGCGCATCGCCGGCTCGCTGCACATGACGATTCAGACGGGCGTGCTGATCGAAACGCTCACGGCGCTGGGCGCGGACGTGCGCTGGGCATCGTGCAACATCTTCTCGACGCAGGATCACGCAGCTGCAGCGATCGCCGCGGGCGGCACGCCGGTGTTCGCGTTCAAGGGCGAATCGCTCGACGAATACTGGGAATTCTCGCATCGCATTTTCGAATGGCCGAACGGCGAATTCGCCAACATGATTCTCGATGACGGCGGCGATGCAACGCTGCTGCTCATCCTCGGCGCGAAGGCGGAAAAGGACCGTTCGGTCATCGCCAAGCCGACGAACGAAGAAGAAATCGCGCTCTACAAGTCGATCGCGAAGCACCTCGACGCCGATCCGACGTGGTACTCCACGCGCCTTTCGCACATTCAGGGCGTGACGGAAGAAACCACGACGGGCGTGCATCGCCTGTATCAGATGGAAAAGGAAGGACGCCTGCCGTTCCCCGCCATCAACGTGAACGATTCGGTCACGAAGTCGAAGTTCGACAATCTGTACGGCTGCCGCGAATCGCTCGTCGACGGCATCAAGCGCGCGACCGACGTGATGATCGCCGGCAAGATCGCGGTCGTCGCGGGTTACGGCGACGTGGGCAAGGGCTGCGCGCAATCGCTGCGCGGTCTGGGCGCGACGGTGTGGGTCACGGAAATCGATCCGATCTGCGCGCTGCAAGCCGCAATGGAAGGCTACCGCGTCGTGACGATGGAATACGCCGCGAGCCGCGCCGACATCTTCGTCACCGCGACGGGCAACTATCACGTCATCAACCACGATCACATGAAGGCGATGCGCAACAACGCGATCGTCTGCAACATCGGCCACTTCGATTCGGAAATCGATATCGCGTCGACGCGTCAATACACGTGGGACAACATAAAGCCGCAGGTGGATCACATCGTCTTCCCGGACGGCAAGAAGATCATCATTCTGGCTGAAGGGCGTCTCGTGAACCTCGGCTGCGCGACGGGCCATCCGTCCTTCGTGATGTCGAACTCGTTCACGAACCAGACGCTGGCGCAGATCGAACTGTTCACGCAGGGCAAGAAGTACGAGAACAAGGTCTACGTGCTGCCGAAGCATCTCGACGAAAAGGTCGCGCGCCTGCACCTCGGCCGTATCGGCGCGGAACTGACCGTGCTGTCGGACGAGCAGGCCGGCTACATCGGCGTCGACAAGAACGGCCCGTTCAAGCCGAACCACTACCGCTATTAAACGCTGACGGCAGCCGTAACAGGCGCGGGCGTGACGACCACGCCCGCGCGATTCAACGCATCAACCGGAGATTTCTCGATGACCGTGCTGCTGACATGGCTGATCAACGCGCTCGCGCTGCTGATCATCACCTACCTCGTGCCTTCGATTCATATCCGCAGTTTCGGCACGGCGCTCATCATCGCGGTGGTGCTGGGTCTCATCAACGCGATCATCCGGCCTGTTCTCATCATTCTCACGTTGCCGGTGACCATCGTCACGCTCGGGTTCTTCATACTCGTCGTGAATGCGCTGTGCTTCTGGCTGTGCTCGTCGCTGTTGAAGGGCTTCGAAGTATCGGGCTTCTGGTCCGCGTTCTTCGGCTCGATTCTCTACAGCATCGTGTCGTGGCTGCTGTCGGCGCTGATCTTCGGGAATCGCAACTTCGGTTGACGTTGGACCGCGCGCTGCCGTGCGTCAAAAAACATCATGAAACCGATCGAACTCTCATTCGAGTTTTTCCCGCCGAAGACGCAGGAAGGCGTGGACAAGCTGCGCGCGTCCCGCGCCGAGTTGAAGAAGCTCTCGCCCAAGTTCGTCTCCGTGACGTTCGGCGCGGGCGGCTCCACGCAGCAAGGCACGCTCGACACCGTGCTCGAAATGGCCGCGGAAGGCTTCGAGGCCGCGCCGCATCTCTCGTGCATCGGCTCGTCGAAGGACAGTCTGCGCGCCATTCTCTTGCAGTACCGCGAGCACGGTATTCGCCACATCGTCGCGCTGCGCGGCGATCTGCCTTCGGGCATGGGCGAAGTCGGCGAGTTGCGCTATGCGTCGGAACTGGTGGCGTTCATCCGTCAGGAGCACGGCGACTGGTTCAACATCGAAGTGGCCGCGTATCCGGAGTTTCATCCGCAATCGAGGTCGCCGAAAGCCGATCTCGAAAACTTCGCGCGCAAGGTGAAGGCGGGTGCGAACTCGGCGATCACGCAGTACTTCTTCAACGCCGATTCCTACTTCAAGTTCGTCGAGGAAGCGCGCAAGCTCGGCGTCGACGTGCCGATCGTGCCGGGCATCATGCCGATCACGAACTTCTCGCAACTGATGCGCTTCTCCGACATGTGCGGCGCCGAAGTGCCGAAGTGGATCGCACGGCGGCTTGAAAGCTTCGGCGACGATCGCGAGTCGATCCGCGCGTTCGGCGTCGACGTGGTGACGGGCCTGTGCCGCCGTCTCATCGATGATGGCGCGCCGGGTCTGCACTTCTACACGCTCAACGGCGCGTGGGCGTCGAAGACGGTTTGCGAACGTCTCGGCTTCAAGAGCGTCTGATCAGCATCAATGTTTCACCCGCGCGGCGCTCGCCGCGCGGTTCCTGGTCGAGGCATTCGAAGCGCGGGACTCAGTGCATTTCTCGGACGGACGAGGTCATTTTTCGTTCGCCGCTTCTGGATGCGATGGCTTCGCACTAACTCGACCGCATGTCGTTGTACTAGGTCTCTCCCGCGCAATTGTCGTAGCTTTCTAATGTCACGAAACGTGACAACGGCTTGGTCGTATCGGACGATTTCTACTTGACGTGCTTGCTGGCATGCGGCCAACAGCAGCAGAGCAAGTCCTATCTACTGTCTCATTCATTTACGTACCGTTTTTGTTTCTAACTTAGTCGCTCTAATGTCTATTCGTTGGGCGAATTGACGCGTCGCAGACGTAGTGGTCTTGGCCGGAAGGGGAGTGCAATCCCTTAGGCAAAGTTGTGCTGAATAGAATGGTTACGCCTTCCGGCAACCTCGCATTTTTACCGTAGACATAACCCGGTCCTAACGGATAGCGATCCGTCAGTGTGTCTCCGAAATTTCCCCATTTTCTCGTTATATATAGCGAATCAGCCGTAACGGAAAGGGTATATTCCTTCGACGCTTCGACCGAGTCGTACGAAATATGGTCGCGGTCATACTGCATCCAATTAAACGTCCGTCCGCCGTCGGTCGAATATGCCGCGTAATTCATGCATCCGCGATCACCGCACAGATTTGTTGATACTTTTGGGATCACTACGTTCATGCCCGTTGGGTCGTCGATGATCAGTTTGCCGAGAAAACCGCCGACCCACATGTCGTCAACCAAGGTCCGCACGCCTGTATGCGTGTCGTTGTACCAAGTGTCACCGAAGCAATGGTCGTAATTTTCGAGAGTCACAAAACGATAATCGTCGATCCGATAGATCACCTGCACAGGCGAGTCATACTGTTTTTTCGGCAGATCGCTCGGCACAACCCGACCTGTTTCAAATTCACGTGCACTCATCTGCTGACATCCAGCAAGGAACGTCAGCAGTAACAACACGATTGTCCTCAGTCGTTTCATTGCTCGTACACCGGTTTGTTGATCTTTTGGCGTTCCGCTTCTGCGGCTACGATTTCATCCGTAATGGTTTCAGGATCAATTCCTTTGGGTATGGGAGGAACATTGAGCGTTCCCTTATCGAAGTATTCGTCACCGATCTGCGTCCAATCCGCGTCTTTGATCAGACTGAGCCAGAAATCGAGCGAGTCGTGCGACTCGCAGAAACCGATCGGCAAATCCCACGCCACCACCCGACTCATGAATTCATGATGTTGCGGCAAGGTGCTGTGATTCGTCGGCATCGGTTGATATTCTTCGATGCGCTTGATCATTTCCGCGTGGTTTTCCGTACGCATTAGCGGGCCCTGCGCATAGGGATCGTTCATGACCTGCTTTTCCAGGCGATGTATGGATTCGAGGTAAGGAACGCCAGGATCCAAATAATTTCCACGCTTATCTTTTGCGCCGAGCGCATCCTGATCGCTCAACGCTTCCTCGAAGTACCGTTCAACCGGTTGCTTGCTTTCTACCGTCTGGCCTGCTTCGACCCGCGTGACAATACGTTGTTGCTTCTTGGACATCTCCTCAGCCGTAATAGGATGAGGTACTTGCTCGGCATTGATATTGACCTTCTGATTCCTGCCCGGCACCGTCCATAGCTCGACTCCAGCCGCTGTTCGGTTGCCATTCCAGAAATCGCCCGGCTTTACGCCAGGCTCAGGATTAGGAATCGGCGGCAAAGTACCAAAGTTCGTCGTCGCCGGCGCGTCCCCACAGGACGTGCCTCGTGCCAGCATCCGCTGTTTGACGGTATCGCCCAGTTCATCGATCAATGCGTCACTCACGCCTTGCCAGCCGATGCTTTGAAGGGCTTTGCTGCCCATCACCCGGTCGTGCGGATTGAAGTACACGTAAAGGCGCCCGTGATTGTCACGTTCCTTGATTCCGTTGTTTACGGCATTGACATGCCACAGTTCCATTTCCTGCGTCGCGCCCACATGAAGCATTCCATGTTCTTCGTCGGTAAAGACCTTTTTATCCTTCTTAATGCGTTCCGCCACGTTGCGGAATGTATTGACACGCGCCTGCGTTGTGGGGCGACTGTGCCAGCACGTCAACGCGTCTGTGGATTTGTCTTCCAGCGAAAAAGGCGAGTTCATTACCACCAGCGAATCGGGCGCGCGCGTCTTGCACATGAGCGTGGCCGCCATGCTGATCATCGTTCCCTGACTATGCGACATAACGGTGATCGTATCGTCCGGACAGCGCGTGCGGATCTTGTCAATCAAATTCGCGAGGCGTTGCGCCGCGTGGGCGTAGTACTGACGGCCAGGAGCGTCGTGCAGTTCCCGGTCCCATTCGGTGTTGAACCATTGGAGGTTGAATACTTTGGCAATTCTGGGTGAGAAGCCGGTTTCGCTCCACAGTTGCTGGAGGTTGTTCGTGCCGTTCTGAAAGGGACCGCCGCCCCAAAACCACGGCCCTGAATCCTTCAAGTCCCTGGTTTTCCAGCCATCCTCGTCACGGATGTTTTTTAGCGGCACACGCCATTTATGCTCCTTGCCTTCTTGAGCGCGATAGCCCCAATAAAAGCGAATCACCGGGGAATACCCGCCGTTCGCGATCCGTCGCACGGACACACCACCTTTACCGTCACTGGTCGTGTAGTCGTTCGACTTGAGGTCCTTCCGCCCCAATCTCGCATTCAACCCCTCACATAGCGCCTTCTCCGCCGCTTCGTACCATTCCCCTTCCGAGTTAACGCCATGCACGAAGATAACGACGCCCGGCAAAGCCGGCGGAACACGACACTCGGCATACACCTGATAACTTTCAGGTGTCATGTAGGACTCCCAAAACGGCCGCCCGAAGACGTCGGCCTGCATCGGCACAACGCAAGTGGCGGTTTCTAATTTGTAGCGTTTTGGTTGCGCATCGTCAGACGCGGCGCCTTCCCGCTGGTCGGGCGTATCTCGCCCGGTCATCTTTTCGTTCAATTTTTGCTCCGTTCGGCTGGATTCGCCCAGTTCGGCGTGCTCGTTTTTTTTAGCATGCGCGTGCTCAACCAGTGGAAAAATAGTGTCGCATCCTGCCGAGTGGCAGCCTTTCGGAGCAATCAAAGTGGAAATCAAGGAGCGGCGCTTGAGCCCGCCGCGATTCCCAAGATCCGTGTACCGCTTATCACGTTCAAACATGCCCGATAACCTACCCTTATCGGAGCGCCACCGACGACAAACTCTAGTGGGGAAAACCAAGTACACGTGTCACTTTTGTTCGTGCTAGGGTAGCGCCCACTTTGCGCGTGTGCTTCGAAAAAAGCGGGGCGGCGCGATCAAGTACACTCGCGCTACGTCGGCCAGAAGCCGGCATCGACTTGGAGGAAACATGAACAAAAACAGCCTGTTGCGAGCCATCCGCGGATCGGCGCTCGCAGGCGCCGTCGCCACCGCGACGCTCTTTGCGGCAACCGCGGCACACGCCGCGGGAATCCCGAACAAGACGCTCGTGTATTGCTCGGAAGGCAGCCCGGCCGGCTTCGATCCGGCGCAATACACCACCGGCACCGATTTCACCGCGAATACCTTCACCGTCTATAACCGTCTTGTCGAATTCGAGCGCGGCGGCACGAAAGTCGAGCCGGGTCTCGCCGAAAAGTGGGACGTGTCGTCGGATGGCCTCAGCTACACGTTCCATCTGCGTCACGGCGTGAAGTTCCAGACGACGTCGTTCTTCAAGCCGACGCGCGAATTCAACGCGGATGACGTGATCTTCACGTTCAACCGCATGCTCGATCCGAACAATCCGTTCCGCAAGGCGTACAACGTCCAGTTTCCGTACTTCACGGACCTCGGCATGGACAAGCTGATCTCGAAGATCGAGAAGGTCGATCCGTACACCGTGAAGTTCACGCTGAAGGAAGTCAGCGCACCGTTCATCCAGAACATGGCGATGGAATACGCGTCGATCCTGTCCGCCGAGTACACGGACAAGCTGCTGAAAGACGGCAAGGCCGCCGACATCAACCAGCAGCCGGTCGGCACGGGTCCGTTCATCTTCCGCAGCTACACGAAGGACGCGACCATCCGCTTCGACGGCAATCCTGATTACTGGAAGCCGAACGCCGTGCAGATCAGCAAGCTGATCTTCTCGATCACGCCGGACGCGGCCGTGCGCGTGCAGAAGCTGAAGAACAACGAATGCCAGGTGATGAGCTATCCGCGTCCGGGCGATATCGCCGCGCTGAAGTCGGCATCGAATGTCGATACGCCGTCACAGGCGGGCTTCAACGAAGGCTATGTCGCGTACAACGTGACGAAGAAGGGCCTCGACAACACCGACGTGCGCCGCGCGCTCGACATGGCGATCAACAAGAAGGCGATCATCGATTCCGTGTATCAGGGCGCGGGCCAGCCGGCCACCGCACCGATGCCGCCGACGCAGTGGTCCTACGACAAGAACCTGAAGGGCCAGACATACGACACCGCGAAGGCGAAGGAACTGCTCTCGAAGGCGGGCTTCCCGAACGGCTTCGAAATCACGCTCTGGGCGATGCCGGTTCAACGCGCGTACAACCCGAACGCGCGGCTGATGGCGGAAATGATCCAGGCCGACTGGGCGAAGATCGGCGTGAAGGCGAACATCGTTTCGTACGAGTGGGGCGAGTATCTGAAGCGCGCGCACGCGGGCGAACACGATGCGCTCCTGATCGGCTGGACCGGCGACAACGGCGACCCCGACAACTGGCTCGGCACGCTGCTCGGCTGCGACGCCGTGAAGGGCAGCAACTTCTCGAAGTGGTGCTACAAGCCGTTCGACGAACTCGTCGTGAAGGGCCGTTCGACGACCGATGTCGCCGCGCGCACGAAGGCTTACACCGATGCGCAGCAGATCTTCGCGCAGCAACTGCCGTTCTCGCCGATCGCGCACTCGACGGTGTATCAGCCGGTGAGCAAGAAGGTGACGAACATGAAGATCGAGCCGCTCGGCTACGTTCGCTTCGATGGCGTCGGCATGCAATAAAGTTTGTCTACGGAACGCTTTTTGCACTAAACCATAGTTAATCGAACAGGTCCGGCGGCGCGGGTCCACAAGATCCAAGCCGCCGGTCACGTTTTGAGTCCTCCCAATACCGAAAAGGACGATCCATGTTCCGATTCGTTTTGCGACGCATAGGAATGGTGATACCGACGTTCATCGGCATTACGATTCTCGCGTTCGCGCTCATCCACCTGATTCCCGGCGACCCCATCGAAGTGATGATGGGCGAGCGTGGCGTCGATCCCGCGATGCACGCCGAAGCCATGAAGCGCCTCGGTCTCGACCAGCCGCTGCCGGTCCAATACCTCACCTACGTCGGGCACGCGCTGAAAGGCGATCTCGGCACGTCGATCATCACGAATACCAGCGTGATGGGCGAGTTCCTCGCGCGCTTTCCGGCGACCGTCGAACTCTCCATCTGCGCGATGATCTTCGCGCTCGTCGTCGGCTTGCCGGCGGGCGTCGCGGCGGCGCTCAGGCGCGGCACGGTCGTCGATCACGGCGTGATGGGCACCGCGCTCACGGGCTATTCGATGCCGATTTTCTGGTGGGGCTTGATCCTCATCATGTTCTTCTCGGCGAAGCTCGGCTGGACGCCGGTGTCGGGCCGCATCGCGGTCGAATACGACATTCCGCACGTCACCGGCTTCATGTTGATCGACGCGCTCTTCTCGAGCGACGAAGGCGCGTTCACGTCGGCGGTGTCGCATCTGATTCTGCCGACCATCGTGCTCGGCACGATTCCGCTGGCGGTCGTCGCGCGCATGACGCGCTCGTCGATGCTCGAAGTGCTGCGCGAGGACTACATCCGCACGGCGCGCGCGAAGGGTTTGTCGCCGCTGCGCGTGGTCGTCGTGCATGCGCTGCGCAACGCGCTGATTCCTGTCGTGACCGTGATCGGCCTGCAGGTCGGCACGCTGCTCGCGGGCGCGGTGCTGACCGAGACGCTGTTCTCGTGGCCGGGTGTCGGCAAGTGGCTCATCGACGCCATTTCGCGCCGCGATTATCCGGTCGTGCAAGGCGGCATTCTGATGATCGCGACGCTCGTGATCGTCGTGAACCTGGTCGTCGATTTGTTGTACGGCGTGTTGAATCCGCGCATTCGCCATACTCGCTGAGGAAAACATGTACCCCCACGCTCACACTTGTTCGCTGCCCCCCAAGGGGGCGCATGCCTCGCTTGAGGCCGCTCGGCGCGAGGCATAACGAATGGCTGACGTTCAAAACAATCTCCCGCCGGGCGCGCTCACGCCGCCGTCCGGGCGCATGGTCGCGGCGCGCGAATTCTGGGCGAATTTCTCGCGCAATCGCGGCGCCGTCGTCGCGGGCGTGATCGTGCTCGTGCTGATTCTCGTCGCGCTGCTCGCGCCGCTGATCGCACCGCATAGCCCGATCGAGCAATATCGCGATTACGTGAAAATTCCGCCCGCGTGGCTCGAAGGCGGCAACCGCATGTTCCTGCTCGGCACCGATGAAGCCGGCCGCGACATTCTCTCGCGTCTCATGTACGGCGCGCGGCTGTCGTTCTGGATCGGCTTCGTGTCGGTCGTGCTCGCGCTGATTCCGGGCGTCGTGCTCGGTCTGATGGCCGCGTTCTTCCACTGGCTCGATACGCCGATCATGCGCGTGATGGACGTGCTGCTCGCGTTGCCTTCGCTGCTGCTCGCGGTCGCGGTCGTCGCGATCATCGGGCCGGGGCTCGTCAACACGATGCTCGCCATCGCCATCGTCGCGCTGCCGGGATACGTGCGTCTCACGCGCGCGTCGGCGCTCGGCGAATTGCAGAAGGAATACGTGACGGCATCGCGCGTCGCGGGCGCGGGCACCGTGCGCCTGATGTTCTCGCAAGTGCTGCCGAACTGCGCCGCGCCGCTGATCGTGCAGGCGACGCTCGGTTTCTCGTCCGCGATTCTCGATGCTGCCGCGCTCGGCTTTCTCGGCCTCGGCGTGCAGCCGCCGGCGGCGGAGTGGGGCGCGATGCTCGCATCGGCGCGCGATTACATCGAAAGCGCATGGTGGATCGTGACGATGCCAGGCCTGTCGATCCTGATCTCGGTGCTCGTCATCAATCTGCTCGGCGACGGTCTGCGCGATGCGCTCGATCCGAAACTCAAACGGATGGGCTGACATGAACGATCTTCTGACTATCCGCAATTTGCAGGTGACGTTCGGCGGCACGCAGGCCGTCGATCGCATCGATCTGTCCGTGAAGCCGGGCGAAGTCGTCGGCGTCGTCGGCGAATCCGGCTCGGGCAAGAGCGTCACGATGATGGCGCTGATGGGCCTCATCGACGCACCGGGCAAAGTAACCGCCGATCAGGTCACGTTCGACGGGAAGGATTTGCTGAAGGCGTCGGCGCGCGCGCGTCGCAGGATCATCGGCAAGGACATCGCGATGGTGTTTCAGGACGCGCTGACGAGCCTGAACCCGAGCTACACCGTCGGCTATCAGATCAAGGAAGTGCTGAAGCTGCACGAAGGTCTGCGCGGCGATGCGCTCGACAAACGCGCGCTCGAACTGCTCGATCAGGTCGGCATTCCGGACGCGAAGAACCGCATCAATTCGTTTCCGCATCAGATGTCGGGCGGCATGAATCAGCGCGTGATGATCGCGATGGCGGTCGCATGCAATCCGAAGCTGCTGATCGCCGACGAGCCCACCACCGCGCTCGACGTGACGATCCAGGCGCAGATCATGGAACTGCTCGTGAAGCTGCAGAAGGAACGCGGCATGGCGCTCGTGCTGATTTCGCACGATCTCGCGGTCGTGTCCGAAGTGGCACAGCGCGTCGCGGTGATGTACGCGGGCGAGATCATCGAAACGAATCATGTGCCGACGATCTTCAGCGAGCCGCATCATCCGTACACGGAAGCGCTGCTCGCGGCGATTCCCGAACATTCGCGCGGCGCGGAACGTCTCGCGGCGCTGCCGGGCATGGTGCCGGGCAAGGACGATCGCCCGAGCGGATGTCTCTTCGCGCCGCGCTGCAAATATGTCGTCGACGATTGCCGGAAGGCGCGGCCGAATCTGTATCAGCTCGACAAGAACGATCCGGCCGTGCGGGCGCGCTGCATCAAGCCGTTGAACATCGATGTGGTCGTGGAAGGAGGCGCGCGATGAACGCCGTACCGAAGGAATCGAATCAGGACATCGTGCTCGCCGCCGACAAGCTCACGAAGCATTACGACGTGAAACGCAGCGCGTTCAAGCACGGCACGGTGAAGGCGTTGAACGGCGTGTCGTTCGAATTGAAGCGCGGGCGCACGCTTGCGGTCGTCGGCGAATCGGGATGCGGCAAGTCCACGCTCGCGCGTCAATTGACGATGATCGAAGCGCCCACGTCGGGCCGTCTGCTGATCGAAGGCGACGATGTCGCGGGCGCGAGCCGTGCGAAGATCGCCGAGTTGCGTCAGCGCGTGCAGATGGTGTTCCAGAACCCTTTCGCGTCGCTGAATCCGCGCAAGACCGTCGAGCAGACGCTCGGCGAACCGCTCGCGATCAACACGAAGCTCTCGTCGACGGAGCGCGCCGAGCGCATCGCGAAGATGATGCGTACCGTCGGCTTGCGGCCGGAACACGCGTCGCGTTATCCGCACATGTTTTCGGGCGGGCAGCGTCAGCGCGTGGCGATCGCGCGGGCGATGATTCTCGATCCGCAGATCGTCGTCGCCGACGAGCCGGTGTCCGCGCTCGACGTGTCGATTCAGGCGCAGATCCTGAATCTGTTCATGGATCTCCAGGCGCAGTTCGGCACGAGCTACGTGTTCATCTCGCACAATTTGTCGGTGGTGGAGCATATCGCCGACGACGTGATGGTGATGTACTTCGGCGGCGTCGCGGAAGTCGGCGACAAGAAGACGATTTTCGCGAAGCCGCGCCATCCGTACACGCGCGCGCTCATGTCCGCGACGCCCGCGATCTTCGAGGAAGACCGGCGCATCAAGATCAAGCTGCAGGGCGAGATGCCGTCGCCGCTCAATCCGCCATCGGGCTGCACGTTCCATCAGCGCTGCCCGTATGCGATCGAGCGATGCCGTGTCGAAGAGCCGAAACTGCGCGTGGTCGATGGACGTCAGGTGTCGTGCCATCGCGCCGAGGAGGTCGGCGAAGCCGAAGTCTGAATCTCGCCGGAAGGCTGCACGACGCGTCACGCGAATGTTTTAAGATGTCGATCGTGCAGGATTCAACCGTCAAGCCGCGCTTTTCGCGCGCGGCGTTCGCCAAAACGACAGCCCTCGTGCTGTCGTTCTTGCTGTTTACGGCGGGTGTCTCGGTGTCGCCTTCGGGCTTCGCGGTGGTCGGATCGCGCACGCCGCAGGCCGCGGGCGATGCGGGGTCCGCCGCCGCGCCTGCCAATCCCGCTCCGCCGCCGCGCACGGACCGCTCGACCGGCACGACCGCGAGCGGCCCGGTGCGCGCGCAGCCGCCGCGCATGCCGTTCTACGTCGCGACCAAGGGCACGACGACCATCTATCTGCTCGGCACGCTCCATGTGGGTTTCGCGAGCGACTATCCGCCCGAGCAACCGTTTCGCAAATCGATACTCGCGGCGCTCGATGCATCGCCTACGCTCGCGCTCGAGATTTCCCCCGACGATCTCCTGCTCTCTCAAGACGATGTGAATCGTTATGGCATGTGCCGCAGCGCGTGTCTGATCGACTATTTGCCTGACTCGATGTGGAAGAAGGTCGAGGCGCGCATGCGCAGCAATCCGGCGGCGCTGAAGGAGATCCGGCATACGCGGCCATGGCTCGCATCGATGCTGATCGAAACCTACGACACGTTGAAGGCCGGGTTTCAAAGCGAGTACGGAACCGAGGCGCAGTTGCAGAACGTGTATCTTCGCGCGCGCGGGAAGATCGTCGGACTGGAAACGCTGAACGAGCAGATTTCGACATTCACGCGGCTTTCGTCGGCGCAGCAACGCGAAATGCTCGCGCAGGATCTCGTGCAGACGCCGGCGGAGAACGTCGCCGATGTGAAGGAGTTGCACCGGCTGTGGCGCATCGGCGACGCGGATGCGCTCAAGGCCTGGGACGACGCCAAGTCGAGCAAGCTGGCGCGGAACAAGGCGCTCGCGGCGCAGGTCGACAATCGCGTGGTGTATCAGCGGAATCAGCGGTTCGTGCAGCGGATCGTCGCCATCGCCGCGCCGGATAAACCGGTGTTCGTGGCGATCGGCGCGTTGCATCTCGGCGGGCCGCGGGGCGTGCTCGAGCTTCTGAGAAAGCGAGGGTTCGTGGTGGAAGCGGGGTGATCGCCAGATCGCCGGGCCAGCCGTCGACGTTATCGGCGCGGCGCGACCGGTGACGGCGCCGATTCCCGTGCGAGAATGTCGACGTTGCCGTAGTACATCGAGCGCTCGGTCACGTCGGACGGTCGCGTCATCCACCACCATTTGTAAATGCCGAGCTTGAGATACGCGTTCCGGTCGCCCGGATACGCATTCGCGCAAGTCTCGCACCGAGCGACGCGCGTTCCGTTCATATAGAGATCGGTTCGCGGATGAAGGCCCGTATCGTCCGGACGGTATCGCAGCAACCAGTCGACGACTTTTCCCCTGTCGCCCGAAGGCGCGCCGAAATCGATCGCATTGACGGGCTTCCCGGGGCCGCCACGGATCTCGAGCCGGTATCGCCCGCCGGCCAGTATCAGCGAGACGGGCGGGGAACCTGCGGAGGCGCCCTGATGCAACTGGAAGGTGATTTCCGGTTGCCGTGAATCGAGCCGATAGTCCGCGGGGATGACCGTGGACCACCGGATCTCGTATTCCTTGCCGATCGCGAAACGCGCGATGCGCTCGAAGCCGATTTCGGCACGCGGCGATCCGTTCGCGACGCGCGAGAAGTCGTCGGCACGGCTCATCGACAACTTCAGGGCGACGCCGCCAGCGACGGGCATCGCGACGGTGTCGAGCGATTCGGGCCTCGGCGTGTGGATCGTCAGGCGCGGATCGACGCCTTTGCTCCACTGGCTCCGATAAACCAGCGCATAAGGGCGATCGCTATCGCTATCCGCGAGCACCGAGCACGCGGACAGCAGCATCGCGAAAACGGCGGCGAGCAAGACCGGCTTACTTGACATCAGGTTCTGCGGCGCGTCATCGAAGCGAGCGAAGCCCGCGCAAGCATCAACGCGAATTTGTTGTTCGTCACGAAGTAGCGGCGCCACATGCGGCGCGGCTCCTGAAAGACCCGGAACAGCCATTCGAGCCCGCAGCGCTGCATCCAGACCGGCGCGCGCCGCACTTTCCCCGCGACGACATCGAACGTGCCGCCGACGCCCATCACGAAGTCGACGCCGAGTTGTTCACGCCATCGGTTGATGAAATTCTCCTTTCTCGGCGACGTGATCGCGACGAACAACAGCCGCGCCCCGGACTGACGTATCTCATCGACGACGCGCTTTTCGTCGTCCCAGAAATAGCCGTGATGACGGCCTGCGATTCGCAATCCGGGATATCGGGCCGTGACCACGCTGGCCGTGCGATCGACCACGTCTTGCGTCGCGCCGAGAAGGAACACTGGCAACGCGCGCTCGGCGGCCATTTCCAGCAAACGCCCGAACAGGTCGACGCCCGCCACGCGCTCGCGTACCGGGAAGCCTAGCAGCCGCGCGCCCCATACGACGCCCATGCCGTCGATATTGACGATGTCGCAGGCGCGCACCGACTCCGCAAGCGCTTCGTCCGTCTGCATGTGAACGAGCTTTGCGACATTCACGACGACGTGCTGCGTGAATACCCGCTGCTCGACGCGTGCGCGAATCCAGTCGACGGTTTCGTCCATGGTGGCGACGTCCATCGGGCATGAAAAGATTTCGATACGGTTCATGTTTGAGAGAAGTAGTGCGAGGACACGTTCGGTCGTATCAGTGCAAGGCCTTGTCGTAAGCGCTCACCAGGCATTCGACCGTGCGTTCGATGGTGAAACGGTCGAGAAAGCGTTGTCTCGCTGCGGCAGCCAACTGCGTGCGCAGCGCCGGCGACGTGATCAGCTTGGCGAGTGCATCGCAGAGTTGATCGGCGGCATCGGGCGACACCAGCAATCCATCGCGCCCGTGAACGATGGCGTCCGTGACGCCGGGAATGTTCGTGGAAACGATCGTCGCGCCGTACGCCATCGCTTCGACGATGGCCACCGGAAAACCTTCACTGCGCGACGGCAAGACGAAGATGTCGGCATTCGCGAGCAACTGCGCCTTTTGTTCGCCCGTCGCCCATCCGAGGTGCTCCACTTCCATCGAAAGATTTCGATGTTCGACGTCCGTCAGGAACGCTTGGAGGTCGCCGCTGCCAGCGACAAGCAGCCGATACGGATGGCCGAGCCGTTTCAGCCGTTCCGCGGCTTCGAGCAGCACCTTGATGCCTTTGGCTTCCACGAGCCTGCCGAGGAACAGAATGGTTGGCGGCTGCGAGCCGGACCTGCCGAACGCCACGTCCGACGCGGGATCCGAAATGCCGTTGTAGATGAGCTGACGCTTCTCCGGATGGCAGAGCCGGTCGCGATCCAGCCACGCTTCCATGTCACGCGACAGGCAGATCACCTGAGCAGCGCGCTTCCACATAAGACGGACCGCCTTGCGGCACAGCGCGGGAAGCGTTTCGATGTACTGCGCCATCGCGCCGTTATGCAGATGCAAGATGTACTTTTGGCGCAAGCCGATGCACGTCATGGCGAGGAGCCACTTTCTGAGCAGCGAGCCACGGACCGACGTGTGAATATGGACGATGTCGATATTCCGCGAGACCGCTCCGCTCACGACTTTCCACCACGCGCGCGCAAACTGCCGGATGCGTCGCAGCCCACCGCGGGCGCCGCATGTCGCCGCGAAGCTCAGCGTGTAGCCCTGCGATTCGAACAGCTCGCTGCGTTGCGCATATCCGCCGATCACGGAAGCGATACCGCCCTGCGCCGACATATCCGGGCCGACGTGAAGCACCTTTTGCACGGCGCGACCATGCGCGCCGGCAGACCTCGAAACACTCATCCTCACTACCTTGCAGTTCAAATCGTTGACGCGAGCGCTTTCATCGGTCGCGGACATCCTCGGTGGACGAAGCGGGCAAACCGCCTTCGAAAGCTTCGCGAGCGCGCGGCGGCTTCTGCCGGCGCCGGTCCATCTCGCGGCCGGCGGCCCAGGCGAATACGGCGCAGAGATACAGCGCGGGCGTTTTCGTTGCGAGCGAGTTGTTGGTCATCGCCGTCATGAAGAAGGCGACGAACATTACGGACAACCGACGACGGGTCCGGGCGTCCCGGTCATGTGCGATCCTGCGCAAACAGATCCAGATACAGGCGAGCAGCAGTAACGTGCATCCCAGGCCGAACATGAGCACGTACGCGACCAGAAAGTTCTCGATCACGCCGATATCCGCCCGATCCATCATGCGCGACACCGCGTCCGGGTCCGTTCCGGCGAGGACGCTTCTCCAGTCGAGGTAGTTCAGGATTTCCACGGACTGCAAACGGACGCCCGAACTGCTGTCGTAGGCGCCGACATTGGCAATCCGGTCGCCGAGCATGCCCGACGCCAGCATCCAGCCGACGAGGCCAATGGCGAAGGGCGCGCCGAGCGACACCAGCGCCATCCGGCCGACGGACCTCAGCCCGAAGCGAATGGACATCAGCGCATTCAAGGTCAGATAGACCATGAGCGCGCCCCGCGCGCCGAACGCCGATAGCGCCGCAGTCGTCAGTACGAACACCAGAATCGAAATCGCGGACGTGCCGCTCAGTTGCAACGCGACGGCGACTGTGACCAGGATCAGCGCGTTATTCAGCGGATGGCCGTGCAGGGCAGTCGCACGAAAATAGCTGCCGTACCATGTGTCGATTGGAATGAACTGCGTCTGCGTGACGACCTCGAAAATCGCCATCGCGCTTTCGAGGATCACGAATGCGAGACCCAGCCGCAAGGTGCGCCGCACCGTGCGTTGATCCATGAACGGCGCGACCGCCGCTATCCAGAACATGGCAAGGATCGTGTCGACGGCGAAACCCAGCGCCTGCGCGCCCGTGACGATCGCTTTCAGAATGAGGACGGCTATCGTGAAGACCGAGCACGCAATCGGTGTCCGGAAACTTCGGCAAGACCACGCCGACGGTCCCGCCGTGCGCCTGAGCACAAGCACGAGCACCGCGCCGACGGTGAACCAGACGTAAGGGTGGACCTTCAATCCACCCGCGCCCTCGTTGCCCGAATAGTTGAGGCCGAGCAGATTCAGGCCGGCTCCGCTGAGGAACAGCGCCAGCGACACGGCCGCGAGAAACATGAACGAAACGACGTTCGAGACGGACAGCCTCACGACTACGCTCCGGCTCCCTGAGTGGCCTTGTCATCGTGGGCCTGCAAACCGAGTTGCTCCAGATAGCGATCTCCGATTGCTTGAAGGGAGAACGCTCCGGCTCGCGCGATCAGCGCCGGCTTGTCGACGTCGCCGGTCAAAGACTCGATGATGGCCGCTGCCAGTGCTTTCTCGTCGTCCACGGGCACGAGGCGTCCGTACTTTCCGCCGTCGAGGATCTCGTCCGGCCCGTGTTCGCAACGCGTGGACACGACCGGCAGTCCGAATGACAAAGCCTCGACGATCACATTGCCGAACCCTTCGCGCTTCGAGGAGCACACGAAAAGATCCGCGTTGCGATAGAGCTCCGCGACATCGCCGGCGAATCCGGGAAGACTGACGCTATCGGACAAACCCAGTTCACGGACCAGCGCCTCCAGACGAGCGCGGTCCTTGCCCTCTCCGGCGATGACGAGCGTGGCGTCGCCGCGCGTCTTCAGCACGGATGCGAACGCGCGAATCAGAACGTCGAAGCCTTTTTGCGCGCCCAGCCGCCCCACAGCGAGCACGGCGGCTCCACGCGGCTTCGCGTTCGCGACGGCGCCCGGTATGAAGCACGGGTTATGAATGACGACCACCTTGTCCGGCGCCCGGCCTTTGAGGCTGCGCCGGAGATCCTGTGCGACGCCTGTCGAGACCGCCACGATGGAATCGCTCGCCTGATAGAGCCATCGCGCGATCGCCCACTTGATTTTTGCCTTCGCGCTGGTCCTGTGCAGAGACCCGTACACCGAATCGGACGGAGCGAAGACGGAGTGCTCGCTGATCACCAGGCGCGTCCGGCTTGCGCCGAACAGTCTGGCCGATACGGAAATCAGGTTGGCATAGGGCAGAAACGACAGCACGGCCTCCGGACGTCTCGTCCTGATCAACGCACGCAGTTCGAGCACGCGCGCGAGATGCCCGGTCTTGCTCGCGACGACGACTTCGACGCCGGGCGGCAACTGATAAGCGGTTCCTTCCGTGTGAACGAAGAAAAACGGCCGGAAACCCTTCGAGACGAAGTGCTTCGCAATTTCGACGGCGACGCGCTCGGCGCCTCCGCCATGCAAGCAGGGAATATGAAACAGAACCTCGCGCTTGCCATTCATAGCTTGCCCCTCAGTGCTTCCCGAATGGAGCCCACGTTCGCGCCAACGCACATGCCGCCGAAGAGCGAAAGCGCGACGATCGCGGAAAGGCACTCCGTCCATATGCCGGCATGGCCCGCGCGATTCAGCACGTCGTTCGATAGCTCGCCAGCCGCCAGAGCCGCCGCAGCGAACGCAGACAGGAGGATCGCACCGGACACCACGCGCCCCAGATCCACGATGCCCCGCGCGAATGCGGCGCTGATGAGCAGCGCGACGACGTTCACCGCGAGAAGGCCGCGCACCATGCCGCCGCATCCGGCCATGCGCGCGCCGAAATATGTTGCGGCTACCGCGAGCGTCATCGTCAGAAGGTTGATGCTCATCAGCGCCTTGGTCCGCGCGTGCAGGTGATACGCCTGGTCGAAGAAATGCGCCCTGAACGCGGCAATCGTCGCGATCGCCAGCAGCGGCAGCACCAGTGGCAGCGCCGCGTTTCCGATCGACGGTCCCAGCATCAGCGGGAGCGCGACGTCACGCAGCACCATAACAACGATGGACACCGCGAACACGCAGGCCAGCATCAGCAGGCCCAGCCGGGCATGAAACGCGCGGTGCCCGGCTGCGGACCGCGACGCCTTCTCGCGCAAGAGCCACGGATAACACGGCGTCACGATCAGCAGGCAGGCGGCCGAGATGGCGTTGGTGATGAGCCCGCTGGCGGCGGCGTAGATACCGACGACGGCCGGTTGCTCGAACATCGCCAGAATGGGACGGTCGAGGCGCGTCATCGCCGTCGTGGCGATGAACACGGGTATGAGCGGCAATCCGTAATGCAGCATGGCGCGCAACTGATCCACGCTGAAGCGCGCGTGACGCATGACCGCAACCCTGTCGAAGCCGCAGAGAATCGCCTGCAGCACGAAGACGGCGGCGGTCCCATACAGGGTCAAGGTCATGGAATGCGTCAGCGACCACGCGATCAGTCCCGCGAGCGTCGCGCCGACGGTGAGCAGGAACGACGCGAATGCGTATCGCAACACGGCGCTGCCCGCCCGCGCGATTTCCTGCGTGTAAAGCGCCGCGCTTTTCGCCAGCGCGAGCACGCCGACGGCGAGCCACACCTGGCGGCTGCCGGCCTCGAACGCGAGCGCCAGAGCGATGGCGCCCAGCGCGACGAGTGCGATCGCCAGCCAGACGAGGTGACTCGTCCGCAGGTACGCATCGGCGTCGTCCTTCCGGGCCGAGGCCGTCCAGAAGCGCACGAAGGCCAGCCTGTGCCACTGAAAAACGACGGCCTGAAACGCCTCGACGAGCGCCAGATAGACCGCGAGCTGGCCATAGACCTGCGGGCCGAGCACGCGTGCGTAGGCCATCAGCGATACCACGCCTCCGGTCACGGATACGGCATAGCCCGCGGTAAGGCCAAGGCCGCGCCTAGCCACGAGCGAGCACTCCACGTGTATCGATCAGCACCTTCGACAGCATCCGGTTGCCGTCCATCGACGTGAACTCGCGGTGATCGACCAGCAGCACGATGATGTCCGCCGCGTTGATCGCGTCGGCCATGCTCATCAGTTCGATCTTGCCGCGCAGCGGCTGCGGCAATGCCGAAATGTTCGGTTCCACGGCGACGATTCCGCCGATGCGCGCATCCGCGAGCATGGCTACGATTTCCAGCGCCGGACTCTCCCGCAAATCGTCGATGTTCGCCTTGAAGGCGAGTCCCAAACACGCGATCACCGGCTCCTTGAACCGCGCGGCCGCGCGTTTGACGCGCTCGACCACCCAGTGCGGCTTCGAATCGTTCACGGCGCGCGCCGTGCGAATCAGGCGTGCTTCCTCGGGCGCCGAATCCACGATGAACCACGGATCCACCGCGATGCAATGCCCGCCGACGCCCGGCCCCGGCTGCAGGATATTCACGCGCGGATGCCGGTTCGCGAGCCGGATCAGTTCCCACACATTGATATCGAGGCGGTCGCAGATCAGCGACAGTTCATTCGCGAACGCAATGCCCACGTCGCGCGACGCGTTCTCGGTCAGCTTGCACATCTCGGCGGTGCGCGCGTCGGTGATGACGCACTCGCCCGTGACGAAGGTTTGATAGAGCGCGCGCGCCGCTTCGCTGCAGCGCCGCGTCATGCCGCCGATGATGCGGTCGTTCTCCACCAGTTCACGAATCACATGTCCCGGCAACACACGCTCCGGACAATGCGCGATGCGAATGTCCGACGCCTCGCCGTTCTCCTGCGGAAAGCTCAGATCGGGCCGCATTTCTGCGAGCCATTTCGCCATCTGTTCCGTCGCGCCGACAGGCGATGTCGATTCCAGCACGACCAGGTTGCCTTTCTTCAGAACCGGCGCGATGGCGCGGCTCGCCGCTTCGATATAGGACAGGTCGGGCTTGTAGCCGTCGGTGAAAGGAGTCGGCACCGCCACCAGAAACGCATCCGCCGGTTCGGGCGACGTCACCGCACGCAAATGCCCCTGCGTCACCGCGGCGTGCACCAGCATGTCGAGTTCCGGCTCGACGATATGAATCTCGCCGCGATTGATGGTATCGACGGCATGCTGATTCACATCGACGCCGATGACTTGCTTGCGGCGCGCGGCGAACGCGGCCGCCGTAGGCAAACCGATATAGCCGAGACCGATGACGGAGATTGTCTGGAATTCCATGACTGTGCTTCTTCTATCTTCTATTGCGAGAGGTGATCAGGCGGCCAGAGCCGGGCGAAGCTCGAACGCCTGCAAGACGGCGGCGATGCGATCGCATGCGCGGCCGTCGCCATAAGGATTCGCGCCACGGCTCATCGCCGCGTACGCACGCGCGTCGTGCAGCAGGTGCATGACGTTGTCGACGATGTCGGCGGTATCGGTGCCCACGAGCTTCACCACGCCGGCGTCGACCGCTTCCTGACGCTCGGTGGTATCGCGCATCACGAGCACCGGCTTGTGCAGCGAGGGCGCTTCCTCCTGAATGCCGCCGGAATCGGTGAGGATCAGGTCGGCGCGATCCATCAGCCGCACGAACGGCAGATAGTCGAGCGGCTCGATGAGATGCACGTTGCCGATGCCCGTCAGCAGACGGTTGACGGGTTCGCGCACGTTCGGATTCAGATGCACCGGATACACGATGTCGGCATCCGGCGACGCATGCGCGATCTGCGCGAGCGCCGTGCAGATGCGCTCGAATCCGCCGCCGAAGCTCTCGCGGCGATGTCCCGTCACCAGCACGAGCCGGCGTCCGGACGCGAAGGAAGGCAGGGCGTCATCGGCGCGCGCGCGAAGGGTGCCATCGCTCGCGAGACGTTCGCGAACCTGCAGCAACGCATCGATGACCGTGTTGCCGGTCACGACGATGGTTTCGTCGCGCACGCCTTCCGCGAGCAGGTTATTCCGCGCGCGTCCGGTCGGCGCGAAATGCAGCGCGGCCAGTGCGCCGGTCAGCTTGCGATTCGCCTCTTCCGGCCATGGCGACGCGAGATTGCCGGTCCGCAGCCCCGCCTCGACGTGCGCGACCGGAATGCGCTGATAGAACGCGGCGAGCGTCGCGGCCATCGTCGTCGTGGTGTCGCCGTGCACGAGGACCATGTCCGGCCGATACGCGGCGAGCACGTCGCGCATCCCGGCGAGAATCGCGGCGGTGACGTCGTAAAGATCCTGACCGCGCTTCATGACGTTGAGATCGAAGTCGGGGCGGATGTCGAACAGCGCGAGCACCTGATCCAGCATCTCGCGATGCTGACCGGTCACGCACACGCGGCATTCGAAGCCGGATTCGAGCGCCATCCGCTTGACGAGCGGCGCCATCTTGATCGCTTCGGGACGCGTGCCGAAGGTGAAGAGCAGTTTTTTCAATCTTGACCTTGAGGAATGCAAAGAGTCCGATGGCTTCATGACTTCGGGCTTCCATACTGGGAGAAGGCCCCGTAGGACATCCCGCGGGACGGCGTGTCGGTAAGCAGTGCCCCGTCGACCGACACACCCGCGCTCGTGAGCTGACGCATGGCCTGGCCCAGCTCGGCGGCGGTATGGCAGCCGTGCCGGACAACGAGGAGAGTGGCATCGGCGTGGCGGCCGATCAGGCCGGCATCGGTGACGGCAAGCACCGGCGGCGAGTCGATGATCACGAAGTCATAGAGCGTCCGCAGCTCTTCGAACAGTTGCTCGAAGCGCCCGCTCAACAGCAGTTCCGATGGCAAATCGGGCGTGCCGCCACCCGTGATGACATCGAGCCCCGGCAGCACGCCCCTGCGAATCACGCTTTGCAGACTGGCGCCGCCGATCAATTCCGCGAGGCCCGATGCGCGGGCCAGACCCAGAACACCTTGCAGATCGCCGCGCCGCATGTCGGCATCGAGGAGCAGCACGCGTTCTCCGCCCGCAGCGAGCACGCTCGCGAAATTGACCGAGATGAACGATTTGCCGATGCCGGGGCGCGCGCCAGTGAACATCACGATCTTGTTGCGCTTCCTTAGAACGCCGAACTGCAGCGCCGTGCGCAAGCTGCGCAGACCTTCGATGGCGATGTCGTTCGGCGACGCGCTTGCGAGCACCCGAGGCTTCGCCGGATCGCGTTCGCGCGATGCGTCGAGCGACGCCTGGCGGTCGGAGTGGGAGATGAGCGCATAGACAGGCAGATCGATCGCCGCTTCGACCTCCGCCGGCGTTTCGAGTCCGCGACTGAGCATCCGCCGTCCGAGCGCGAGGCCGCATCCGGCGAGAAGTCCGAGCACGAGCGAGAGCGCGAGCGTGAGCGCCTTTTTGGGCGCGACGGCCTTCTCCGGCACGACCGCGTAGTCGACGGTGCGGACGTTGCCGAGTTGGCCCGCCCTGAGCACGCGTAACTGCTGCGTGCTGTTGAGCAGACTGGTGTACAGGTCGTTGCTGACCCGCACATCGCGCAGAAGACGCACGGCGTCCTGTTGCACCGACGGCAGCTCGCCGATCTGCCGCTCGTAGGTATCCGATTGCCGCCGCAATTCGGCGATGCGTGCGTCGACCGCCGTCACCGATGGATGCAGCGCCGTGTAACGCTGAACCAGGTCGACGCGCTGCTGCTGAAGCTCGATGATCTTCGTCTTGTTTTCGACGACGGTTTGAAGCAGCAGCTTGCTTTGCTCTTCCAGATCGACGGCACCGTGCTGCGCGCGAAATTCGTTGTAGCGTGCTTCGGCCTGGTCGAGATCGGCGCGCAATTGCGGCAACTGATCGCCCAGAAACGCGAGCATCTGCTGCGCCTGTGCCGATTTCCGGTCGACGTTTCGTTGCACGTAGAGCGTCGCGATCGTGTTGACCGTCTGCGTGATGCTTTCGGCATCGGCGCCGTCGAGCGTCATTCCGACGATTCCGGACTGCTTCGTCTTTTCCGCGATCTTGAGGCCCTGCTGCAGATCGGCGATGGTCCGCTGCGTCGACAGGCGCGTCACGTCGAAGCGCGTGCCGGGCCGCGCGCGCAGCGATGTCACGGTGAGTTCGACACTGTCGTTGCCCGTTCGCGCGGACGCCGGCTGGCCAGCCGTTCCGCGCAGGATGGTGGCGCCGTCGGCCGATTGCAGTTCGTAGCGCCCCGCGTCGCCCGCGATCAGCGCGAAGGGCTTCCCGTGCCAGCGCGCCGGCACGTCGAATTTCGACACGGCGATGCGCTCGCCGCCCCACGCATAACCGCCCAGGCCGGGCGGCGCGCCGTTGAGGCCGTCGCCGGCCAGGAAACGGACGAACGGCTTGCCGACGAGCGGCGCATAACGCGGCTTCGCATCGATATCGAGGTGCAGACGCGCGACCGCGTCGCCGATCACCGCGCGCGAGCGCATCAGTTCGATTTCCGCATCGGTGCTGGCCTTGTTCTGGAACAACGCCGCGAGATCGCCGAGCTTGTCGTTGAGCGAGCCCGTACCGCTGTCGTCATCGACCTGGATCAGCGCGTCGGCGCGATAGGTCGGCGTGGCGAGGAATGCGTACAGCGAACCGATCAGAAACGTGCACGCCGTCGCGGCCGCGATGAGCCCGCGGCTCTCGCGCAGGACGCCGAGAATCTCGAACAGGCGGATTTCGTCGTCGCCTGTCGTGTCGGAATAGGTCTGTGATGGTTTGACTTGAATGTCTTTCATCGTTGCACCGCCAATGCGCGGCTCCATTGCGAGACGCCCGCGCGGATCTGCGCGAAAGCCAGGTCGAACACCGCGCGATGGCGCTTGTAGGGATCGGCCACGTCCGCGCCCGTTTCGTCGCAAAGGCGGAAGACCTTGCCGCGAGTGAATGGCCAGGTCGTCTCGATCCAGCGGCGCTGTTCCTGGGTCATCGTGAGAATCAGATCGGCTTCGCGGACGAGAGCGCCGTCGAGCTGTCTCGCGACGTGCGAGTCGAGCGGGATGCCGTGCGCATCGGCCATGTCGGCGATGGCCGGATCGGCTGGATGCCCGGCGAGCGCGCGCGTTCCCGCCGAAACGACCGGCAGGTGCGGCAACTCGCGCGCGAGCATCGCCGCCGCGAGCGGACTGCGGCAGATATTCCCCTCGCACACCATCAGCACGGAGCGGATCATTTCGCGAGCACTCCCGCCGTGAGGCCGGCGTTGACCAGCGGCATCAGCAAACTGATCACGCGGTTGAAGCGCACGAGGCCGCTGCCGTCCACATAGACGATGTCCTTAGGCTGCAGCTCGAATTCGTTCGCCACGAGCATCGACACGGGCGAACGGCTGTCGAGGTGAAACACTTGCGGTGCGTCGTCGTCCGGGCGGATCACGAACATCTGCGCGGTGTCCGCCGTGTTCGGATTGATGCTGCCCGCCTGCGCGAGCGCATCGGCGAGCGACATGCGGCCGTCGCGGCGCGGTGCGGCGCGGCCGGGCCTGCTTACTTCGCCCATCACATAGACGACGTTGTCGTCGCGCGATGCGACGCGCAGCAGGTCGCCGGACTTCAGATACAGCGTCGACGGGTTGAGCCCTTGCGCGAGCAGTTGCGGCACGTCGATCCGGTGCGAGGCGCCGCCGCGCACCAGCACGACATCGCTCTGATCGGCGTTGTCGCTGAAGCCGCCGGCGCGCGCGATCGCGTCGTAGAAGCTGAGCGGCACATCGGTCAGCGCAAGCGCGCCGGGGTTATGGACCTGGCCGTCGACAAAGACCTGGCGCGAGCGATACGAAGCCATTCGCACGGTGACTTGCGGCTTGACGAGATACGTCGAAAGCGCGCTGGTCAGCCTTTGCTGGATTTCATCGGTGCGCAGCCCGGCGACCGCCAGCGACCCTGCATACGGGAAGCGCAAGTTGCCCTGCTGATCGACGACGAAACCGGGCGCGGGGTCGCTTGCCTTCGCGCTCGTCTGGCTCTGTACGGAGCCGAGCGCTGCGGCAAATTCCGGATGATCCCAGACGACGATCTGCAGCACGTCGCCCGGGCCGACCGTGTACGTTCCCGGCGTGCCGAAAAGCTGCTTCGCCTGCTGATCCTGACGCGTCTTGCGTTGCGCGGCGTAGCGCTTCACGAGCGCGAGATCGAGCTCCGTAACGGCGATCGCGGGCGTCGCCGCGGTGGCTTCGACCTGCGATCCGGCTTCGTTCATGTGAAAGCCGGGCGCGAACGCGCACGCGCTCAGCGCGCACGTCAGCGCGATCGTCAGCGTCGTTGGTAGAAACGAAGCGCGCCCGGTCGCCGGGCGAACGCGTTCGGTTGATTGCTTCATGGATAAGGCCTGCGCATCAATACGCATTGCGATGAACGAAACCCCGCACGATGGTCGCGAGGACGATGCGCATATCGAGCGCGAACGACCAGTTGCCGAGGTAATAGAGATCGTGTTCGATGCGCTGCTGCATCTTGTCGACCGAATCGGTTTCGCCGCGAAATCCGTTGATCTGCGCCCAGCCGGTGATGCCCGGCTTGATGCGATACCGATGGATGTAGTCGTCGACGATGTCCTGATAGAGATCGTCATGCTCGATCGCATGCGGACGCGGCCCCACGACCGACATCTCGCCGCGCAGCACGTTGAAAAATTGCGGCAGCTCGTCGAGGCTCGTGCGACGCAGAAACGCGCCGACGCGCGTGACGCGCGGATCGCCGCGCGTGGCCTGGACGACGCCGTCGTCTGCCGCGTGCAGGTGCATCGTGCGGAACTTGTAGATCTCGAACGGCTGCCCGCTCGCGCCGCGGCGTCGCTGCTTGAACAGCACCGGTCCCGGCGACGAGAGCTTGACGGCGAGCGCGATCGCGATCAGCAGCGGCAAGGTTCCGAGAATCGCGCACGTGGCGAACACGCGATCGAAGATCGTCTTGATGGCGGGCGTATCACCGTTGAGCGGCGAGGCGACGAGATTGATCGCGAGCAGGCCGTTGCCATCGGCCGTGCTGCTTTGGAAGCGCGACAGGCTGGTCACATCCGGAATGAACCGGATATTCACCAGTTCGTTGCGGAACGCATGGAGCACGCGGCGCAGCGATTTCTCATCGGTGAGCGGCAGGGCTAGCCACAGTTCGTCGATCCGCCGCGTACGCACATGCGACATAAAGGCGTCGAGATCGAAAAAGCGCGGCACGCCGTTCAGCGGAGGCGCTGTTGGCGCCCCCGTCTCGAATTGCGCTTCGATGCGGTAGATTGGCTTGCGGATGGCATCGAGGCTGCGCACGAGGAAGGCGCAATGATCGCGGCACCCCGCGACAGCCACCGAATAGATTGGCGCCCCACGCGAACCGGCGATCCTGAGTACAAAGATTCCGAGCGCGGTCATCACGCCCAGACCTGCGAATGCACCGAGCGAGGGCTGGTAGTCCGGATGCATCAGCTTCACCGTGCCGATGGCGAGCGCTTCGCAGAACACCCAGCCGAGCGCCGACAGAAGCGCGCCTACGCGGGGCGCGGCACGAGACGTTCCACGCACGTCCATTGCGCACCACGCGAAAATGATCGCGAGTGCGACGACGGTGCTCCGATACGCTGCGAATGAGCTTCCCTCGGTCTGCTTATGGACGGTTATTGCGCAGACTACGACGAAGACGCTTTCGACAAGTCGCAGCGGTAAATCACGGCCGGAAGGTGCGTTATTTAGTTGGAAATAGCTCGGCAATCGCATGGCGGACAAAGGCGGAATACCGGCTCGCCTGTCGATCGTGAATGGCGAATATATGGAGAACCAGATTCATGAGTGAAACAGTCTCCATTAGCCATTACACGGCAGATATAAGCATCGTCCTAATTACCCATATTTGAAATATGGATGCGATTTTTCAAAGTTTAATGATTGACGCATGCCTCTTCGGGCAATTCATAAACGTGATCCACCCTCGGAAGGCGATGATCCATTGCCTCAAAACGCAGGCGGTTGGAGGCTCACAGCCGGAGCCGGGTATTGCAAAATAAAAAAAGCGCACTCAGGGTGTTTCCTGAATGCGCTCGTTAAACCGATTATCGAATTTTATTGATTGACGAACGTCGCTCGAATATTCGCGCACTCGAGATGCGCCATAAAAATATTCGCTCAAATAAACATCAGCCAGTTCAACAAGAATATATTCGCGACTAGCAACGTCACCGCCGTCGGCACCTGCACCTTGATGACCGCGTTCTTGTCGGGCAACTCCAGCAGCGCCGCAGGCACGATGTTGAAGTTCGCGGCCATCGGCGTCATCAGCGTGCCGCAGTAGCCGGAGAACATGCCGATCGCGGCCATCGTCGCGGGATTGCCGTGGAATACGCCGACGAGAATCGGTACGCCGACGCCGCCCGTCATGACCGGAAACGCGGCGAAGCCGTTGCCCATGACCATCGTGAAAAGCGCCATGCCGAGGACATACACCGCCACCGCGACGAGCCGGTAATCCATGTTGACGTAAGCCGTCGTCACATGCGCGACCGCCTTGCCTACGCCCGCATCCGAGAACACGAGGCCGAGCATGCCGAGCATCTGCGGCAGCACGGCAGCCCACGACAGCGCATCGATGAGACGGCGCGTTTCGCGCATCGACTGGCCGACCGTGTCGCGCGTCATCACGCAGGCAATGGCCAGCGCGATCACGCAGCCGATGCCGAAGCCGATCAGCGTCACGTTCTTCAGCTCGATCAGCGGCACGCCGCCGAACACGAGGTATTTCGCGCCGAGCGTGAGGATCACGGTGACGACGGGAATCGTCAGCGCGGGCACGAAGAGCTTGTTGCCGAGCCGCGCGGCGCTCCGGCGGCGCGTGTCTTCGGAAAGCATCTTCGGCTTCGCGCCGGTGACGCCGCCGAAACCCGCGATCAGCGCCATCGCCACGACGAGCACGCCGACGACCGTCACCGGAAGCCAGTCGCCGACGAGAAAGATCAACGCGTAGATCAGCCAGAATCCGCCAGCGGTCAGACGCCGCGGATGCGATTTGTCCGTGAGGATCATCCCGCCGACGACCAGCAGAATGATGCCGACGAGATAGAACAGATAGTTGATCGTGAGCGTCATGCTTTTTCTCCCGCGACGTTGCGCGTGAGCGCGTCGAGTTCGCGCGCGAGCCTGCGGTCCAGGAGCCACAGACGGAAACCGTGAATCAGGAACGCGCAGATTGCCGTCGGAATGCCCCACACGGCGACGTGCATCGGCTCCACGACGATGCCCGCTTCCTTCAGGAACGTGACCATCAGCACGATCGCGCCGAACGCCACGAAAATGTCCTCGCCGAAGAACAGGCCGACGTTGTCGGTCGCCGCCGAGTACGCGCGCAGCTTGAAGCGCGTCGCATCCGAGAGCTTGCCGTAGCGCGCTTCGGTGGCGCCTTCGGCCATCGGCGCGAGCAGCGGGCGCACCATCTGCGGATGGCCGCCGAGTCCCGTCAGGCCGACCGCCGCCGTGAGTTCACGCACGAACAGATAGACGATCAGCAGACGCCCGGCTGTCGCGGCCTTGATGCTCGAAATCCACATTTGCGCGCGCTCGCGCAGGCCGTGCCGTTCGAGCAAACCGATCACCGCCAGCGGCAACAGGATGATGAGCGGAATGTTGCGCGTCTTGAGAAAGCCGGTGCCGATCGCGGTCAGGATTTTCTCGATGGGAAAATGCGCCGCGAAGCCGGTGATGATCGCCGCGGCCGCGACGATCAGCATCGGATTGAAGCGCAGCACGAAGCCCGCGATGATGACGGCCACACCGATGAGCGGCCATAGATTGACAGGGGTTGCCATGAGTTCTCCAAACAATATTGACGTCACGCCTCGTACCGGGCGCGTGGATTCACTGCTTCCTTGCTAAAACGCCCCGGCGTTGCGGGGCGTTCGAACCTGCGTTGACGGCGTCAGGCGTCGGCGTGCGCGGCGCGGACTTCGATGCCCGCATCCGCCAGCGCGCCGCGAATGCGCCGCGCGAATTCGAGCGCGTGCGCGCCGTCGCCGTGCAGGCAGATCGTCTGCGCGTTGAGCGGCACCCATTCGCCGGACACGGCCTGCACCCGCTGATCGCGCACCATCGCGAGCGTGCGGTCGAGCACGACGTTTTCGTCATCGAGCAGCGCGCCCGGCTCCTTGCGCGGCACGAGCGAGCCGTCCGCGCGATAACCGCGATCGGCGAACACTTCTTCGATGGCGATCAAGCCCGCGCGCCGCGCCGCTTCGATGAACCCGCTGTTCGCGAGACCGAAGACGAGCAGCGACGGATCGAAATCGTGCACGGCGGAGACGATGGCATCGGCGATTTCCGCGCTTCTCGCCGCCTGGTTGTACAGCGCACCGTGCGGCTTGACGTGCGCGATGCGTCCGCCTTCGGCCTGCGCGATCGCCGAAAGCGCGCCGAGCTGATACAGCACGCCCGCGTAAATTTCCTCCGGCGGCAGGTCCATTTCCTTGCGGCCGAAGTTCTCGGGATCGTTGAAGCTCGGATGCGCGCCGATGGCGACGCCTTTCTCGACGGCCCAGCGCACGCAATCGCGCATCGCCGTGGCGCCGCCCGCATGCCAGCCGCACGCGATGTTCGCGGAACTCACGAGATCGAGCAGCGCCTCATCGGTGCCGCAACCTTCGCCGAGATCGGCATTGAGATCGATTTCCATGATGTTTTCGCACTCGTTCCGTTGGATGTTGGATGTATGCGCCGCGTCGTTCGCGCGGCTTTCGCCCCGCTGCTAAGAGCCGGCGCGCGCGATGCGTTCCTCGTGCATCGCGATCGCCGTTTCCACCTGGCTTACGTATTGCCGTTCGTCGGCGAGCGCGTGACGCGCCTCTTCCGCCGACGTCTCGATAAAGCGCACGCCGCCGTTCAACCTCACCTGCGCGAGCTTCCACAAATCAGCCTTGATGACCGCGCCGATCTTCGGATAGCCGCCCGTGGTCTGCGCGTCGCCCATCAGGATGATCGGCTGGCCGTTCGGCGGCACCTGGATCGTGCCGGGCAACACCGCGTGCGACAGCAGCTCGATCTTTTCGCGCCGCTCCAGCGCCGTGCCCGCGAGGCGAAAGCCCATGCGATTGCTGTTCGGCGTGATCGTCCATTCCTCGTTCCAGAAAACCTGTTGCGCGGCGTCGCTGAAACTCGCGTATTCCGGGCCGCGCAGCACGCGAATCGGGGCGGCCCACGCGAGGCTCGGCGAATGGCGTCCGCGGCGCACGGGTTCGTCGACGAGCACGAACTTGCACCACGCGGGCGCTTTCACGCCGAACGCGGGTTCTTCCGGCGAAAACGCGATGCCCTTGTGCGGCTGCGGCACGCCGACCGGCAGGCGATCGCCGTCGCGCAGCGCGCGTCCGCCGAGGCCGCCGAAGCACGCGCCGAGATCGGTCGAGCGCGAGCCGAGCATCGGCAGAACGTCGATGCCGCCTGCGATCGCCACATAACAACGCATGCCGCGCTTCGCCGCGCGCAGCGTCAGCTCCTGGCCCGCGCGCACCGGCAGGCTCCACCACGAATACACCGGTTCGTCGTCGAGCGTCGCGCCGAAATCGGTTCCAGTGATGGCAATGCGCGTCGCATGCTTGAAGCGCAGCACGGTCGGCCCGAACGTGATCTCGATGCCCGCCGCATCCGCCTTGTTACCGACGATGCGATTGCCGATTTCCAGCGACAGCGCGTCGAGCGCGCCACCGGAACTCACGCCGAGATGCCGGTAGCCGCGCCGGCCGAGATCCTGGACGGAAGTGAGCACGCCCGCGCGAATCACGTCGATCATGCGCGTACCTCCAGCGCCTTGAAGCGCACGCGGTCGCCGGGCTGCATGAGCGTCGGCGGATTTCTGGCCGGATCGAAGAGCTTCAGCTCGGTGCGCCCGAGCAATTGCCAGCCGCCCGGCGACGCCGCCGGATAGATGCCCGTCTGCGCCCCGCCGATGCCGACCGATCCCGCCGGCACTTCGAGACGCGGTTCGGCGCGGCGCGGCATCGCGAGCGCGGGATCGAGCCCGCCGAGATACGCGAAGCCCGGCTGGAAGCCGAGGAAGAACACGACGTACTCGGTTTGCGTATGACGCTTCACCACGTCATCGACGGACAAGCCCGTGTGCTGCGCGAGCGCGGCGAGATCGGGGCCGTCGGCGCCGCCGTAGCGCACCGGAATCTCGATTTCGGCGCTGTCCATGTCGGGCGTCTCGGCCGCGTCCCAGCCGCTTTCGAGTTGCGCGGCGAGCGTTTCGTAGTCCGCTTCGAGCGGATCGAACACGATCGTCAGATTGTTCATGCCCGGCACCACTTCGACGACGTGCGGCATCAGGCGCGCGTGCTCCGCCAGCGCCCAGATGCGGCGCTGGCAGTCGAGCGTGGCGGGCGGCGCGGCTTCGCATACGAGCGCGGAGTCGCCCAGCGAATGAATACGTGGTCTTGTCATGCCTCAATTTGCCTTTGCGATGCGCGAAGTTCGTCGATTCGATGAACGCCGCACCGTCGCAGAATGTTACATTGTCAATAAATTATCAAGAAATTATCAATACAGGTTTTCGCCGAGGCGCGCCGTCGCTCGCAAAATCGACGTTGCGCTACACTCCAACGCACTTCAATTCGGTCACCGCCATGCCGCGCCATCCCACCAAGATCGTTTCGTCCGAGCATCTCGTCTCCGAAGCCAGCGCGGAATTGTCGGAGTTCGAGTACGGCCTCATCATGGCGGGCAACGCGTTCAATCGCTGGATGGTGCGCTGCATGTCCGCGGCGGGCGCGAAGGACATGACGGCGGTGGAAGTGTCGCTGCTGCACCACGTGAGCCATCGCGACCGCAAGAAGAAGCTCGCCGACATCTGCTTCGTGCTGAACATCGAGGACACGCACGTTGCCACGTATGCGCTGAAAAAACTCGTCGCTCGCGGCTATGTGCAGAGCGAGAAATCCGGTAAGGAAGTGTTCTTTTCCGCGACGCCGGCGGGCCGCGAGCTGTGCGGCAAGTATCGCGAAGTGCGCGAAGCCTGCCTGATCGAGACGCTGCGCGAAAGCGGCCTCACCAACGAGCAGATCGGCGAGGCCGCGCAACTGATGCGCAACGCCTCCGGCCTTTACGATACGGCCGCGCGCGCGGCGGCCTCGCTCTAATAGACAGCGGATTCGGTGACGATCGCGTCGAGCGGCATGTCGTGCGTCTCGCGCGGCAAGGTCGCGCACAGACCCGATTCGTACGCGACGCCGATCGTCATCGGCCGCGCGCCGTTCGGCCACGCGGCGAGCGTGCGGTCGTAATAGCCGCCGCCGTAGCCCAGCCGATACCGGTCCGCATCGAAACCGACGCACGGAATCAGCAGCAGTTCGGGCACCACGGCTTTCTCTTCAGCGGGCACCGGAATACGGTAGCGGCCTTCTTTCATCGGCGAGTCGGCGCGCCAGGCGTGGAAGACCATCGGCGCGTGCGGTTTCACGACGACCGGCAGCGCGGCGCTGCGCGTGGCGTCGGCGGCGAGCCAGCGCGTGAGCGCGTCGCGCGCGTCGAATTCGCCCGCGACCGGCCAGTAGAACCCGACGCTGCGCGCTTCGTGCCGCGCGAGCACTTCCTGAAGACGGATCGCGAGCGCCTCGTTTCGTGCGTCCTGGCCGGCTTGCTCCTGTTGCGCCTCGCGCTTCGCGAGAAGGGTCGCGCGCAAGGCGCTTTTCGGCTCACGCTTGGGTTCGTCGCAAACGTTGCGTGCTATGCTTTCCTCCGATCTCAGGACCCGGTTCAAGACCATTCGCGCTCCAGAAATAAAGATGTCAAAACGCCTCAACCGAGTATATCTCGCGGTCGGCGCAGCCCTTGCCGCCGCGACGCTCGTCGCCTGCGGCACGGCCTCCGCCGTCCGTCCCGATGCAGATTTCTCCCCCACGTCCGACGACCGCGTCTTCCTGCAGCTGCGCGATGCCGCGCGCGCGAACGATGCGGGCAAGGCCGCGATGCTCGCCGCACAGATTCCGAATTACCCGGCGCCGAGCTACATCGAATACTTCACGATCAAGCCGCAGCTTTTCGATTCGCAGGGCCACGCGCGCCTCGACGCGCCCGACGCGCCGGTGCTCTCGTTCCTGCAGCGCTACGACGGCCAGGCGATTGCGGACCGCCTGCGCAACGACTATCTCGTCGTGCTCGGCGGCCGTCACGACTGGAAGAACTTCGAGCAGCAGTATTCCCGTTTCGTTCTCAACGACGACACGCAGGTCAAGTGCTATGCGCTCGAAGCGCGTTTGTCGCGCGGCGAGAACGTCGCGGATGCGGCGCGCGCGCTGCTCGTCGAGCCGAAATGGTATGGCGACGGTTGCGTCGATCTGATCGGCGCGCTCGCGGCGTCCGGCCAGTTCACGAGCGACGATGTCTGGCAGCAGATCCGCCTTGCCTACGAGCAGAACTACACGTCGACGGGTTCGAATATCGTCGACGCGCTCGGCCAGGAAAAGCCGAAGGATTCGCTCTTCGACGACGCCGTCAACAAGCCGCCGCTCTATCTCGCGCGCGGCGTGATGCCCAACACGCCGGCGCATCAGCTGACGCTGCTCGCGGTCACGCGCCTCGCCCGCAACGATCCGGCGATGGCCGCCGCCACGTTCAGTTCCGTCGCGCCGAGTCTCACGCCCGCGGAGCGCGCGACCGGCTGGGGCACGATCGGCTATCAGGCGGCGATCAAGCGCATGCCGTCGGCGGCCGACTGGTATCGGCTGTCGGCGAACGCGCAATTGTCCAACCCGGCGTACGAATGGCGCACGCGCAGCGCGCTCCTCATCGGCGACTGGAACATGGTGCGTTGGTCCATCGAACAGATGCCGCCCACACTGCGCGCGCAGCCGTCGTGGGTCTACTGGCACGCGCGCGCCGTGAAGCAGGCCGGCGATACGGCCACGGCGAATCAGGAATTCCAGAGCATCGCCGATCAATACAACTTCTACGGCCAGCTCGCGCTCGAAGAGCTCGGTCAGAAGATCACGGTGCCGCCGCGCACCACGGTGTCCGACGCCGAGATCGAGCAGATGCAATCGGTGCCGGGCTTCGCGCTGTCGCAGCGTTTCTACGCGCTGAACATGCGGCTCGAAGGCAACCGCGAATGGAACTGGCCGCTGCGCACGATGACGGATCGTCAACTGCTCGCCGCCGCGCAGTATGCGAAGCGCATCGAGATGTTCGACCGCACGGTCAACACCGCCGACAAGACGAAAGCCGAGCACGATTTCACGCTGCGCTATCTGTCGCCGTTCCGCGATATCGTCGAGCGCGACGCGAAGGACACCAATCTCGACATCGAATGGGCGTACGGGCTGATCCGTCAGGAATCGCGTTTCATCATCAACGCGCGGTCGGAAGTCGGCGCGGGCGGCCTGATGCAACTGATGCCGGGCACGGCGCAACTCGTCGCGAAGAAGATCGGTCTTGGCACGGTGTCGCGCGCGCAGATGAACGACATCAACACCAATATCCTGCTCGGCACGAATTACCTGTCGATGATCTACAATCAATTCGATAACTCGCCCGTGCTCGCGACCGCTGGCTACAACGCGGGGCCGGGCCGGCCGAAGCAGTGGCGTCAGGACTTGCGCGCACCCGTCGAGGGCGCGGTTTTTGCTGAAACGATCCCTTTCACCGAGACTCGCGATTACGTGAAGAACGTGCTGTCGAACACCGTCTATTACGCGGCGCTGTTCGAAGGCCGCCCGCAGTCGTTGAAGGCGCGTCTGGGCTACATCGCACCCTGACCGTCTGAAACGAAGCTTCACGCCCGCGCGTCGAACGACAGGACGCGCGGGCGTTTTCATTTCTGCGCCGGCGTTCTGAACTGAAGCCGCATTCGTCAGGCCGCGACCCAAGAGGCGAACTATGCGACACCAACATATAGCGTTGATCGGCGGTTCGGGATTCATCGGCAGCCATCTCGTCAATGCGCTCGTCGATCTCGGCAAGAACGTGCGCGTCGCGACGCGACGGCGCTCGAACGCCGCGCATCTCACGCTGTTGCCCGTCGACGTCATCGAGACCGATGTGCACGATCCCGTGCAACTCGCCGCGTTCATCGATCAGAGCGATGCCGTGATCAATCTCGTCGGCATTCTTCAGGGACGGCGCGACGATCCGTACGGGCCGGAGTTCGCGAAAGCGCATGTCGAACTGCCGCGCAAGATCGCCGCCGCGTGCGAGGCGAAGGGCGTGCGGCGTCTGTTGCATATGAGCGCGATCGGCGCCGATCCGGCGGGCCCGAGCATGTATCTGCGTTCGAAGGGCGACGGCGAAAAGATCGTCCGAGAATCCGGACTCGACTGGACGGTCTTTCGCAGTTCCGTCGTGTTCGGTCCGGAGGACAATCTCCTGAATCAGTTTGCGTTTCTGGAACGCATGTTCCCGGTGATTCCGCTCGCTTGTGCCGATGCGCAGTTTCAGCCGGTCTTCGTCGGCGACGTGGCGAAGGCGATGGTCAACGTGCTCGATCTCGACGCCGCCAATGGCCATGTCTACGAGCTCGCCGGGCCGAGCGTCTACACGCTCGCGGAACTGGTGCGTTTCGCGGGCGCGACCATCGGCAAGCATTCGCGCATCATCAAGCTGCCGGAGAGCCTCGGCCGCCTGCAGGCGATGACGATGGAAATGGCGCCCGGCCAGCCCGTCATCTCGCGCGACAATCTCGATTCGATGAAGACGCCGAGCATCGCGAGCGGGCCGCTTGCGCCGGAACTGGGCATCGACGAGCCGGCGAGCATCGAGACCATCGCGCCGCTGTATCTGAGCGGCAACTCGCCGCGCTCGCGCTTCAACGGATATCGCGCAACCGCGCATCGTTAATCTTCTTTTTGTGATCGCATGAAACTCGTTATCGGTGACAAGTTCAATTCTTCCTGGTCGATGCGCCCGTGGGTGCTGCTCAAACATTTCGGCATCCCGTTCGAAGAGACGCTGATCCGCCTCGGCCAGCCCGACACGAAAGCGAAGATTCTCGAAGTGTCGCCGTCCGGCAAGGTGCCGTGCCTCATCACCGATGCGGGCGATTCCGTGTGGGAGTCGCTCGCGATCGTCGAAACGATCGCCGAGGCGCATCCCGAACACGCGATGTGGCCACGCGATGCGGCTCTCCGCGCGCGCGCCCGCAGCATCAGCGCGGAAATGCACGCGGGTTTCGCGGACTTGCGCGAGAACATGCCGATGGAAATCACGACGCGCGCGCCGGGCGCGGGCGCGACGCCGGGCGCGCTCGCGAACATCGCGCGCATCGAGGCGATCTGGGCGGAGTGCCTGGCGAAATCGGGCGGGCCGTTTTTGTTCGGCGAGTTCGGTATCGCGGACGCGATGTTCGCGCCGGTCGTCATGCGCTTCAACACCTACGCGCCTGAACTGAGCGCGACGTCGCTCGATTATGCGAAGCGCGTGACGGCGCTGCCCGCGGTCGCGGCGTGGATCGACGGCGCGCGCGAGGAAGCGCGATGAACATCTACGCAGTCGGAGGCGCGATCCGCGACGAATTGCTCGGCGTGCCGGTGGTGGATCGCGATTATGTCGTCGTCGGCGCGACGCCCGAGCAGATGGTGGCGCAGGGTTATCGGCCGGTCGGCAAGGACTTTCCGGTGTTTTTGCATCCGCAGACGCACGAGGAATACGCGCTCGCGCGCACGGAGCGCAAGACGGCGGCGGGTTATCACGGCTTCCAGTTCTACTATTCGCCGGATGTGACGCTCGAGGAAGATCTCGCGCGCCGCGATCTCACGATCAACGCGATGGCGCGCGAAGTCACGCCGGCGGGCGAGCTGACCGGTCCGGTGATCGATCCGTTCGACGGGCAGAGCGATCTGAAGAACAAGTTGTTCAGGCATGTCGGCGATGCGTTCATCGAGGATCCGGTGCGTATTCTGCGACTCGCGCGTTTTGCGGCGCGTTTCGCGGATTTCGATGTCGCGCCCGAAACCGCCGAGCTGATGAAGCGGATGGTCGCGGCGGGCGAAGTCGATGCGCTCGTCGCCGAGCGTGTGTGGCAGGAAGTGTCGCGCGGGCTGATGGAAAAGAAGCCGTCGCGCATGTTCGACGTGCTGCGCGGATGCGGCGCGCTCGCGCGGATTCTGCCGGAGGTGGATGCGTTGTGGGGCGTGCCGCAGCGCGCGGACTATCACCCGGAAGTGGATACCGGCGTGCACGTGATGATGGTGCTCGACTACGCGGCGTCGCAGGGATTCGCATTGCCGGTGCGCTTCGCGGCGCTGACGCACGATCTTGGCAAGGCGACGACGCCGGAGCATGTTTTGCCGCGGCATATCGGCCATGAGGGACGCAGCGTCGACCTCTTGCGGCCTTTGTGCGAGCGCTTGCGCGTGCCGAACGAATGCCGCGATCTGGCGATGCTCGTCGCGCGTGAGCACGGGAATATTCATCGCGTGATGGAGATGGGCGCGGCGGCGCTCGTCAGGCTGTTCGAGCGATCGGATGCGATACGCAAGCCTGCGCGGTTTGCTGAAGCGCTACAGGCTTGTGTCGCGGATGCGCGTGGGCGGCTTGGGTTGGAGCAGCAGGCTTATCCGCAGGCTGAGCGTTTGCGGGAGGCGTTGGTTGCGGCTCGTGCGGTCGATGCCGGGGCCGTTGCGCAGGCGTTTGCTTCTAATCCTTCCAAGATCAAGGATGCCGTGCATGATGCGCGGGTCGCGGCGGTGAAAGGCGCTTTGGGGGTTTGACGGCTTCTTGTTTTGCTTTGTTTTGCTTTGTTTTGCTTTGTCCTGCGGTTCGTTAGTTTTTTTGTTTTCGCCGGATCCCGTGTTCGTGTCGGTCTATTAGCGTTGCCCCTGTGCGGGGCGGCACCTACTTTCTTTGCTGCTGCAAAGAAAGTAGGCAAAGAAAGCAGCTTTTCAGGCCCGCGGTCACACGCAATTTGGGTAGTTCTCTCGTCCTCGATGGCACTCGCCTAAAGAGTGCCCTCATCACAATAACCGGGCTTGGATCGCGCACGGTCCGCCGCCCGAAACCGTTGAGAACGCTGGTTCAGCACGAAAGAGCTTCGGCACAGCGCTACGCGCTGCCGCCGGGTCTGCAAAGGAAGCCATCGGTTTGCGCGCGCAGTGCGATAAAGATGTTAGTAGCGAAGCACACGCAGACCCGATTCACCGGTCGGCCGCGAAGCGGGCCGGAGCTATTTAGTGCTGAACCGGTTTGTTGTGTGGTGCGATGTGGCAGACCGTGCGCGAGCCAAGCCCGATGGGGCCTATGAGGGCACTCTTTAGGCAGCCCACGATGGACGAGAGGACTACCCAAATTGCGTGTGACCGCGGGCGTGTCAGTAGCTGCTTTCTTTGCTTACTTTCTTTGCAGCAGCAAAGAAAGTGAGTGCCGCCCCGCACAGGGGCAGTGCTAATAGACCGACACGAAAACGGGATCCGGCGAAAACGAAAGCAGAAGCAGAAGCAAAAGCAAAAAACCCTCAAAGCGCCCGCGCAATCAACGACAACAAAACCGACAACAGCAGCGTCGACATAAAGGGAAACGAATATTCCCGCCCAAATATCCGCAGCGTGAAATCTCCGGGAAGCCTCCCGATGCCGATCTTCTTGAGCCACGGCAGCGACCCCGAAAGAATCGCGAGCGCGATAAACGTAGTGAGCAGCCAGCGGATCATGATCGCTTACTCATAGCGTATGAGACCGATCGCCGGCCGAAAACGCATCCAGCATTCCGGGAATGCCGCGCGAAAACGCGATCACCTTGAACAACTCGCCCATTTCCGCCTCCGAAAGCAGCTTCTGCACGGCATTCGCAGCAGGCAAAAAGCGCTTCACATCAGCGAGATCGAGATCGCTGAGCACATCGGTGATGCCGGCATTCATCAGAAACCGCGCCTGCGACGTAAATCCGAGCAAATCCGCACCCGCTTCGACGCCTGCTTCCGCGATGCCCGTAAACTCGACATGCGCCGTGATGTCCTGCAATCCCGGATACAGAAACGGATCCGAATGCGCGCGATGCCGGTAGTGACACATCAGCGTGCCCGCCGCGCGCTGCGCGTGATAGAACTCGCGTCGCGGAAAACCATAGTCGATGAAAAATGCCGCACCGCGCACAAGCATCGTGCAGACGGTCTTCGTGAACGCGAGCGCGGCCTCGTGCGTCTCCGTCACATATTCGGCAAAAGGCTCGTCGTTGGCTTCATCGATGGCGGCATCGATCAGTTCGACCTGCGCGTCCGGCGCAATCGGCCGGTCATCGAAGGCAAAGCGGTCGTTCAGCGCCACGACGCCACGCTCGTGCCACGCGCCGAGCTTGCGCACGACCAGACGCACAGGCATCGCGTCGAGCACTTCGTTGCCGATCACGACGCCCTCGAACGCATCGGGCAGCGCGTCGAGCCATTTCACCTTCGCGGCGAGCGCCGGCGCGTCCTTCTCGATGGTCTCGCGCTGACGTTCGCGCAACTCGCCCGAAAGATCGACGATCGTGTAGCTGTCGAAGGCGACATCGAGTTCGGCGAGCGCGTTCAGCAAGCCCGCCGCGAGCCTGCCGGTGCCCGCGCCGAATTCCATCAATTGCTTCGTGTCGCTTTGTTGCAACGCCTGCGCGACGGGCCGCGCGAGCGTCGTCGCGAAAAGCGGGGACAGTTCCGGCGCGGTGACGAAATCGCTGCCGTCTTCCGCGCGGCGGCCGAATTTCATTGCTCCGCCGCTGTAATAGCCGAGGCCGGGCGCGTACAGCGCGAGGTCCATATAGCGGTCGAACGGCAACCAGCCGCCCGCCGCGGCAATGCGCCCGCGGATCAGGTCGGTGAGCGCTTCGGACTGCGCGAGCGCGTCGGCGCCCGGAGCAGGTAAACTATCGGATTGTCTGGCATTCGGATTCATCCCAGTATTGTAAATGAGCGCTTCCACGCCGTTTTCTTCCGTCAACACGTCGTCATCCGGTTCCGTTTCGCGTGCGCGCGCCGTGCTCGTGACCGGCGCGGCGAAACGCATCGGGCGCGGCGTCGCGCTCGAATTCGCGCGGCAAGGCTGGGATGTGGCCGTGCATTACGGCCACTCGGCGCATGAAGCGCGCGAAACCGTCGCGGATATCGAGTCGCTCGGGCGCCGCGCGGTTGCACTGAAAGCGGATCTCGCCGTCGAGGCCGAGGTAGAACGGCTCGTGCCGGCGTGCGCCGAAGCGTTCGGCGGTCTGAACTGCGTGGTGAACTGCGCGTCGCGTTTCGACGAAGATACGGCCATCGACTTCGGCTACGCGAAGCTGCTCGAGATGACCGCCGTCAACGTCGCGGCGCCGCTCACGCTCGCGCGCATGCTGCACGAGATCACGCCCGAGTCCGCAACCGTCGATGACGCGCAACGCGGCGTCGTCATCAACGTGCTGGATCAGAAGCTGTACAACATGAACCCGGACTACCTGTCGTACACGCTGACGAAGGCGGCGCTCGAAAACGCCACCATCGCGCTCGCGCAGGCGCTGGGTCCGAAACTGCGCGTCGTCGGCCTCGCGCCCGGTCTGACGCTGATTTCCGCCGGCCAGACGCCCGCGTCGTTCGAGACGGCGCATCGCGTGACGCCGCTCAACCGCGCATCGACGGTCGACGACGTCGCGCAGGCCGCGTGTTATCTCGCGAACGCGCACGGCGTGACCGGCACGACGCTCGTCGTCGACGGCGGCCAGCATCTCGTGCCGAGTCCGCGCGACGTCATGTACATGATCGGCGCGCAAAAGTCCTGAAACGCGCCACTGAATATTGGAACCAACATGCTTGCCGCACTTTCGCATCCCCGGCTGACCGATTGCCGGCGGCTTTTTCTGCGTAACTACGAAGTTCGCATCAACATCGGTGTGCATGACTTCGAAAAGCGCGGCGAGCAACGTGTCGTCATCAACGTCGAGTTGTACGTGCCGCTCGCGCTGTCGACGCCCGTCGCCGACAAGCTCGCCGAAGTCGTCGACTACGATTTCATGCGCTCGACCATCGCCGAGCGCGTGAAGCGCGGACACATCCATTTGCAGGAAACGCTGTGCGACGACGTCGCGGCCGCGCTGCTCGCGCATCCGAACGTGCGCGCCGTGGCCGTGTCGACGGAAAAGCCCGACGTCTATCCCGATTGCGACGCGGTCGGCGTCGAAGTCTTCCGCATCAAAGAGGAACGAGCATGAACGCGCGCGACACGATCGAAGCCGCAGCCGAAACCGCAAAAGCGCAAAAGCCGGTGCGCGAGGCGCTGACGAAGCGCCAGCAAAAGGAAGCGTACGAGAACAACAAGCTGTTCAAGCGCATCGCGCGCCAGGTCGGCGAGGCGATCGGCGACTTCAACATGATCGAGGAAGGCGACAAGGTCATGGTGTGCCTGTCCGGCGGCAAGGACAGCTACGCGATGCTCGACATCCTCATGCGCCTGCGCGAGCGCGCGCCGATCAACTTCGAGATCGTCGCCGTCAATCTCGATCAGAAGCAGCCGGGCTTTCCGGAACACGTGCTGCCGGAATATCTGAGCAAGCTCGACATTCCGTTTCATATCGAGAATCAGGACACGTACAGCATCGTCAAGCGGCTCGTGCCGGAAGGCAAGACGACATGTTCGCTCTGCTCGCGACTGCGCCGGGGCATTTTGTATCGAGTCGCGGGCGAGCTCGGCGCGACGAAGATCGCGCTCGGACATCATCGCGACGACATCCTGCAGACGCTGCTGCTCAACATGTTCTACGGCGGCAAGCTGAAGGGCATGCCGCCCAAGCTGCAATCCGATGACGGCAAGAACATCGTCATTCGTCCGCTCGCGTACGTGAAGGAAGTCGATCTCGAAAAATACGCCGAACTGCGCGAATTCCCGATCATTCCGTGCAATCTGTGCGGCAGCCAGCCGAATCTGAAGCGCGCGGAAATGAAGGCGCTGGTCCGAGAATGGGACAAGCGTTTTCCGGGGCGCGTGGAAAACATGTTCAACGCGCTGTCGAACGTGGTGCCGTCGCATCTGATGGACAGCAAACTTTTCCCGTTCGCCGGATTGCGCGCGACGGGCGAGGCCGATCCGCAAGGCGATATCGCGTTCGACGAGGAACCGTGTGCGACCGAACCGTCAGGAACGTCCGGCACGGTTTCAATTGTGCAGTTCGACGACCTGTAACCTTTATCCAATAAGGCGCAGCGTGGGTTTCGCCGCATTGCGCCAAAGAGCCGCGTGATAAATTGGCGGCTCGTCATACCAGCAAGGCTTTCAGCGATGAACATCGTGATTCTGGCTGCCGGCATGGGCAAGCGCATGCGCTCCGCCCTGCCGAAAGTGCTTCATCCATTGGCGGGCAAACCGCTGCTCGCGCACGTCATCGATACGGCGCGCACGCTGTCGCCGACGCGGCTCGTCGTCGTCGTCGGACATGGCGCGGAAAAGGTTCGCGAGGCCGTCGGCGCGCCGGACGTCCAGTTCGCTCTGCAGGACAAACAACTCGGCACGGGACACGCCGTGCAGCAGGCGCTGCCGCTGCTCGATCCATCGGTTCCGACGCTCGTGCTGTACGGCGACGTGCCGCTCACGCGTGCGAGCACGCTCGAACGTCTGATCGCCGCCGCGGGCGCGGAGCGCTACGGCGTCCTGACCGTGAACGTGGGCGATCCGACGGGCTACGGGCGCATCGTGCGCGACGCCGCGGGCAAGGTGAAGAAGATCGTCGAGCAAAAGGATGCGAGCGAGGAAGAACGGCGCATCGCGGAAATCAATACGGGGATCGTCATCACGCCGACGCGCACGCTCGAATCGTGGCTCGCGTCGCTGAAGAACAACAACGCGCAGGGCGAGTTCTATCTGACGGACGTCGTCGAGCGCGCGATCGAAGCGGGCGTCGAAGTCGTCACCGCGCAGCCGGACGCCGAATGGGAAACGCTCGGCGTGAACAGCAAGATCCAGCTCGCGGAGCTGGAGCGCATCCATCAGCGCAACGTCGCGAACGCGCTGCTCGATGCGGGCGTGACGCTGATGGACCCGGCGCGCATCGACGTGCGCGGCACGCTCGAATGCGGCGCGGATGTGTCGATCGACGTGAACTGCGTCTTCGAAGGACGCGTGACGCTCGCCGACAACGTGACGATCGGCCCGAACTGCGTGATCCGCGACGCGACCATCGGCGCGGGCACGCGAATCGATGCGTACACGCACATCGAAGGCGGCAAGACGGGCGCGAACGTCGTGCTCGGTCCGTACGCGCGGCTGCGTCCGGGCGCGACGCTCGGCGATGAAGCGCATGTCGGCAACTTCGTCGAAGTGAAGAATGCGGTGTTCGGGCGCGGCTCGAAGGCGAACCATCTCAGCTATATCGGCGATTCGGATGTCGGCGCGCGCGTGAACATCGGCGCGGGCACCATCACCTGTAATTACGACGGCGCGAACAAGCATCGCACGGTGATCGAGGACGACGTGTTCGTCGGCTCGGATACGCAACTGGTCGCGCCGGTGCGCGTGGGCCGCGGCGTGACGATCGCGGCCGGCACGACAGTGTGGAAGGACGTTGGCGAAGGCGAGCTGGTGCTCAATGAGAAGTCGCAAGTGAGCAAGACGGGCTACGTGCGCCCGGTCAAGAAGAAGTCGTAAGGCTGTACGTCAGATTCAGCCCAACGCGCGCGGCGCATCGTGCATCGCGCTTTCGAATGCAAGTCTCAGAGGAAGAACGTCCATGTGCGGAATTGTCGGCGCGGTAGCGCAACGTAACATCGTCTCGGTGCTGGTCGAAGGTCTGCGCCGGCTCGAATATCGCGGCTACGACTCGTGCGGCGTGGCCGTTCTGAGCAACGGCGAGCCGCGCCGCGCGCGCAGCGTCGCGCGCGTATCCGATCTCGACGCGCAAGTGCGCGAGACGAACCTCGGCGGCATGACCGGCATCGCGCACACGCGCTGGGCCACGCACGGCGCGCCCGTCACCGACAACGCGCATCCGATCTTCTCGCGCGATACCGTCGCGCTCGTGCACAACGGCATCATCGAGAACTACGAGTCGCTGCGCGAAATGCTGAAGGGCAAGGGCTACGAGTTCGTGTCGCAGACCGACACCGAAGTCATCGCGCATCTGATTCACAGCATGTATCGCGGCGATCTCTTTCAAACCGTGCGCGAGGCCGTGAAGCAACTGCACGGCGCGTATGCGATCGCGGTGATGCACCGGAATCAGCCGCATACGGTCGTCGGCGCGCGTCAGGGTTCGCCGCTCGTCGTCGGCGTGGGCGAGGGCGAAAACTTCCTGGCTTCCGATGCGCTCGCGCTCGCCGGCAGCACGGACCGCTTCGCGTTCCTCGAAGAAGGCGATGTTGTCGAGATCGGTCTCGAAGGCGTGAAGATCGTCGATCGCGAAGGTGTACCCGCCGAGCGCGAAGTGCGCGTGGTGACGGCGTACGGCGGCGCGGTCGAGCTCGGGCCGTATCGCCATTTCATGCAAAAGGAAATCTTCGAGCAGCCGCGCGCGATCACCGACACGATTCCGCAAGCCGACGAGTTCAGCCCGAGCCTCTTCGGTGAAGCGGCGCGCGACGCGTTCTCGCAGGTCGACAGCATTCTCATTCTCGCGTGCGGCACGAGCTACTACTCGGGCGTGACGGCGAAATACTGGCTCGAATCGATCGCGAAGATTCCGACGCAGGTCGAGATCGCGAGCGAATATCGTTATCGCGAATCGGTGCCGAATCCAAAGGCGCTGGTCGTCGTGATTTCGCAATCGGGCGAAACCGCCGACACGCTCGCCGCGCTCAAGCACGCGCAGTCGCTCGGCCACAAGCACACGCTCGCCGTGTGCAACGTCGCGACGAGCGCGATGGTGCGCCAGACCGAACTCGCATTCCTGACGCACGCGGGCACCGAAATCGGCGTGGCATCGACGAAGGCGTTCACGACGCAGCTCGTCGGTCTCTTCGTGCTCGCGGTGACGCTCGCGAAGATGCGCGGTCACGTCGACGCGAAGCGCGAAGCGGCGTACTTCACGCAACTGCGCCACTTGCCGGCTGCGCTGAACAGCGTGCTCGCGCTGGAGCCGCAGATCATCGCGTGGTCGGAAGAGTTCGCGCGCAAGGAGAATGCGCTGTTCCTCGGCCGCGGCCTGCATTATCCGATCGCACTCGAAGGCGCGTTGAAGCTCAAGGAAATTTCGTACATCCACGCTGAAGCGTATCCGGCGGGCGAGCTGAAGCACGGGCCGCTCGCGCTCGTCACCGAGGCGATGCCGGTCGTGACCGTCGCGCCGAACGACGCGCTGCTCGAAAAGCTGAAGTCGAACATGCAGGAAGTGCGCGCGCGCGGCGGCGAACTGTACGTGTTCGCGGATGCGGATACGCGCATCGTCAGCGAGGACGGCATCCATGTGATCCGCATGCCGGAGCATTACGGCGCGTTGTCGCCGATCCTGCACGTCGTGCCGCTGCAGTTGCTCGCGTATCACACGGCGTGTGCGCGCGGGACGGATGTCGACAAGCCGCGCAATCTGGCTAAGTCGGTGACGGTGGAATAAGGTCGGTTGATCGGCTGAAAAAGAATAAAGAGGTCCGCGCATGTCGCGGACCTTTTTCATTTTCACGCGCCGATCATCCATCCGCCGATCGCGGTCAGCGCCACGACGATCACCGGAGACACGCGCCCCACGACGAGCAAACCGAACGCGGCCAACGCCAGCGCGACATCCGCACGCGAATGCACGGCGCTCGTCCAGACCGGGTCGTACAGCGCCGCGCCGAGAATGCCGACGACCGCCGCGTTCACGCCGCCCATCGCGCGCTGTATCGCGTCCCGCTGACGCAACGTCTCCCAGAACGGCAGTGCGCCGAGCACGAGCAGAAACGCGGGCAGGAACATGGCGACGAGCATCGCGAAACCGCCGATCCATCCGCCGAGCGGCGCGGGCATCACCGCGCCCAGAAACGCGGCGAAGGTAAAGAGCGGCCCCGGCACGGCTTGGGCCGCGCCATATCCGGCGAGAAAAACATCGTCGGGCACCCATCCGTTCGGCACGACGCTCGCCTGAAGCAGCGGCAACACGACGTGCCCGCCGCCGAAAACGAGCGAGCCCGACCGGTAAAACACCGACGCCATCGCGAGCCAGTTCGCGCCGGTCCAACCGGCGACCCCCGGCAGCAAAGCGAGCAGCACGAAAAAAACCGCGAGCAGCATCGCGCCCTGCGTTCTGCCGATGCCATATCGCCGATGCTTCGCCGACGCCAGATGCGTCAGCGTCAACATCCGCCAGCCGATGACTCCGCCGAACGCGATGGCGCCCAATTGCCCGGCGGCCGACGGCACGGTCAGCGCGATCAACGCGGCGGCCACGGCGATGCCGGCCCGCAACCGGTCCGGACACAGCGACGTCTTCATGCCCCACACCGCTTGCGAGACGATGGCGACCGCCGCGAGCTTGAGACCGTGCACGATCCCGGAGTGAATCAGCTGCGCCGAGTGCGCCAGGCCGAGGGCGAAGAGAATCAGCGCAATCGCGGACGGCAACGTGAAGCCGGTCCATGCCGCCAGCGCGCCGATCCATCCTGCGCGCGCGAAGCCGATCGCGATTCCGACCTGGCTGCTCGCCGGCCCGGGAAGGAACTGACATAGCGCGACGAGATCGGTGAAGCTCGTGTCGTCGAGCCATTTCCGGCGTTCGACGAATTCAGCGCGAAAGTAGCCGATGTGCGCGACCGGTCCGCCGAACGATGTCAGGCCGAGTTTGAGAAACGTCGCGAACACTTCGAACGGCGTTCCGCGCGCGGACTTCGGTTCATGCAAAGCCATCGTCCTGTGGACAACCTTGTTGGCACATCGTCGCGTTAACTGTTGGCGCTTTCTGAACAACTCGACGTCCGTCGAAACGACGCGAAAGTTGTCCCGAGTTCAGGCCGAAACCACGCCCGCCATACCGGAGTTGTCGGCGCGGTAAACCTCTGACGTAAAAAGCGCATTGCCAGTTATCCACCGATTTGCGGCGAGCTTGTTAACTACTACCACGTATACATACGAACTCTTTTGTTTACTCAGACAACGTGGCGGCACTGCCCAAAACATCGGCGCTCATTCAGGCGGCAGCGCCATGCGCGTGTCTCAACCGTTCGCGGCTGTTGCTCAGATGCATGCGCATCGCGGCGCGGGCATCGTCCGGATCCTGACGCACGATCGCCTGATAGATCGCCTTGTGCTCGCTCAGCACACAGCGCAGACGCTCGATCTGATCCAGCTCCGCGATTTCGGCCTTGCCCAGCCGCGTGCGCGGACTGACGCCGCGTCCCATCTGACTAAGCACGTCGTGGAAATAGCGATTCCCGCTCGCCCGCGCGATCTGCAAGTGAAACTCGACGTCGTGTTGCAGCACGTCCGTACTTCCGTTCGAGAGTTGCTCCTCGAAGCGCTTGAGCGCGGCGGCGATCTGCTTCAGATGCGCGTCCGTGCGCCTGCCGGCGGCGAGCGCGGCGGCGGCGCCTTCGAGATCGATGCGAAATTCGATGATCGCCATGATGTCCAGCAGGTTCGACAGGTCGGCATCCGCGAGACGCACCGATTCGCGTTCCTCGGGCGAGCGGATGAACGTGCCGACGCCGTGCCGCGTTTCCACGACGTTCGCCGCCTGCAAGCGCGACACCGCCTCGCGCACCACGGACCGGCTCACCGACAGTTGCTTCATCAGCGCGGCTTCGGTCGGGATCTTGTCGCCGGGACGGAGAACGCCGCGTTCGATATCCTCGATCAGGGTTGCGACGACTTTATCGGTGAGACTGGCCATGGTGATTCGCTGCTGATGGATATTGTTCTGGGAAGCGGGGCGTTTACGCCCGTTGTCGGACGTCTTGGCTTCGCTTAGGATCGGTCGACGCGCATGGCGCGATAAGCCTCGCGCGTGGGGATGTCCGACGACGCATCTTCCTGCGTGGGGAACGCTTCGTCAATTCGACGCGGCCCGCATGTCCTGCAGATTGATATAAGACATCGTATAAGTAGAATTAGACGATTCTTAGCAGAAATCTCTTAAACTAAAGGAATGCAGGGTTTACGCCGCTGTCGTTTTCCCGCGTTTCCACAGTACCCTGTGTTAAGACGTCCGATAACTACGTGAGTTCGGACTTGCCGCTTTCCAATCAAATCGCCGTCGTCACAGGGAGGCATCATGCCGTCTTCGTCACCATATCAACCGCTGCCCAATACATTCCGAACGTCGCTGCGCGAGCGCAAGCGGCTGATCGGATGCTGGATGTCGCTGGCGAGTCCGATCGTCACCGAACTCGTCGGCGTGGTCGGATTCGACTGGATGCTGCTCGACGCCGAGCACGCGCCGAACGACGCGCTCACGCTCATCCCGCAATTGATGGCGCTGAAAGACAGCCCGAGCGCGCCTGTCGTGCGCCCGCAGGCCAACGATCCCGTCGCGATCAAGAAGCTGCTCGACGGCGGTGTCGTCAATTTCCTGATTCCGTTCGTCGACAGCGCCGCCGATGCCGAGCGCGCCGTCGCCGCGACGCGTTATCCTCCTCAGGGCATCCGCGGCGTGTCGGTCGGGCATCGCGGCAATCGCTACGGCACGGTTCCGAACTACTTCCAGGTCGCGAACGACAATATCAGCGTCGCGGTGCAGATCGAGAGCCGCGCGGCGGTCGAAGCGATCGACGAGATCATCGCGGTCGAAGGCGTCGACGCGCTGTTCGTCGGACCGTCGGATCTCGCGGCATCGTACGGTCACATCGGCCAAGCGAACCATCCGGACGTGCAGGCGGTCATCGCACATGTGTTCGAGCGCGCGCACGCGGCCGGCAAGCCGAGCGGCATTCTCGCGCCCGTGCAGGAAGACGCCGAGCGCTATCTGGCAATGGGCAGCACATTCGTCGCCGTGTGCGCGGATCTGGGGATGCTCAGAAACGCGGCGCAGGGCGTGCGCAAACATTTCATCCCGGACTGAGCGTCGCGCTCGACAAACCGGCATCGAAAATCGACATCAAGGAGCGATACATGCAAAAGGCAGGCTTCATCGGACTGGGCATCATGGGCAATCCCATGGCGGCCAATCTTCTCAAGGGCGGCGTCCAGCTCGCGGCATTCACGCGCAGCGGCGTGCCCGCCGATCTGACCGGCGCGGGCGCCACGGCCTGTGATTCGCCCGCGGCCGTCGCGGAGCAGGCCGACGTCATCTTCATCATGGTGCCGGACACGCCGGACGTCGAACGCGTGCTGTTCGGCGAGAACGGCGTCGCGAGCAAGCTGAAGAGCGGTCAGATCGTCGTCGACATGAGCTCCATTTCGCCGATCGCCACGCGCGAATTCGCGGCGAAAGTGCGCGAGAAGGGCGCGGATTATCTCGACGCGCCCGTCTCCGGCGGCGAAGTCGGCGCGAAGGCCGCGTCGCTGACGATCATGGTCGGCGGCGCGCAAGCCACGTTCGACAAGGTCAAGCCGCTTTTCGACCTGATGGGCAAGAACATCTCGCTGATCGGCGAAGTCGGCGCGGGACAGGTCTGCAAAGTCGCGAATCAGGTGATCGTCGCGGCGACCATCGAGGCGGTCGGCGAAGCGCTCTTGCTCGCATCGAAGGCCGGCGTCGATGCCGAAAAGGTTCGCACCGCGCTGATGGGCGGCTTCGCGTCGTCGCGCATTCTCGAAGTGCACGGCGAGCGCATGACGAAGCGCACGTTCAATCCGGGCTTCCGTATCGAGCTGCATCAGAAGGATTTGAATCTGGCGCTCGCGACGGCGCAATCGCTCGGCGTCGCGCTGCCGAACACGTCGACGTGCATGCAGTTGTTCAATGCGTGCGCCGCGCACGGCGGCAAGGCGTGGGATCACTCGGGCATGGTCCGCGCGCTCGAGATCATGGCGAATCACGAGATCGGGCAGGACAAGAAGTAAGCGTCAGCATTTCCCGTCTTCGTTGAACACTGCCGGCCTCGCGCCGGCAGTGTCGTTTTCGCAACCGGTTTTGTGCTTCTGAAGTTGTCAGACGTCCTAGTTTAAAGGGCCAGCGTCCGCACATGCGCTCCGTGTCCATCGGCGTGTAAGCCATATACGACAAGCCTAGAGCCGAGAAAGGGTAAACACGCGATTGGCCCCGAAAGCATCTCGCCATAGAATGTCATCAGACAACGTACCACGAGACGCGATCCGGAGACATCCCTTGAACACGATTCCCGCCACGCCAGCCGCCGATCTGCTCGAATCGGCCAGCGCCAAGGTCAAGCGCCATGTGCTGCCCTTGTTCCTCATCATGTTCATCGCGAACTACATCGATCGCGTGAACGTCGGTTTCGTGAGCTCGCATTTGCAGACCGATCTCGGCATCGGCGCGGCGGCGTACGGTCTCGGCAGCGGTCTGTTTTTCATCGGCTATGCGCTGTTCGAAGTGCCGTCCAACGTGCTGATGCAGAAGTACGGCGCGCGCGCGTGGCTCACGCGCATCATGGGTACGTGGGGCGTCGTCGCGGCGATGATGGCCTTCGTGCAGAACGAAACGTCGTTCTACGTGCTGCGCTTTCTCCTGGGCGTCGCGGAAGCGGGATTCTTCCCGGGCGTCATCTATTACTTCACGCAATGGCTGCCGCAGAAGGAACGCGGCAAGGCGATCGCGATTTTCCTCGGCGGCTCGGCGTTCGCATCGATTCTGTCCGGCCCGATCACGGGCGGTCTGCTGTCGATTCGCGGTCTTGGCCTGCACGGCTGGCAGTGGATGTTTCTGATCGAAGGCGGGTTCTCCGTCATCCTGTGCGGCGTGAGCTGGATGCTGCTGAAATCGCGCATCAGCGATGCTCACTGGCTCTCCGTCGACGAGCAACGCGCGCTGCAAAACGCGATCGCATCCGAACAGGCGGAACGCGAAGCGGCCACCGGCGGCCACATTCCCGCGATCAAGCTGCTGAAAGATCCGCAGATCGTGCTGTTCTGCTTCATGTATTTCGCGATTCAGCTCACGATTTACGCCGCGACCTTCTGGCTGCCGACGATCATCCGCAAGATGGGCGGCCTCACCGATTTCCAGGTCGGCCTCTACAACACGATTCCGTGGATGATCGCGATCGTCGCGATGTACTGCTTCGCGCTGCTCTCCGCGCGCTGGCGCTTCCAGCAGGCGTGGGTCGCCGTGGCGCTCGTGATCGCGGCATGTGGCCTGTTCGCATCGACGACCGGCAACGCGGTGCTGTCGTTCGTCGCCATCTGCTTCTCCGCGATCGGCTTCAAGGCGGCGTCGTCGCTGTTCTGGCCGATTCCGCAAGGCTATCTCGATGCGCGCGTCGCGGCTGGCGTGCTCGCGCTCATCAACTCGGTCGGCAATCTCGGCGGTTTCTTCGCGCCTGCGACCTTCGGCTATCTTCAACAACATACGGGCTCGGTGTCGGGCGGCTTGTACGGCCTCGGCGTCGCATCGCTGATCGCGGCGGTCGCGGTCTTCTTCACGCGCAACCGCCGCTCGGATCGCACGCCGGACGGCCACGTCGCGCATCAAGGCGCGCACTGAAACCCGCTTCAACCTCTCTGGGAAGGATCACGCTCATGTCCACGAACACTCCGAAAGTCACCGAATTGCGCGTCGTGCCGGTCGCGGGCCGCGACAGCATGCTCATGAACCTGTCCGGCGCGCACGGTCCGTTCTTCACGCGCAATCTCGTGATCCTGACGGACAGCGCGGGCAACACGGGCGTCGGCGAAGTGCCGGGCGGCGAGAACATCCGCCAGACGATCGACGATGCGCGCTCGCTCGTCGTCGGGCAATCGGTCGGCAATCTGCATGCGGTGCTGAATCAGGTCCGCACGAAATTCGCCGATCGCGACGCGGGCGGCCGCGGCCTGCAAACCTTCGATCTGCGCACGACGATCCACGCCGTCACCGCGCTCGAAGCCGCGCTGCTCGACCTGCTCGGCAAGCATCTCGGCGTGCCCGTCGCGGCCTTGCTCGGCGAAGGCCAGCAGCGCGATGAAGTGGAAATGCTCGGCTATCTGTTCTACATCGGCGATCGCCACAAGACGGATCTGCCGTATGCGTCCGGCGCGGACGGCAAGGACGATTGGGACCGCGTGCGTACCGAAGTCGCGCTGACGCCTGAGGCGGTCGTGCGTCTGGCCGAAGCGGCACAAGCGCGCTATGGCTTCAACGATTTCAAGCTGAAGGGCGGCGTGCTCGCGGGCGATGCGGAAATCGAAGCCGTCACGGCGCTCGCCGAGCGTTTTCCGGATGCGCGCGTGACGCTCGATCCGAACGGCGCGTGGTCATTGGCCGAAGCGATCCGCCTGTGCCGCGACAAGCACGACGTGCTCGCCTACGCGGAAGATCCGTGCGGCGCGGAAAACGGCTACTCCGGCCGCGAAGTGATGGCGGAATTCCGCCGCGCGACCGGCCTGCCGACGGCGACGAACATGATCGCGACGGACTGGCGTCAGATGGGTCATGCGATCCAGTTGCAATCGGTCGACATTCCGCTCGCCGATCCGCATTTCTGGACGATGCAAGGCTCGGTGCGCGTCGCGCAGATGTGCAACGACTGGGGCCTGACGTGGGGCTCGCATTCGAATAATCACTTCGACGTGTCGCTCGCGATGTTCACGCACGTCGCCGCTGCCGCGCCGGGCAAGATCACCGCTATCGACACGCACTGGATCTGGCAGGACGGCCAGCGTTTGACGCGCGATCCGCTCCAGATCGTCGGCGGGAAAGTGAAGGTGCCGGAAGCGCCGGGCCTGGGCGTCGAACTGGATATGGACGAAGTCGAGAGGGCGCACGAACTGTACAAGCAGCATGGACTCGGCGCGCGCGACGACGGCGTCGCGATGCAATATCTGATTCCGAACTGGAAGTTCGACAACAAGAAGCCGTGTCTCGTCCGCTAAAGGTTCTTTAGCCTTTCAGACGTTCGATGAGCGTGATCGACGCCGCGGGATTGCGCTCCTTGAATCCGCTGATGACGTAGAGAAACACATCGCGCGATGCGGCTTTCGGCGCAGCCTTGCCGAAGGTCTGCAAGTCGTCCGGCGAGCCGCCCGACGACCACGTCTTCGCGCGCTCGGCCCAGCGATCGAGCGCCGCTTTCGCATAGCCCTTCGCCTGCTTGTCGGTCGTGCCCATGATGCGCGCATAGACGAACGGCGCGGTGATATCCGCGATTTGCGGATACTTCGAATCCCCCGCGATGACCACCGCGACGCGATACTTCCGCGCGAGCGCAACGAAGGCCGCATCGCAAAAGCTCTCGTGCCGAACTTCGACCGCGTGACGAATCGCGCGGCCTTCCACTTTCGCGGGCAGCAGTTCGAGAAAGCGTTCGAAGTCCTCCGGATCGAACGTCTTGGTCGGCGCGAATTGCCAGTTGATCGGGCCGAGCTTGTCCTTCAGTTCGAGCACGCCGCTGCCGAAGAATCGCTCGATGGTATCGCCCGCTTCGGCGAGCACCCGGCGATTCGTCGCGTAGCGCGGCGCCTTCAGCGAGAACACGAAGTCGTCGGGCGTTTCGTCGCGCCACTTGATGAACGTCGCGGGCTTTTGCGCGCCGTAGAACGTGCCGTTCACTTCGATGGACGTCAGCGCGCGGCTCGCGTATTCGAGTTCGCGCTTTTGCGGCAGATCGTCCGGATAGAACGTGCCGCGCCACGGCTCGAACGTCCATCCGCCGACGCCGACGCGAATGCGCGCGGTCTTGCTTTTCGAGGTGGCCATCGCGCGCTTACTTCCGGCCGGCATCGAGCGAACCGTCCGGCTCGCGCGTCTCGGTCACGACTTGGTTGAAGCCTTCGTCGAAGAGAGGTGCGGGAGATTCGTCGCAGTGCATGCTGGCCATTCCGTGGATAAGGGAAGCGCGTCCGTTCTCACCGAACGGACGCGCCGGGTCATGCACCTATGCTGGCGCAGTCTAAAAAATTCACTGGCCGAAGAAGATATTGCATTGCGGCCCGCGCGTGCAGGGCTTGGAGGCCGGACTGTCCATCGTGCCCATCGTGGTTGCGCCGGCCGCGCCGCGTGTCATCGGCGAGCCGCCGTAGGACGTGTCGGTCGACTGGCCCTGCATGGCGCTTTGCGCGGGCGCGCCGGGATCGGTCCAGGTGTCGGCGGTGGCCTGTCCCGGAACCTGCGCGGTGCGGTAATAGGACTGCTGAGCCGATGCGAGACCGGCAGTGGCGAGTAACGAGGCGGCGAGCGCCGCCATGGCGATACGTGATTTCATGTCGACTCCTTGATCGAAAGGCGCGTTCGCGTGTACGCCGCGCAACGCTGTTCGCTGATTCGAATCGTTGATCCGCACGGAACGTGCCACGAGTGCTGCATGTGCCATGCATGGCGCTGGCGAGCGGATATTGGCGCCGGTTCCCGGCGAGCCTGCCGCGACGGGTTTCCCGGACTTGTTCGAATGTGATGCAGACGGAGCGCCGGTGCGCTTGCCGGCGAATGGGACCCGCGGGTCCGCAGAAGACGCATGCCGCGCTGCACTCTTCGTTATAGGCCGTCGCTCCGCGATTGAACAGGGCAATTGAACGCGCATGGCGCTCGCGGTCGCGTGCGTGACGCGAAGCTGTCGATCGCGCCATCGCCTAGAATGCGATGGCTAATCCACGAACGCAGGGACATCGCCGCCATGACCGTCACCATCTATCACAACCCGAAGTGCGGGACTTCGCGCAACACGCTCGCACTGATCCGCAACGCGGGCATCGAGCCGGCGGTGATCGAGTATCTGACGCATCCTCCGAGCCGCGAGACGCTCGTTGCGCTGATCGCGCGCGCGGGACTGTCGGTGCGCGAAGCGCTGCGCGAGAAGGGCACGCCATACGCCGAACTCGGCCTCGACGATCCGAGCCTCAGCGACGAACAACTCATCGACGCGATGCTCGCGCATCCGATTCTCATCAACCGTCCGTTCGTCGATACGCCGAAGGGCGCGCGGCTGTGCCGGCCATCGGAGCTCGTGCTCGATATCCTGCCCGAAGCGCAGAAGGGGCCGTTCACGAAGGAAGATGGCGAAGTCGTCATCGACGGTTCCGGCAAGCGTGTGCGCTAGGACACCTTCGTTTTCGCTGACCGTTACCTGACGTTACCTTTCTGGCAAACCCGTTGCACCTGTATCCGTCATCGCTTTCTAGACTGCACTGACTCACACGGCACTCGGTGCAAGGAGAAAGCGGCATGAAGAAGAAACTTCTTGGTACGGCGATCGGGCTGGCGGGGCTCGCGGCACTTGCGATATCGGCATCGGCGAACGCGCACGTCGATGTGGCGGTGGGCGTGGGCGTGCCGGTCTACACGCAGCCCGTGTACGCGCAGCCCGCGGTGCCGGTCGGCTATTACGGATATGGATACGGCGATCGCGACGAACGCTGGCGCGAGCGCGAATGGCGTCGTCACGAATGGCGCGAGCGCCGCTGGCATCACGAGATGCGCCGCGAGCAACGCTGGCGCGAGCGTCATGAATGGTAAAAGCGCGCGGGAATCCGCGTTCGAACGCGGCGCGCCGAAAGGCTGCGCCGCGTTTTTACATGCGTCATGCGACGCCATGACGCAGGTCGACCTGTTCAAGGCACGCCGATTCGAGCCGTAAACACGTCGGTGTTGTCGGATACTCGTGCTCTTTCGCCGCGAATCCCTTTTAGCGAATCTTTTCGTCGCACCGCGCGTGCGGCGTCGTTTGCTCAAAGCACGAGCGATAACCCGTCCACTTTCAGCGATGTTCAGTCCCGTCAGCATTCTCGTCGTCACCGCGCTGTCGAGCATCCTCTCGATACTGGTGCTGATCTCGCTGCTCTCGCACGCGATTGCGGGCGTGCCGCGCTGGCTTGGGGCGAACGTCATCGCAATCGTTTCGCTCTTGCTTTTCGCCGTGCAGAACGTGGCGCCGGCGTGGCTCGGCATCGTCGTCGCGAATCAGTTGCTCGCCGCGACGGTCCTGCTCATCTACGAAGGCTGCAACGATTTCTTCGACGTTCGCATGCGTCCCGCGCAGCGCTGGGCCGGCTGGATCATGTGGCTCGGCGTGATGGCGGGCATCGTCTACTTCACATATGTGACGCCGGATGTGAATGCGCGCGTCGTGATTGTGTCGGCGTTTCATGCCGCGTGCGATTTCGCGATCGCCGGACGCGTGCTGATCGAGCGTCCGAGGGAACGGCCGCGCTATAACTACTTGTTCGTCGCCGGCGCGGCGGCGCTCGGCGCGCTCGGCCATACGGTGCGCGGCGCGATCTACGTCGTGGAGCCGCCCGCGCAGACATCGCTGCTGCAGCCCGGCGTGATGCAGATCACGTTTCTCGCGCTCGGCATTCTCGTGCTGCCGTCGCTGTGCATCGGCCTCGTGATGATGGCGCACGACCGTCTCGCGCAGCGGCTCGAACGGCTTGCGCGCTTCGACGATCTCACCGGCGCGCTTTCGCGCAAGGCATTGCTGGCCGGCGCGGGCGAGCGTCTCGCGCGGGCGCGGCAGGAAGGCGAGCGCGAGTTCGTCGCGGTCATCGACATCGATCACTTCAAGAGCGTGAACGACCGCTACGGTCACGCGGCGGGCGACGAAGTGTTGCGCCATTTCGCGTCGATCGTGCGCGCGCGCATTCGCGAAGACGATGCGTTCGGGCGTATCGGCGGCGAGGAGTTTTGTCTTTTCTGCACGGCGGCGCGCATCGACGATGTCACCGCGCTCGTCGAGCGGCTGCGCAAGACCGTCGAGGCGACGCCGTGCGCCGTGCCCGGCGGCCTGCTGCATTACACCTTCAGCGCGGGCATTGCGATGTGGGACGGGCGCGAGCCGCCCGCATCGCTGATGGCGCGCGCCGACGGCCTGCTCTATGCCGCGAAGGTCGCGGGCCGCAATCGCGTGAAAGCGCCCGCCGCCGACGCGTTCGCCTAAGCCTCTTCGACGTCCGCGTATTTCTGGCGTTCGTCTTCCGGCTTGCTCATCCAGCGACGCAACAGACGCTTCTCGACGACGCGCCCGATCGTGAGCAGCGCGATCATCAGGATCATCGCGATGAACGCGAGGCTCCAGACGCCCAGTCCGCAGACGATGCCCACCGCCGCCGTCACCCAGATCGACGCCGCCGTCGTGAGCCCGCGCACGCGATTCTCGCGCGGATTCTGCAGGATCACGCCCGCGCCGAGAAAGCCGACGCCCGTCACGATGCCCTGCACGGCGCGCGACACGTCAGCGTCGTTGGAGAGCGTCATCGAGAAACCTTGCGCGCACATGGTCGCGATGCACGCGCCGAGCGACACGAGCCCGAGCGTCTTCATGCCGGTCGGCTTGCCGTGCAGATCGCGATCGATGCCGATGATGCAGCCGATCAGCATCGCGGCCAGCATGCGCAACACGGCGTCGGCGAGAATGGGATAGGGAAGCATCGCGTGTAAAAAGGTAATCGTAAGCCGGGCCATCTTCGCATGCGGCGCCGGCGCGCGCGCAATTTTGGCGCGCTAACGTGCCGGTTCTGCTTTATATCGAACGCAAAACGGGGAGACGAAGTGACTCAGATGCCGAAATTCACGATGGTCGATGCCGCGCCGACGCCCGTCGGCCCTTTCTCGCACGCAGCCGAAGCCGACGGCTGGGTGTTCCTCACCGGTCAGATGCCGACCGATCCGAACGACGACGGCGCGCCGTTGCCCGAAGGCGTCGCCGCGCAGACGCGCCGCGTGATGGACAACCTGATTCTCGTGCTGAACGGCGTCGGGCTGACGCTCGACAATGTGGTCAGCGTGCGTATCTTTCTGACCGAGTTCAAGCGCGACTACGACGCGATGAACGCGGTGTATCGCTCATACTTTCTGCCGAAGCCGCTGCCGGCGCGAACGTGCATCGGCGTGACGGGGCTTGCGCGCGATGCGCTCGTGGAGATCGATTTCGTCGCGAAACGTCCTTGAGCGCGATTACTTCCGTTTCGACGCATCGACCCAGCGGAAAGTGAGGTTGATGCGCTCGCCGCGCGCCCCCGGCTCTTTCGGCACGCGATGCACCCATTCGCGCTGCGTGCGCCCGCGCATCACGAGCAGGCTGCCGTGTGTGAGCGCGAGCGTGTGCGTCGCGTGCGTGCGCGCGTGACGAAACTCGAAGGTGCGCGTCGCGCCGAGACTCACCGATGCGATCACCGGCTCGGGCCCGAGTTCGCGTTCCTTGTCGGCATGCCATCCCATGCTGTCGAGGCCGCTGCGATAGCGGTTGAGCAGCACGCTGTTGAAGCGCGCATCGCAGGCGGCCTCGGCGCGCTCGCGAAGTTGCGCGACGGCGGGCGTCCACGGCTGCGGCACATTGCGGATGCCGGAATAGACATAGACCGCGTCCGGTTCGCCTTGCCACGCGGTCAGGCGCGGCAGCGGCACGCGGCCGCCCGGCGTGGTCATCGTGTCCTGCTGCCAGGCGACTTCCGCGATCAGGGCGCCCATCAGATCGGAAGCCGCGTCGGCGTCGATCCAGTCCGGATGCCACGCGATGTCGGGCTTGGGAATGTCGTCGAAGAGATCGAACATGACTGTGGTGCGAGACGGCGGCGGAAGGAACGTTCACGATAGCAGAGCCGCCGGGCGGCGTGATTGCGGAGTCGTTTTCAGCCTGGAAGGGTCAGTTCGGCCTCTTATCTGCCCGCAGCCGTACATCGCCGCCATAACCGGACCACCCCCCAAGAGACCAGTCCGGCCACGATCGCATCGATGGCGAGCATCGACGCGATGTAGAGAAACTCGTAGTCCTGCACCTTCAGCATCCTGGCAACGCCGATCAGGATTTGCTGCTGATCTGCGGGTATTGGCAGCGGATAGGTGTGGACGTACCGCACCGCAAGCCGAAACAGACCGAGGAACAGAAGCATTACGAGCACTACGCTAAGGACACGTTTTCCCAATTGTCGTTACCTCGATCCAACCGTAAGCCTCGATGCGGCCCGCTCTGACGGAGATCTTCGGCGTGTGCAGCAGCGCATGCCGCAGCCTCTGAAAGTCCGCCCAACTCTCGAGTGTGATGCAGCCAAGCGAAATACCTGCGCCGCCGCGAGGGTGCAACCGGAAGTTGCCGCGGCGAACGCCATTGATCCACGTCCAGTCATCGACGGAGCCGTCATCCCGGTACAGCGCGAACCACTCACCGTGATTGCTTGGACTGTTTCGCACCCAATCATTCCATAGGTCTTTCATCCAGGCCTGCGCTTGCGAGGCCACGCCTCCGGTAGGCCGTGCGACGATCCAATACTTTCCTTCGGGTATCGGCCCTGCATCGGGCACCGCCGTGCAGCCGCCCCGGTTCTTGTATATGCCGTCCCCCGAGAATGCCTGGAAAACGCCGACTCCGAGCACCGTTAACGTCGCCCGCGACGTATTGTCGGCGACAAATTTGCCTTGGAGTGGCATGGCAGCACGCTTGTCATTTTGTGGAACCCACACAATGGAGTAAGACGGGCCGACCGGGAAATACGGTTTTTCTGAACTCAGAGTGCTTTCTTGCAGGGGTATCCGACGGATGCGCCGGCATGTTGGGCAACCCGCTGTGCTACATTGCCCCAATCATCTCAATAACGTCGTGCGAGGGTCGGAACATCCGCTTTGGCCTTTTCGTGCGACGACGGCAACGGGGAACTGCATGAACACCACCGCCCAAGCAAGCGGCGGCACGGTGCCGGGCCGCCGCATCCTGCTCGTCGACGACAGCGTCGATGCGGCGCTTGCCATGTCGATGCTGCTCGAAGCGCTCGGCCATGAAGTCCGCACCGAGCATGACGGCCCGCGCGCGCTCGCATCGCTCGACGATTTCAAACCGGATGTTGTCGTGCTCGATATCGGATTGCCGGGCATGAGCGGCTTCGACGTCGCGCGCGAAATGAGAAAGCGCGACGCGACCCGAAGCGCGCTGCTGCTTGCATTGACCGGCTGGGGCAGCGATGCCGATCGTCGCAGCGCGCTCGACGCGGGCTTCGATCATCATCTGACGAAGCCCGTCACCATCGCCGATCTGGAAGCGCTGCTCACGAAGCCCTGAGCGCGCTCACTCCACGCGCAGCCGCGCCATGTACGGAAGGTGATCGGACAGCCACGCGGTGTCCTGCGTCGGCACGAGCCATTCGACCGGCTTCAGGCCGCGCACGAACATCTTGTCGAGCGCGAGCGCCGGTGAGAAAGCCGGAAACGTGCGGCCCGATTCGCCGAGCATCGTCGCGACTTCGCTCATGCCGAGTTCGCCGAAAAGCGGCACGGAGTCGTTGCGCCAGTCGTTGAAATCGCCCGCCAGCATGAGCGGACCTTCCGGCGCTTCCTTCGCGATCCAGTGCGCGATCCAGTTCATCTGACGCAGCCGCGCCTGCCGCGTCAACGCGAGATGCGCGCACAGCAATGTGATGGCCTGACCGGCGAAGGTCGCGCGCGCGACCAGCAAGCCGCGCTTTTCGAAACGATGCGCGGAGATGTCCCAGCGCCCGGAAAGATCGAGCGGATGCGGCGAGAGAATCGCATTGCCATGCCGCCACGACGGCTTGAACACGTTCGGTCCGAGCGCGATCTGCAATTCGAGCGCGGTGGCGATCTCGGTCGCCTGGCAATGCCAGACATCGTCGAGCGGCGCGTCGAACGGCTTGCCGAAGCCGCTTGCGAGCACGGGCTGCGGCATGCGCCGCGCCATCGCTTCCTGAAGAAAATAGACGTCGGCGTTGGTGGTCTGAACCCACCGTTGCATCGCGGTCCACGCGCGCAGGCCGAGGGGCGAGCGGCCCTTGTGCAGATTCCAGCTGACCGCCGTGAAATCCGGCGTGGCCGAATGAGCGGACGGGCCTGGCGGAAGATGTTCTGGGTTTCGCATGCGTTCTTTGTCTCGAGCGGCGGCCTCTTGAGTCTATGTCACCGCGGTTGTCATTGCGCCGCCGCCGGCGACCCCAGGCTCGCGCGTACCCGGTAGGCGAGCGACGGATTGCTGTCGATGAGCTGCCACTGCGCCCATTCGCCTGGCTTGAGCGCCAAGCCCGGATGCGATCCGCTCACCTGACGCGGCACCGGCGGCAGCTTGCAGCCCGAGGGCGATGCGCGCGAGCTATCGTCCTGCAAGGTTTCCTGCGCGTCGATGGCGAGCGTGATGTCGTCGGCGTTCGCGCGCGTCGGCGAAATGGTGATGGTGCGTTGCAGATCGATGTCGCCGGCAGGCTGATCCGCGCAGCCGACGCGATTCTGCACCTTGTTGTGATGCGTGTCGGTGCGCGCCTGTCCGACGTTCGTCGTGCCGGAAAACGAGTCGATCTGTTGTCCGTCGCGCACGACCTGCAACTCCCAGGTCACCGGTTGCGATGGCGCGGTCTGCGCCTGCGCGTTAAGCGCGCCAAGACCGGCGCCCGTCATGAGCGCGGCATTCAGAAAGACGGTGCGTATCGTTTTATGCATTGAAAGCGACTCCTGCGCGCGGACTGTTCGGATGGCGGCGCGGCTGGCGCGTCGCTGGATCGGCGTTCTCCGGCGAATTCGTTGTGACACGGCGGCGCAGGTACGGTTCAGCCAGACCGCGCAACACACAATTGTGGACGAACGAAACGAATCTCAACCTGGCCTGACGCGAAGCAGATTTCGAACCCGCTCGCCGCGTCGTCCGACGATGATACTCGCACGCTTTGCGCGCATCGCGATTAGCAGCACACGCGTTCGACTGCTCGCTTGCGTGCGGTTTTGGCGTCGATACACTGGACTCGTCGACCATAAAAATTGACGGGGTGTGACATGACGACGGCCGTGGTCAAACAGGAACTCGCAGTGGCATCGTTCAGCAAGGTCTACAGTCTCGACGATGTGGAGTCCGCGCTCAACGATCTCTCCGAAGGCGCGAACGACGCCTTGCGCGCCACTTACGAAAAAATGCTCAAAGTGGGTAATCTGCGTTTCTGCGTGAAGCCGAACCGCATGCCGTCGGTGAACGATCTCGCCGCGGATCTGCCGAATTTCGAGGAGCCGCTCGCCGATATCCGCAAGCAGATCGCGCTGTGCCTCGAAACCGACGATCGCCTCGAACTCATGCCGATGCTGCTGCTCGGCGAGCCGGGCATCGGCAAGACGCACTTCGCGAAGCAGCTCGCGCGGCTGCTCGGCACGTCGAATCACTATGTCGCGATGAGCTCGCTGACGGCGGGCTGGATCCTGTCGGGGGCGTCGTCGCAATGGCGCAATGCGAAGCCCGGCAAGGTGTTCGATGCGCTCGTGAACGGCAGCTACGCGAATCCCGTCATGACCGTCGACGAAATCGACAAGGCCACCGGCGACGCGCAATACGATCCGCTCGGCGCGCTCTATGCGCTGCTGGAGCATGACACGGCGCAGACTTTCGTCGACGAATTCGCCGAAGTGCCGATCAACGCGGGCAACGTCGTGTGGATCGCGACGGCCAACGACGCGCGCGCGATTCCCGAGCCCCTGATGAATCGCATGAACGTCTACGAAATTCCGCCGCCCGATCGCGACGGCGCGCGGCGCATCGCGCAGTCGATTTACGCCGAAATCCGCAATGCTCATTCGTGGGGCGCGCGTTTTCCGGAAACACTCGGCGACGCGCCGCTCGACGCGCTCACGCAGGCGTCGCCGCGCGGCATGCGGCGCGCGATGCTGAACGCGTTCGGCAACGCGCGTATCGACGGACGGCATCACGTCGAAGCGCGCGACATTCAGATCGACCGCAACTTGCGCAAAAAAGCGATCGGCTTCTGAAAGCGCGCCGTTCGCGAAATTGCCGAAAAGGCCGCCAAAACCTGTCGTTTTTGACATCTGGCGGCCAGATTCTTGCCTTTTTCTGAATTGCACCGGAAAACGATCTAATCGGCGTGCATTTGTTGTGTAACGCGCAATAGTCCCGAACGTAAAATAGTTGGGACAAATCTGCCGCGGAAGAAGACATGGATCGGATCGAGTGCGTAGTAATCGGGGCGGGCGTCGTCGGACTGGCGATCGCCCGAGCGCTGGCCAAGCGCGGCCGCGAAGTCATCGTGCTGGAGGCGGGCGAGGGCATCGGCATCGGCACGAGCTCGCGCAACAGCGAAGTCGTTCACGCAGGCATCTACTATCCGCGCGGATCGCTGAAGGCCGAACTGTGCGTGCGCGGGCGCGACATGCTCTACGCGTTCTGTCAGGAGCACGGCGTGCCGCACCGGCAATGCGGCAAGCTGCTCGTCGCGACGGCGCGCAATCAGGTGCCGCAACTCGCGGCGCTGGAACAGAAGGGCATCGAGAATCGCGTGAAGGGACTCGTGCGCATCAGCGGCGCGCAGGCGGCCGAGATGGAGCCGCAACTTCAATGCGTCGAGGCGGTGTGGTCGCCGCTGACGGGCATCGTCGACAGTCATCAGTACATGCTCGCGCTGCAGGGCGAGGCGGAGAATCACGGCGCGAATATCGTGTTCCATACGCCGGTCACGTCGATCGATGCGCGCGAAGGCTGCTTCATCGTCGAGACGGGTGGCGAGTCGCCGGCGCGCTTTCGGGCGTCGTTTCTCATCAACAGTGCGGGCTTGCATGCGAACGAGATCGCGCGGCGCATTCGCGGACTCGACGATCGTCACGTGCCGCCGCTCTACTTCGCGAAGGGCAACTACTTCAGCGTGAGCGGACGCGCGCCGTTCGAGCGGCTCATTTATCCGATGCCGAACGAAGCCGGCCTCGGCGTGCATCTGACGATCGATCTCGGCGGGCAGGCGAAGTTCGGTCCGGACGTCGAATGGGTGCAGGCGCTCAATTACGACGTCGATCCGCGTCGCGCCGATTCCTTCTACGCCGCGATCCGCGCGTATTGGCCGGGTCTGCCCGACGACGCGCTTCAACCCGCGTACGCCGGCATCCGTCCGAAGCTGTCCGGTCCGGGCCAGGCGGCGGCGGATTTCGTGATCCAGGGCAAATCGGCGCACGGCGTGCCGGGACTCGTGAACCTCTTCGGCATCGAATCGCCGGGATTGACGGCATCGCTCGCGATCGCCGAACGCGTCGCCGACATGGCGCGCTGACTGTCATGCGACTTTCCGCCGTGCCTTATCTCTAACATTTGGCGTCGTCGACTCGCTTTCAGGTTGCTATGCTCGGGTATCGCCGTCGCCAAGAACGGCGCTATCCCCCAATACAACATGGAGTGAGTCACCATGAAGACATCACGTCGCACGTTTCTCATTACCAGCGTGGGCGTCGCATCGACGTTCGCGCTCGGCTCGAAAGCGGCCTTCTCCGCCGACGCCCCGAAAGTCGCTGAAAGCGATCCCACCGCGCAGGCACTCGGCTACAAGGAAGACGCGAGCAAGGTCGACAAGGCCAAGTTCGCGAAGTACGCCGCCGGGCAGGACTGCGGCAACTGTCAGTTCTATCAGGGCAAGCCGACGGACGCCTACGCGCCGTGCCCGATGTTCAGCAACAAGCAGGTCGCGGCGAAGGGCTGGTGCAGCGCCTATGTGAAAAAGGCATAAGCGCGGCTCGCGCCCGAGCCGAAGCGCGCCCGGCCGAAAGGCACGGCGCGCTTTTCTTCGTTCGCAATTAGCTTGATCGGGAGAAAAACCGTCTTTACACTCGCCAAGGAAAAAAGAGCCGCGCGTTCGCATCTTTAAAGCGCGGACACCCACTGACCTTGGGGGATCGCATGCCAGGAAGAGCATTGAACGCGCGCGCCGTGATGGCGGCGGTCATCGGCAACGCGCTGGAGTGGTACGACTTCACCGTGTTCGGCTTCATGACGGTCGTCATCGCCCGCTTGTTCTTTCCGAGCAGCAGCGATTATTCGTCGATTCTTCTCACCACCGCGACCTTCGGCGTCGCGTTCGTGATGCGTCCCGTGGGCGGCATCGTTCTCGGCCTGTATGCGGATCGCGCGGGGCGCAAGGCGGCGCTGACGCTCGTCATCGGACTGATGACGCTCGGCATTCTCCTGCTCGCGATAGCCCCGCCTTATTCGGCGATCGGCATCGGCGCGCCGCTCGTCATCGTGTTCGCGCGGCTGCTGCAGGGATTTTCCGCTGGCGGCGAGTTCGGCAGTTCGACCGCGCTGCTGATCGAAGCGGCGCCGTTTTCGAAGCGCGGCTTCTACGGCAGTTTCCAGATGGCGAGCCAGGCGGCGTCGCTCCTGCTCGGCGCGATCGTCGGCTCGGCGATTTCGCGCGGACTGTCGCCCGAAGCGCTCGATTCATGGGGATGGCGCGTGCCGTTCATCTTCGGTCTCGTGATCGGGCCGGTCGGGCTGTACATTCGCCGCAACATGGCCGACACCGAAGCGTTCCTGCACGCGAAGAAAACCGCGCGCCGCGCGACGCTCGGCGAAGTGTTCAGCACGCATGGCCGCGAGGTGCTGTGCGGGCTCGGCTCGGTGATCGCGTTGACGGTGAGCGTGTACGTGCTGATCGCCTATCTGCCGACGTTCGCCGTCAAGCAATTGAAGCTGCCGTTCGGTCAGTCGTTCACGGCGTTGATCGTCGGCAATCTTCTGCTGACGGTGCTGTCGCCGGTCACGGGCGCGTGGTCGGATCGCATCGGGCGCAAAGGGCTGTCGCTGTGGTCGCTCGCGATCACGCTCGTCATCATCTATCCGCTTTTCGCGTGGCTCGCGGCGGAACCGAGCGTGATGCGGCTCGTTGTCGTGCAGGCGCTGCTGTCGATCGCGCTGTCGGGATACTACGGGCCGTTCGGCGCGCTGATCGCGGAGCTATTTCCGGCGCACGTGCGCTCGACAGGGCTTTCCCTCGCGTACAACATCGCGGTGATGATCTTCGGCGGCTTCGGACAGTTCATCGTGACGTGGCTCATCCGCGTGACCGAATCGCAACTCGCACCCACGTTCTATGTGATGGGCGGGCTCGTGCTCTCGCTGATCGCGGTGGCGTGCATCCCGGCGACGCGCCATGCGGATGTCGACGAAGCGCGCGACCTCACGCGTTAGGCGCAAGCCGACTACACGGCCGGGCGCGCGCAGGCGATTCTTCCTAACCCGTTCGGACAGGTGGCATGGGGCGAACGTTGGCGGTCATAATCGGCCCATCGTCGTGCAAATGCGAAGGCGGAAAATGGTTAGGACCGTTGAATTAATCGAGCGTAAGTATGAAGCGGGGCGGGCAGCGGGGCGGTTGTCGAGCGAATGGGGCGAGATGCCGTTGCTGGATTCGGAGAAGCTCGTCGTGGTTCCGAAGGACAGGCTGGCGCTGTACATTGCGCGGCTTCAAGAGGTCGAAAACGAGCTTTGCCGGCGGACAGTCGACGAGACGTTCGAGTTGATGGAGGCGCAGGGCGTCAGGTTTCTTACGCCGGCATATCTGGAAGAGGAGGAAGCGTCGCAAGGTGGGAAGCTTCTGCGAGCGCGGCGCATACGTAGGACGCGGGCGCCGAAATCGTCGTTTCTCAATATGTTTCGCAACATGTTCGCGAAACGAACGAAGCAGGCCGGATGATGGGGCGCGGCGTGAAGTTCTTGATGCCGGGCTGGTGTGATTATCACCAGTGGCGCAGTTCGGATGCAAAGACCTTCGAGAAGCTGACGAGCCTGATCGATGAGTCCTGCCGCAGCCCGTTCAAGGGAACGGGCAAGCCGGAACCGCTCAGGCACGACAAAGCGTAGTCGCCGCGCATCGTTCGCTGCCGCGGCCACCACGGCGACAACCAGCGCTTACCGCTCCAGCCCCGCCTTCACCAGCAACTCGGCCAGCACTTCCGTCATCCCGCCTTCATGCGCTTCGGCGCGTTCCTTCAACTGCTTGACGAGCTTTTCATCGAGCTTGCACGCGAACGGCACGAGCCCCTTCGCCTGATCGAGCTTGCGCTGTTCACGCCGATCGAGCTTCTGCGCATCCGCTGCGCCCACGCGTGCCCGGCCGCCCTGCTTGAGGTCGTTGGCGAGTTTGAATGCCTTGTTCTGTTCCAGTTCGAATTTGTTCACGCGATGCTCCGATGCGACGATTGATTGCAAGTCCGACATTGTACGGAACTAGCGACCCGCCTCCGCCAGCGCATCGATGCGCGCCCGCATGCGCCGCCAGTGCGAGCCTTCCCAGAACACGCGATGGCACACATCGCAGGTCACGAAGCGCGCATGCCGCTCACGTACGCCCTCGGGCACGCGGCCGTCGATCTCGCCGGGCGCGGCCGGACGCAATGGCGCGTTGCACATCAGGCAGAGACGGAACGCGCGGACGTGCGGCGCGAGATCGAAGCGCTCCGAGACTTCGCGGAACTGGTCATCGGCTTGCAGGGTCCGCACGTAGCATCCGCGCAAGACGGTGCGGCGCTTGAGCAATTCGCGATCGCGCGTGAGCACGATGCGCGCTTCGTCCTGCGCGAGCTGCTCGATTTCATCGTCGGGGAAGTTGTTGTCGTAGCGCGTGTCGAAGCCCGCCAGCCGGAGGAGTTGCGCGAGTCCGCCGAGATGTGCATCGGCGATGAAACGCAGGTCCGCGGCGTCGAGCGGCGGGCGCAGCAGCAGCGCGCCGTTCTCCATTCCGGCGGGCGCGTGACGCGCGGGATAAACCTCGATGAGATCGTCCGGCTCGATCGGGGCGTCGAATCCAACCGCGCGGCCGGCCTTCACGATCAGATCGACTTCGGTATGCGGCACGCCGAGCGCCTCGATCATGTGCTTGGTCGACGAAGACTTCGCGCACGCGCACGCGAACGTGTGCCCGCGCAGGGATCGAGCGAGGAAATCGTTCAGTTCGCGATGGAAGTGAAAGCGCGCCTTGACCATGCAGCAGTATGGCATTGCGCGCTTCTGCGCGCTTTCCGGCGATGTGCTTTACTGGCGCTCGGTCCGCGCGGCATTGCGCGCGCGGCAAGCGGACAAGGCAAAGGAGCACACGAGCATGGATATCGGATTCATCGGATTGGGGGAAATGGGCGGCGCGATGGCGGAGCGCGCGCTCAAGGCGGGGCACAGCGTGCGCGTCTGGAATCGCTCGCGCGACAAAACGCGCGCGCTCGCGGATCAGGGCGCGTCGGTCGTCGATACGCCCGAGCAGGCTTTCGCCGGCGACGCCGCGTTCTCCATGCTCGCCGACGATACCGCGCTGCGCTCCGTGCTCGTCGATGGCGGCCTGCTCAAGCACGCGCCGAAAGGCCTGGTGCACGTCAACATGGCGACGATCTCGGCGGCGCTCGCCACCGAGCTCGCCGAATTGCACGCGCAGCACGGCGTCGCGTATGTCGCCGCGCCGGTGCTCGGCCGGCCGGACGTCGCGGCGGCGGGCAAGCTCAACATTCTCGCGGCGGGCGCGGGCGAAGCGATCGACCGTGTGCAGCCCGTCCTCGATGCGCTCGGCCAGAAAACGTGGCGCGTCGGCAGCGAGCCGCAGCACGCGAACGTGCTCAAGCTCGCCGCGAATTTCATGCTGGCGTCGGCGATCGAGAGCTTCGGCGAGGCGGCGGCGCTCGTGAGCGGCCACGGCATCGAATCGCAGACGCTGCTCGACGTCATCACGAATTCGCTGTTTCCGGGTCCGGTGTACCAGGGCTACGGGAAGATGATCGCCGAGCGGCGCTACGAGCCCGCGCTCTTCAAGGCGCGTCTCGGACTAAAGGACGTGCGTCTCGCGATCGCCGCGGGCGATGCCGTCAACGTGCCGCTGCCGGTGGCGAGCGTCGTGCGCGACAACCTCGTCGATGCGCTCGCCCACGGCGACGGCGAGAAGGATTTCGCCGTGCTCGGTCAGGTGGCCGCGCGCCGCGCGGGGCGCGAGTCGTAAATCGATGTCGTGGCGAAGGCGGTCAAACGGCATAATTCGAATCCCGTTTCCGTCCTTGCCACGCCGCAATGAGCCTGCATCTCTGGTGGCTGTTCGTCGCCACCGTCTTCGTCGTATCCGCGATTCCCGGCCCCAACATGCTGCTCGTCATGACGCACGGCGCACGGCATGGTCTCGAGCGCTCGACCGCCACCATGGCCGGCTGTCTGACGGCGCTCGTCATCATGTTGTCGGTGTCGGCGGCGGGGTTGGGCGTGTTTCTCGAAGCGTGGCCGCGCCTCTTCGACACGCTGCGTCTGATCGGCGCGGCGTATCTCGTCTGGCTCGGCGTGAAAAGCTGGCGCGCCAAGGCGGGCGCGATCGACGTGCGCGACGAAACCGGCGGCGCGCATGCTTTCAGACCCTTCACGCTTTTTCGCAACGGCTTTCTCGTCGCGAGCAGCAATCCGAAGGCGATTCTCTTTGCGGCGGCGCTGCTGCCGCAGTTCATCGATGCAAGCCGGCCGGTCTTGCCGCAATTCGCGGTGCTCGTGTCGACGTTCGCCGTCATCGAGGTGAGCTGGTACGCCGTGTACGCGGGGCTCGGCGCGCGCATCGGCGACAAACTGAAAAGCGCGAGCGTCGCGCAGGTGTTCAACCGGCTGACGGGCGGCGTGTTCGTCGGCTTCGGCGCGATGATGGCGCTCGTGCGTCACTAACGCGCTTCCAAACGTCTGCAAAAACGGGTGCGTGACTTGCTGCCGTTTTCAGTGCTTCATTCGCTTTCGAACAGACATACGCGAATCGGCAGCGCATAGTCGCGCTCGCCGGTTCTCGGCGACACGAAAAGAACAGCTAAAAGGAGGCGCTCATGGATGAGACAGGCCGACGCGCCGTTTTCGCCGCGCTCTTGCCGCTCTGCTTCGGCATGCTTTCGACGACGTGCGCGCGCGCCGACGACACGCCGAATCCGTGCGATGCGCTCAAACGCGTGCTGTCCGCCGCGCCGAATTTCTCGTCGCTTTCCGCTTTCGACGGCCGCGCGATCGCGCTTCCCTACGGCGACGACGCGAAGTGCGCCGCTTCGCAAACCAACTATCGATGCACATGGACGCCGCGCGGCGGATCGAGCGCGGATGCGCTGCAGGGCGTCGCGGCGGACATCGCCTCGTGCGTGCCCGACGCGACGCACGATCAGAATTCGCCCGCGCGCCAGCACTTTTATCTGGGCGCACGCGGTGCGCGCACCGAGATTACGGCGGCGCAGGCCGGGTCGAACAAGCTGACACTCGAAATTTACGGTTCCCGCTGAGGCCATCATGAGCAAGCGCATCCTGATAGCCGACGACGACGACGATGCGCTCGCCGGTCTCGCGAACTTGCTGACCGGCATGGGCCACGAGGTCGCGCTCGCGGCGAACGGCGCGCAGGCTGTGGAAGTCGCCGCGCAGTTCGACCCCGAAGTCGTGATCCTGGATCTCGGCATGCCGCTCGTCGACGGACTTGCGGCGGCGCGCCAGTTGCGCAAGCTGCCGAACGGCCACGCGTTGATGCTCGTCGCGCTCACCGGCTGGGGGCAGCCCCAGCATCGAGAAATGACGCTCGACGCCGGTTTCGACATGCATCTCGTCAAGCCGATTTCCGCGGATCAGCTCCAGTTCATCCTTTCGATGATGCAGCCCTGAGTTTCGTCGGCGTGTCGGGCGTCAGCGCGTTGCGACGGCCATGTTGCGATGCACCAATATTCTTGGTATATTTACTCCTGTCTCCTCCATGTCTCCACTGATATGGATTCAGCCCGTCAACCTTGGCGGGCTTTTTTTCGTCGGTACCTTCCGATGCTGCGCCGCACCGACTGATACGAAAAAGGCCGATTCGCCCCGTAGCGTATCGGCCTTTTTTGATTCGGCTGAAGCTCGATCAGCGGGCGAGCCCCGTCTCTTCGTCGGCGCCGATCGCGAGATTCATACACTGGATCGCCGCGCCCGACGCGCCCTTGCCCAGATTGTCGAGGCGCGCCACGGTCACGAAGCGCTCGTCGTTGCCGAACACGAGAACATCGACGCGATTCGTTTCGTTGCACGCCTGAACGTCGAAGAAGCCGGCGTCGAGGTTACTCTCAGCGTCGAACGGCATGACGCGCACGAAGGGCTCGTTGTTGTAATACTCGGCGAGCATGTCGCGCACGTCCTGCGGCTTCGCCGGGCGCGCGAGCTGGTCCGGCGAGAAATACGTCGTCACGGCGAGACCTTTCAGGAACGGTCCGACGATCGGCGTGAAGACCGGCGCGCGTTTCAGACCCGTGCGCACCGACATTTCCGGCAGATGCTTGTGCGTCAGGCCGAGCGCATACGGGCGCGGGCTCATCAGCTTGTCGTCGCCGCCTGCTTCGTACTCCGCGATCATCTTCTTGCCGCCGCCGCTGTAGCCGGTGATCGAATAGGCGTGAGCGTGGAAATCGGCGGGCACGAGGCCGCCCGCGACGAGCGGCTGCACCGACAGCACGAACGCCGACGCGTGGCAACCCGGCACCGCGATGCGCTTCGCCGTGCGCAGGCGCTCACGCTGCGCGCGCGACAACTCCGGCAGACCGTACGCCCAGTCGTCCTGCGTGCGGAACGCCGTGCTGGCGTCGATCATCACGGTGCGCGTGTTGTCCGGCGCGACGAGCGAAACCGACTCGCGCGACGCGACATCCGGCAGGCACAGGAACGTCACGTCCGATGCGTTGATGAGGCGGCGGCGCTCCTCCACGTCCTTGCGCTTCGCATCCTCGATGCGCAACACTTCGATGTCACGGCGCTGCGACAGATATTCGAAAATCTTCAGGCCGGTGGTGCCTTCCTGTCCGTCGACAAATACTTTCGTGGTCATCTCGATCTCGCTGGTTCGTGCGGGCGCTCGCCGCAAAACGGACATTTTAGTGCGAATTCGAGGCGGGCTGATGTCCGTCATTGTCGACGGCGGCGCGATCGCCGATCCAGCGCGCCGTCACAGCCGCGACGCGCGCGCCGAAAACCTTCGCCGTCTCCAGATCGCCGATCGGCGGCGCTTCCTCCGGCGAGGCATCCGCGGGCGATTGCGTGAGCAGCCCGGTGAATCCGCCGACGAAATTCAGGTCGTTGCGCGTGGCCGCCTTCGTGTTCGACGGCATCATGCCCGTGCCGACCCAGACCATCCCGTGCTGCATGGCGAGCGTCACGAAATACGAGATCGTCAGGAATTTATCGCCGTTCATGTGCGCCGAATTCGTGAAGCCGGCCGCGATCTTGTCCTTCCATTTCTGCGCGAACCACGGTTTCGAGCTTGCATCGGCGAATTTCTTGAAATCGGCGGACGGCCCGCCCATGTAGGTCGGCGCGCCGAAAACGATGGCGTCGGCGGCGTCGAGTTCGGCCCAGCCGGCGTCGTCGAGCTCGCCGACGGCGATCAGCTTCACGTTCGCGCCGGCGTCCGTTGCGCCGCCGAGCACGGCGTCCGCGACCTTCTTCGTGTGGCCGTAGCCGCTGTGATAAACGATGACGATGTTCGGCATGGTGTCCCCGAGGTCGGTCCGTGCGCGGCGGCACACGCCGAAGGCGCGCCGTGCGGACGGTTCGGGCCAGTCTAGCAAAGACAATTTCTGACCGACCGGCGCGACCGCACGGTTCTCGACGTCCGACTATCGCCCGTATGTGAAGGTGAGTCGCGCGCTGGCGATGGCCATTGTGCGGATTTCGTGTTCGAACATGAGTGCGGGCGTGCCCTGGCGCAAGCGCAGATCGGCGCTGTTGAGCGCGTACACGGTCACGATGTAGCGATGCGGCTTGCCGGGCGGCGGGCAGGGGCCGCCGTAGCCGTCCGTGTCCCAGTCGTTGCGCGCTTCGATGGCGCCCAGCTTGCGCAGCGCGCCCGAAGCGCTCGCGTTGTTCGGCAGCCGATCCGTGCCGGCGGGAATGCCGGCGACGGCCCAGTGCCACCATCCGCGCCCCGGCGCGTCGGGGTCGAAGATGGTCACGGCGAAGCTGCGCGCGTTCGAAGGCGCGCCATGCCAGGAAATTTGCGGCGAGCGGTTGCCGCCCTTGCACTCGGATTGATCGAAAAGCAGATCGCGCCCGATAGTCTTGCCCGGCGCGAGATCCGTACTGGTCACGGTGAAGACGGGATCGGCCGCAGCGTCGCGCGAAATGGGAAAAACCGCCGCCGCCAAGGCGATGAACAGTACTGATACGACATGGCCACTCGAACTCACGCGTCGGCCGGTGAGGCGCATGGGCTGAACTCCTGTCAGTATCGCCGCGCGTTATAGCAGCGTTTCGCTGGCCGCAACGATGTTTTTTGTCTCAGTGATGCGCTTCGAACCAGCTTGCAGTTTAACATTGCAACAAAGCATTAAAGCTTGGATTCCTTGGGACTTAACCGATGGCGCATTGTGCGCTCGCAGGTTTGGACGTAGTGAAAGCAGCGCCTTGACGGCGACGACTTCCGACTCTATTGAATGTAGAAATGAGTAATTCGATGCAGATTCGCGCGGCAACAAATCGACTGAAATACAGGAGAGTTAAATGAGCCAGCGAATAAAAGTCATTATCGCAGACGACCATCCGGTGATCCTTTTCGGCGCGACGCAGGCGCTCAACAAGTTTCCGGAGGTTGACGTCGTCGGGCAGGCGCGTCAGTCGACCGAACTCATCCAGTTGCTTCAGAAGTCTCCCTGCGACGTTCTTGTCACCGATCTCGCCATGCCCGGCGGTTCGTACGGCGACGGCATGCCCTTGCTCGGCTACATCGGACGGCAGTTCCCGCGGGTCAAACTCGTCGTGCTGACGATGCTCGAGAATCCGGCGTTGCTCAAACGTTTGCGCGAGGTCGGCGTGATGTCGATCATCAACAAGGCCGACGACATGAATCACATCGGCTGGGCGATCCAGCACGTGATGCGCGGCCAGGAATACCTCGGGCCGTCGGTGAAGGTCGCGCTCGACAGCATGGGCCTCGGCGCGAGCGGGCAGCAGCGCAGCGTCATCCTGTCCAAGCGCGAGCTCGAAGTGGTGCGCCTGTTCGTCTCGGGCATGACGATCACCGAAATTGCGGCTCAATTGCGGCGCAGTATCAAGACGATCAGCACGCAAAAGAATACGGCGATGCGCAAACTCGGCATCGAGCGCGATTCGGAATTGTTTCAGTACGCGCAAAGCAACGGATTAATGAACCTGTCGGCGTATTCCGGCGACGGCTCGCTCGACGATTCCTCGCTTTCCAATCCGAACTCGCTCTAGTTCGTCCGCTTGCAGAATTAAAAAAACCGCTGAGTTTAATCAGCGGTTTTTTGCATTTTCATTGCCTTGCGACTGTCAATATTTATTGCGGAGCCGCAGTTGCGCCGCCGTGCGCGGCCGACCATTCCGCCGGCGCATGCAGGAATTTCTCGACTTCATCGAGCGTCTTCGTCTCGAAATAGCCCTGTTCCTTCGCGACGCGCAGCACGTCCCACCATGTGGCGAGCGCGTGCAGATCGACGTCGATGTCCTTCAGCACGGACACGCTTTCCTTGAAGATGTTGTAGTGGAAGAGCACGAAGCAGTGATTCACCGTCGCGCCCGCGGTGCGCAGCGCGTTGATGAAGTTGATCTTGCTGCGGCTGTCGGTGGTCAGGTCCTCGACCAGCAGCACGCGCTGGCCTTCGGTCAGCAAACCTTCGATCTGCGCGTTGCGGCCGAAGCCCTTCGGCTTCTTGCGCACATATTGCATCGGCACCATCAGGCGATCGGCGATCCACGCCGCGAACGGGATGCCAGCGGTCTCGCCGCCGGCGACCGCGTCGATCTGCTCGTAGCCGACGTCGCGCAGAATGGTCGCTTCGGCCATCTCCATCAGGCCGCGGCGAACGCGCGGGTAGGAGATCAGCTTGCGGCAATCGATATACACGGGGCTCGCCCAACCGGACGTGAAGATGTACGGTTTTTCCGCGTTGAAGTGCACCGCCTGCACTTCGAGCAACATCTTGGCGGTGGTGTCGGAGATCGTCTGGCGATCGAAGCCTGTCATGGGCGAATCCTTGGACTTGTGTGGCGCTTGGAAAGCGGGAGGCGGCCGCGCGGGCCCTGGCGCATGGATCGACGCGGAAAGAGCATTCCTTTCGGATGGCTTTTGGCGTTTCCTGCGCGCGTGTCGACGGGACTTGGCGCTTCGGCGCCTTAGTTCGGCGCGTTAGTTCGGCGCCTTAAGGCCGTCCCATGCACAGCTAGCCCGCCATTTTACCCGAGGCGGCGAGGCCGGGCGAATTGTTTGCAGGTTGTGAAGCCGCGCCGCTCGCGCGTAAACTCGCGGCGCCGTTGCGCAACTTCACATCGCCGATGACATCCGTTCCCTCTACACAAGATTCCAGCGTCGCGCCCACGCGCCACGCGCTGCAGGCGCTCATCGCGTCGGTTCTCGGCTACGCGATGGACGGCTTCGATCTGCTGATTCTCGGCTTCATGCTGCCCGCGATCGCCGCCGACCTGCATCTCACGCCCGCGCAATCCGGCGCGCTCGTCACGTGGACGCTCGCCGGCGCGGTCGCGGGCGGCATCGTGTTCGGCATGCTGTCCGACTATTTCGGCCGCGTCCGCATGTTGACCTGGACGATTCTCGTGTTCGCCGTCTTCACCGGTTTATGCGCGCTCGCGCAGGGCTATGGCGATCTGCTGATTTACCGCACCATCGCCGGGATCGGGCTGGGCGGGGAATTCGGCATCGGCATGGCGCTCGTCGCCGAGGCGTGGCCCGCGCGTTTGCGGGCGCGCGTGTCGTCGTATGTCGGAATCGGCTGGCAACTGGGCGTGCTCGCCGCCGCGCTCGTCACGCCGTTGCTCCTTCCCCTGATCGGCTGGCGCGGCATGTTCGCGGTGGGGCTGCTGCCGGCGGTGGCGTCGTTTTTCGTGCGGCGGCATGTGGAGGAACCCGCGCTCTTCACCGAACGCCGCGCGGCCGCGAAAGCGAACCGCGCCCGCAAGCTGCCGCTCAAACGTCTCTTCGACGACGCCCGCACCGCGCGCGCGAGCATCGGCGTCATCATTCTGTGCTCGGTGCAGAATTTCGGCTATTACGGGCTGATGATCTGGCTGCCGAGCTATCTGTCGAAGACGTTCGGCTACTCGCTCACGAAATCCGGTCTCTGGACCGCGGCCACCGTGCTCGGCATGGCGCTCGGCATTTGGCTGTTCGGTCTCGCGGCGGATCGCTTCGGGCGCAAGCCCGCGTTTCTCGTCTATCAGATCGGCGCGGTCGCGATGGTCTTCGTCTACTCCAATCTGACGAGCCCGTCCGCGTTGCTGATCGGCGGCGCGGTGATGGGCGTGTTCGTGAACGGCATGCTCGGCGGCTACGGCGCGCTGATCTCCGAAATCTATCCGACCGAAGCGCGCGCGACAGCGCAGAACGTGCTGTTCAACATCGGGCGCGCGGTGGGCGGTCTGGGACCGGTCGCGGTCGGCGCGCTGGCGGCGCGCTATTCGTTCGCGGTCGCGCTCGCGTTCCTCGCGTCGATCTATCTGCTCGATGTCATCGCGACGCTCTTTCTGATCCCCGAAAAGCGCGGCGCCGAGCTCGTCTGAGCGTGCTTCATCGGACGAAATTGCGCTGAAACGTTGCATCGCGTCATTTCAAGTGCGCGGTGTACACTGGACGTCCCAAAAAAACCAAGGCTCCGTCCGCTCGTCACATCCTTCCGAGCGGCACGTTGCGTCTATCCGACGTGCCGAGCCGTGATACTTGGTCCATCGATTCACATTTCCGCATTCATTGCAGCACGGTCGACGGCAGTGTGAACCCTGTTCAAATAATTCCCAAACGTCTCAGGTCAATCATGGACGAACAACTCAAGCAAAGCGCCCTCGCGTATCACCAGAATCCCCGCCCCGGCAAGATTTCGGTTACTCCGACCAAGCCGCTATCCAACCAGCTCGATCTCTCGCTCGCGTATTCGCCGGGCGTCGCGGCCGCTTGCATGGCGATCTACGACGAACCGCTCGACGCGCAGAAGTACACGTCGCGGGCGAATCTCGTCGGCGTCGTGACGAACGGCACGGCCGTGCTGGGACTCGGCAACATCGGCCCGCTCGCGGCCAAGCCGGTGATGGAAGGCAAAGGGTGCCTGTTCAAGAAGTTCGCGGGCATCGACGTGTTCGACATCGAGTTGGCTGAAACCGATCCGGACAAACTCGTCGATGCGATCGCGATGCTCGAACCGACGCTCGGCGGCATCAATCTCGAAGACATCAAGGCGCCGGAATGCTTCTATATCGAGAAGAAGCTGCGCGAGCGCATGAAGATTCCCGTTTTCCATGACGATCAGCACGGCACGGCGATCATCGCTTCGGCGGCGATTCTCAACGGCCTGAAAGTGGTCGGCAAGAAGCTCGAGGAAGTGAAGCTCGTCTGCTCGGGCGCGGGCGCGGCGGCGATCGCGTGTCTGGATCTGCTCGTGCATCTGGGTTTGAAGAAGTCGAACACGCTCGTGATCGATTCGAAGGGCGTGATCTACGAAGGCCGCGGCAATCTGGATGCGTCGAAGGAGCGCTATCAGGCGTCGACCGACGCGCGCACCCTCGCCGATGCGATGCACGGCTGCGACGTGTTCCTCGGCTGTTCCAGCGCGGGCGTGCTGAAGGCCGAGATGGTCCAGACGATGGCCGACAAGCCGCTGATTCTCGCGCTCGCGAATCCCGAGCCGGAAATCCGCCCGGAAGAAGCGAAGCGCGTGCGTCCGGACTGTATCGTCGCGACGGGCCGTTCGGACTATCCGAACCAGGTCAACAACGTGCTGTGCTTTCCGTTTATCTTCCGCGGCGCGCTGGATGTCGGCGCGACGACGATCACTGAAGAGATGAAGCTCGCGTGCGTGCGCGCGATCGCGGAACTCGCCGAAGAGACCGATCAGGGCGATGAAGTCGCGAAGGCATACGAAGGTCATTCGCTGGAATTCGGTCCGGAATATCTGATTCCGAAGCCGTTCGATCCGCGCCTCATCATCAAGATCGCGCCGGCTGTCGCGCAAGCCGCGATGGATTCGGGCGTGGCGACGCGTCCGATCAAGGACATGGACGCGTATCGCGAGACGCTCGGCGCGACGGTGTATCGCACGGGCATGGTGATGCGCCCGGTGTTCGCGGCGGCGAAGGCGGCGCCGGCGCGCATCGCGTTCGCGGAAGGCGAGGACGAGCGCGTGCTGCGCGCCGCGCAGTTCGTGCTGCTGGAGAAGATCGCGAAGCCGATCATCATCGGGCGTCCCGCGGTCGTCGAGATGCGTCTGCAGAAGATGGGCTCGAAGCTGAAGCCAGGCGTCGATTTCGAGATCGTGAATCCGGAAGACGATCCGCGTTATCAGAAGAGCTGGCAGGCGTATCACGAGATCGCCGCGCGTCAGGGCGTGACGCCCGAAAGCGCGAAGGCCGCGCTGCGCAAGTTCAACACGCTGATCGGCGCGATTCTGGTTCATACCGGCGACGCGGACGGGATGATCTGCGGTCTCATCGACACGTATCAGGATCATCTGAAGTTCATCGATCAGGTGCTCGGCAAGGCCGAAGGCGCCAACAACTTCGCGGCGATGAACTTGCTGATGCTGCAAGGGCGCAATCTGTTCATCAGCGACACGTACGTCAATGAGACGCCGACGGCCGAACAACTCGCCGACATGACGATTCTCGCCGCGCGCGAGATCGAGCGTTTCGGCGTGCAGCCGAAGGTCGCGCTGCTGTCGAATTCGAACTTCGGCAGCGTGCCGAGCGCATCGGCGAGCCGGATGGCCGAAGCGCGCAAGCTGATCGCCGAGCGCGCGCCGGATCTCGAAATCGACGGTGAAATGCACGGCGACGCGGCTTTGTCGGAAGCCGTGCGCAAGGCTTCGTTCCCCGGCACGACGCTGCATGGCGAGGCGAATCTGCTCATCATGCCGAACGTCGAGGCGGCGAACATCACGTATAACCTGCTCAAGATGGTGAGCGGCGAAGGCGTGACGGTCGGGCCGTTCTTGTTGGGTGCCGCGAAGCCGGTTCATATCCTCACGCCGGCGGCGACCGTGCGTCGGATCATCAATATGACGGCGGTGGCGAGCGCGAATGCGCGCGTGGCGAAGTAAGGTTTATTTGCTGCGCTGAAAGAAAAACGGCGATCCGGAAAGGATCGCCGTTTTTTTTGAGCCAGCGCGTCAGGCTACTTGTCGCTTTTCGTCACCCTGCGGATCGCGCCACCGTCCCAGCAACTTCTCCCACTTCAGCTTCGCGGCCTTCACGTTGTTTTCCTTGATGTGCCCATACCCGCGCATCGAATCCGGCAGATTCGCCAGTTCGATCGCGAGCGGCAGCTTCTCTGCCGTCAATCCGCCGATCAGCTCCTTCACCAGCGCTTCGTATTCGCCGATCAACGCGCGCTCCATCTTCCGCTCCTCCGTGCGTCCGAACGGGTCGAGCGCCGTCCCGCGCAGGAACTTGAAACGAGCGAGAACACGCATCGCGGACATCATCCACGGGCCGTACTGCTTCTTCACCAGATGCCCATGCGAATCCTTCTTCGACAAGGAAGGCGGCGCGAGATGCACCTTGATCTTCCAGTCGCCTTCGAAGCTCCCGCGAATCTTGTCGAGGAAAGCCGGATCGGCATACAGGCGCGCGACTTCGTACTCGTCCTTATAAGCCATGAGCTTGTGAAGATTCTTCGCGACAGCTTCCGTCAACGAATAATCACCGGTTCCGAGTTCCGCTTCCTTCGCGCGCACCGACGCGACCAGCCGCCCATACCGCGCCGCATAAGCCGTGTTCTGATACTTCGCGAGATAGTCGAGCCGCTTGTCGATGAGCGTATCGAGCGCCTTCGGCGTATGCAGCGCAATGATCTTGCCCGGCGCGTCTTGCGTGTGCGTCCCGTGAGCGAGCCGCGTAACCGACGAAAGATCGTGCGCCGCGCGTCGTCCCCATTCGAACGCCGCGAGATTCTTCTCGACCTGCACCGCGTTCAATTCGATCGCGCGCACCAGCGATTCATGCCGCAGCGGCACCCAGCCCTTCTGCCACGCAAACCCGAGCACGAACGGATTCGTATAAATCGCGTCGCCCATCAGCGCGACGGCGAAGCGGTTGGCATCGACGAGCGCGACGTGCTCGCCCGCCGCCGCGCGGATATCCGCCTCGGCGCTCGCGCCCGGAAAGCTCCAGTTCGGATTCTTGATGAACTCGGCGGTCGGCGTTTGCGCGCTGTTCACGACGACACGCGTGTGGTCCGGCTGCATCCGCGAGCCGCATTCGTTGCTCGCGGTCACGATCGCGTCGCAGCCGATGACGAGATCCGCCTCGCCCATCGCGATGCGCGTCGCGTGGATATCGGCAGGACGATTCGCGATCTGCACGTGGCTCATCACGGCGCCGCCTTTCTGCGCGAGACCGGTTACGTCGAGCACGGTGACGCCTTTCTGCTCCAGATGCGCCGCCATGCCGAGCAGCGCGCCGATCGTCACGACGCCCGTTCCTCCGACGCCCGTCACCAGCACGCCATACGGCCGCCCGATTTCCGGCAGCTCGGGCGTGGGCACGGCGGGCATCGCATCGCTCGCGACGCTCGTCGCCTTCGGTTTCTTCAACTGCCCGCCTTCCACCGTGACGAAGCTCGGGCAGAAGCCGTTCAGACACGAATAGTCCTTGTTGCACGTCGACTGGTTGATCTGCCGCTTCGTGCCGTACTCGGTTTCGAGCGGTTCCACCGACAGGCAATTCGACTTCACCGAGCAATCGCCGCAACCTTCGCACACGGCCTCGTTGATGACGACGCGCTTCGCCGGATCGGGAAACGCGCCGCGTTTGCGGCGACGCCGTTTCTCGGTGGCGCAGGTCTGGTCGTAGATCAGGATCGACGTGCCCGGAATGTCGCGCAACTGGCGCTGGATATCGTCGAGTTCATCGCGATGATGCACGTCGATGCCCGGCGCGAGTCCGACATTCGCCGTGTACTTCTCCGGCTCATCCGTGACGATGACGATCTTCGCCGCGCCTTCCGCCGCGAGCTGATGCGTGATCTGCGGCACGGTCAGCACGCCGTCGACGGGCTGGCCGCCCGTCATCGCGACGGCATCGTTGTAAAGAATCTTGTAGGTGATGTTCACCTTCGCCGCGATCGCCGCGCGGATCGCGAGCAGGCCCGAATGGAAGTACGTGCCGTCGCCGAGATTCGCGAAGACGTGCTTGTCGTTCGAGAACGGCGCCTGGCCGACCCACGCGACGCCTTCGCCGCCCATCTGGCTGAACGTGCTCGTGTTGCGGTCCATCCAGACCGTCATGTAGTGACAGCCGATTCCGGCCATCGCGCGCGATCCTTCCGGCACGTTCGTCGACGTATTGTGCGGACAGCCCGAGCAGAACCACGGCTTGCGCTCCGCCTCGACGCGCGGCCGCGCGAGCGATTTCTCCTTCGCGTCGATCACGGCGAGGCGCGTCGCGATGCGCGCACGCACGTCGGCGGGGAGATCGAACTTTTCGAGGCGCGTGGCGATCGCCTTCGCGATGATCGCGGGCGACAGCTCGTAGTGCGCGGGTAGAAGCCAGTTGCCCATCGGCACGGACCATTCGCCGCCGGCGCCGTCTTTCTCGTCGAACTTGCCGTAGACGCGCGGACGTTGCGCATCCGGCCAGTTGTACAGCTCTTCCTTGATCGCGTATTCGAGAATCTGGCGCTTTTCTTCGACGACGAGAATCTCTTCCAGCCCGCGCGCGAATTCCTGCGCGCCTTGCGCTTCCAGCGGCCACACGCAGCCGACCTTGTAGAGACGAATGCCGATTTGCGAACACGTCGCGTCATCGAGGCCGAGATCGGTCAGCGCCTGACGCACGTCGAGATACGCCTTGCCGCCGGTCATGATGCCGAAGCGCGCGTGCGGCGAATCGATCTCCACGCGGTCGAGCTTGTTCGCACGCACATAGGCCAGCGCCGCGTACCACTTGTAGTCGAGCAGACGCGCTTCCTGCACGAGCGGCGGATCGGGCCAGCGGATGTTCAGGCCGCCGTCGGGCATCGCGAAATCGGTGGGCAGCACGATTTGCGTGCGATGCGGATCGATATCGACCGAAGCCGACGACTCGACGACATCTGTCACGCATTTCATCGCGACCCACAGGCCGGAGTAGCGCGACATCGCCCAGCCGTGCAGGCCGAAATCGAGATATTCCTGCACGTTCGACGGAAACAGCACCGGCAGTCCGCACGCCTTGAAAATGTGCTCCGACTGATGCGCGAGCGTCGACGATTTCGCGGCATGGTCGTCGCCGGCGAGCACGAGAACGCCGCCGTGCTTCGCGGAGCCAGCGGAGTTGCCGTGCTTGAAGACATCGCCCGAGCGATCGACGCCCGGACCTTTGCCGTACCACATCGAGAAAACGCCGTCGTATTTGGCGCTCGGGTACAGGTTGACTTGCTGCGAGCCCCACACGGCGGTGGCGGCCAGATCTTCGTTCACGCCCGGCTGAAACACGATCTGATGCCCGGCGAGATGCTTCTTCGCCTTCCAGAGGGACTGATCGAGACCACCGAGGGGAGAACCGCGATAACCGGAGATGAATCCGGCCGTATTGAGACCAGCGGCTTTGTCGCGCTCTTGCTGGAGCATCGGCAGACGCACCAGCGCCTGGATGCCGCTCATGTAGGCGCGGCCGCGTTCGAGCGTGTATTTGTCGTCGAGCGTGACGGACTTCAGCGCGGCTTCTAGCGAAGCTCTCTGTTCTGCGTCTAGCGGGGCGTTCATTATGTGTCTTCCTCCACCCGAGGTTTGGGATCACCAAAGCATGTTTCCGGGCCGTCGCGTCTTATGAACGGTCGGGCCGGGATTCCAGTTTGCCGGTCTAAGGGTTTTCGAGACAGTGGGACAAACCCGTTAAAAATTCCTCGCTTGGTTGCGCTTTGCGTCAATTCCTTGACGATTTGACCGTGATCGGGAAGGTTTTGTTACATCGTGTAAAACCGACCGATCTGCGGAACCCTGCCGCTCATCCCTGTCTAAAATGGCGCTTCCGGAAATCCCGTGCCATCTTTTTAAGCACGTTTTGGCTTCCGAAAGCGAGTTGTACGCAAGCAGTTAGAAGGAGATAACGATGAAACAACGCCACATCCAGAATTTCTTGATGGTTTCGGCAGCCTTTTTCGCCATTAGCGCGCCCGTTGGTGGCGCACGGGCGAATAATGCCTCGCCGTTCGGGGCGTCGTCGGTTGCACAGGTCGCGCAAGTGCGCGTTCAGTCGGTTCAGGCTGGCGCCCAACAGCGCCGCGAATCCGAAAGCAGCGACGACGAGACGGCGGGCTGACCCGATCGTCGCGGTCCGCGCCGACAAAGCGGGTCGCCGGAATGGAAAAAGGGACATGAAATTCATGTCCCTTTTTTTGTGCCGCTCGTATTTCTTAGCTCGCGGTGGTGTCCTTCAGCACGCCACGGCGCATTTGATCCAGTTCGATCGATTCGAACAGCGCCTTGAAGTTGCCTTCGCCGAAGCCCTGGTTGCCCTTGCGCTGAATGATCTCGAAGAAGATCGGCCCAATCTGGTTCTCCGTGAAGATCTGCAACAGGATTTCGTCCTTGGTGCCGTCGATCAGAATCTTGCGCTTTTTCAGTTCCGCGACGGATTCGCAATGCCCCGGCACGCGACGATCGACGAGTTCGTAATACGTGTCGATGGTATCGAGCAGCGCGATCTTCGCGCCGCGCAGTCCGTCGACGGTGCCGTAAATGTCGCCCGTGCCGAGCGCGATGTGCTGAATGCCTTCGCCGTGGTACGCGTCGAGATATTCCTGAATCTGGCCGGCGTTCTCCGAGCCTTCCTCGTTGATCGGAATGCGGATCTTGCCGCACGGCGAGGTCATCGCTTTCGACTTCACTGCCGTCACCTTGCCTTCGATATCGAAGTAACGCACTTCGCGGAAGTTGAAGAGCCGCTCGTAGAACTCCGCCCATTCGACCATGCGGCCGCGATGCACGTTGTGCGTCAGGTGATCGATATACGTGAGGCCGTGGCCGACCGGATTCTGCTCCGCGCCCGGGATCGGCTCGAAATCGACGTCGTAAATGCTGATATCGCCGATGCTGCCCGGCTGCGCGCCGTTCTTGCCGCGCCAGCGATCCACGAAATAGATCAGCGAATCGCCGATGCCCTTGATCGCCGGGATATTCAGCTCCATCGGACCGGTCTTGTTGTCGAAACCCCAGGCGCCGAGTTCGAGCGCGCGCTGATACGCCTTGGCGGCATCGGCGACGCGGAATGCGATCGCGCAGATCGACGGCCCGTGCAGACGCGCAAAGCGCTGCGCGAAGGAATCCGGCTCCGCGTTCACGATGAAGTTGATTTCCCCTTGCCGATACAGCGTCACATCCTTGTGACGATGCTTCGCGATCGCCGTGAAGCCCATCTGCTCGAACAGTTTCCCGAGCGCGACGGGATCCGGCGCGGTGTATTCGATGAACTCGAAGCCGTCGGTGCCGACGGGATTGTCCCAAGTCGTTGCGGTCATGCATGTCTCCTGATTGGCGTGCGGCGCGTGTGCGCGACGTGAAGACAGTTTAGTCAGATGGCGATGGCAAAAACTTGCGAAACAAATCGCGCATTCATAAGATTGCGCACGATACTGCTAATCGAGTGCATTCCGGAGCTATGAAATGGCCGAACCCGAATTGGACATGATAGACCGCCGCATTCTTGCGATCCTTCAGGAAAATGGCCGGCTGTCGAATCAGGAGATCGCCGAGCGCGTGAATCTGTCGCCGAGTCCGTGCTTGCGGCGCATCCGTCGGCTGGAGGAGATCGGCGTCATTCGCGGGTACGTCGCGTTGCTCGACGCAAAAAAACTCGGGCTCGGCTTGCTTGCCTATATCAACGTGCGTCTGGAAAAGCGCGGCGGCACGCAGGCCGCGGCGGGCACGCCGAAGGCGCCGACGCACGGCGATCTCTTTCGCGAAGCCGTGCGTTCATGGCCGGAAGTCGTCGCGTGCGACGCGATGACCGGCGAGATGGACTTTCTGCTGCGCGTGCAAGTGCGCGACATGGATGACTTTTCGCGCTTCGTGCAGGACGAGTTGCTGCATCATCCATCGGTGATCGACGTACGCTCGAGCTTCTCGCTGGAGCGCATCAAGGAGACGACGGTTCTGCCGTTGCGCTGAAATGAAAAAGGGCGGTCGATGCCGCCCTTGCTGGTCCCGCTCGCAGCGCAAACCCCGCGCTGTTCTCGATGATGGTTAAGCTGCGTCCGCCGTCGGAACGAACGCCTGAAAAACCTGCGACGCACGATGCGCCTGGCGCTTGATCGCGTAGTCGAACACGGCCGCTTGTTCCTGGAGCATTTCGGCCATGATGCTGGTCTGATCGGCCGGCGCGAGCGACAGATAGGCGTCCGCTTCGCCGTACGCGTACTCGATCTTCATGCCCGACTTCTTCGCGATGTGCATCATGGTCGAGTTGCGCGACAGGCAGTGCATGTAGAGCACCGACACGTGCGTGTTGCGGCTGCGCATGGCGGCGCGCTCGAAGAGCTTCGAGCCGACGCCGCGGCCGCGGGCGCTTTCGAGCACCGACACGCCGAACTCGGCGGTGCGCTTGTCGCCTTCGGCGGGCAGATAGGCCAGATGGCCGACGCCGATCAATTCCAGCGCGCTGCCGAAGACACCGAACACCTTGTCGTCCGCGAAATTGATGTTGCGCACGTAGTTCTCGATGACGTGGTCCGGCACGATCTGGCCGAACCGCAGAAGACGGTCGTCTTCATCGAGCGCGAGGAAGTGCGTGAGGAGACGCTCGCGATCCGCCGAAGACAACTCGCGGACGAGAACCGGCATACGCGCGTCTTTGAGCGGCTGATCGTGCGCGACGATCTGCTCGGCAGTGCGGTTGATAGTCAGTTCCACGGTCGTTTCTCCTTCGATTCGTCATGCAGCGTGCTGCAAAGCAAAACGAATTCTAGCCGATCTGGGAGAAGCGAGTACGGGAAAACCCTTAAAACCGATTAGGCGTGACGTTCTAAACAAGCGCTGAAATCAATTTAGGTCAATGAAATCAGTCGCTTAACAGATTGGCGTGAACGCAACGGTTCACCGACCGGTGAGTCTGTTGTGCCGCAGCATTTTCTAACGGTCGACGTTTAACCCATTTTCGATCATGTCGACGACCTGCTCGGCGAATTCGCTGTAGCCGAGCTTTCCGCCCGGCTTGAGCCAGGTGAACGTCCAGTTGATCATGCCGAACACCATCATTGTGAGGGCGGTCTGATTGTCCTTGGTCGCGCGTTTCGGATACGCGCGCGCCAGTTGTCGCGCGAACGCCGCCACGATGTCGCGCTGACGATCGAGGACGATTTCGCGCTGCGCCTCTTCGAGATACTTCACGTCGTTCAGCAGCGCAACGTGCCGGCTGTGCGACGTCTCATATTCGGCGAGGAACGCGCGCACGAGCTCGGCGAACGCCTCGCGCTCGCCCAGTCCGCGCCGCTGGCTCGCGCCTTCGACCTCCGCGATGATCAGCATCAGCCGCTTCGTGTAGCGATCGAGCAGATCGAAGAGGATCGCTTCCTTGCTCTCGTAATAGTGATAGAGGCGGGCTTTCGACGTGCCGCTCGCCGCGGCGAGATCGGCCATCGAGGTACTGGGATAGCTCGTCTGCGCGAATTTCGCGGCGGCGAGTTCGAGGATCTGTTCGCGTTGCGTCTCGTGATCGGGCGCTTTGGTACGGGCCATGTGTTCGAAGAATGCGTTCTTATAAATATGGATTCAGCGGCGCAGTTCGGCCTGACTGATTTCGGACGGCGTGCCGCGGATTTTAAGCCGTCCCGCCATCACGAGTTCGCGGCAACGCCAGAACGCGACGGCATCGGAGAGCAGGAAATCGAAGCGCTGTGCCATCGCCGCGCCGGCGATGCGGGCGGCCGGCTTCCATTCTGGACTGGCGAGATCGAGCAGCGCTTCGTCGACGTCGGTCCAGGTTCCCGATACGAGCATGTTGTCGCGCAGCCGGCGCGTTTCCGCGTTGGCGTACTTCGCTTCCTGCCATTCGAGCGCGAGCCGGCTGATGCGCAGCACGGAAATGGGCGCGGCGGTCGGCAGCTTCGCGACCAGTTGCTTCGGCGAGAACATGCCGACGGCCGTCGCGCGGTCTTCGCGGCTGACGCGTTGCGGCTCGCTGTCGTCGGTTCCGATCGACAGATCGTCGTACGTGAGTTTTGCTTCGTTCAGGCGCTGCGGCGCATTGCGCAGATGATAGGCGACGCGTCGCAACGTGAGCTGATCCGCCGCGCTCTGACCGTGCCACACGACGATCTGTCCGTCGCCGCGCGCGAGGCGGGTGAAGAGCGCCTGTTGCTGTTCGAGTTCGTCTTCGAAGTCGATGCCGCTCGTTATGATCTGACGCCAGAACGTGGCGCGCGCGAGCACCGATTCGTCGATGTCCCTGAGCGGACCGACGGCGAGATCGTCGCGCAGCGCAATGACGCGCTCATCGCGTTCCGCGCGCAGCAGGGCTTCGGTGAGCGATTGGGCCGCGCTATCGCCATTCGTGACATGAATCGTGTTCATCGGTGTCGGCTGCCGGAAAGACGAAAGGACCGCTCGGGTGAGCGATCCTAGTTTACGCGAATCGAATGCCGGCGGGACGTCGCTTACCGCTCGTCGAAGCTCACAACCACGCGCTCGCTCACCGGATGGCACTGGCAGGTCAGCACGAA
>NZ_JALQDP010000023.1:0-6230 GCF_023631165.1 Caballeronia sp. AZ1_KS37 | reverse complement strand
TACGCCTCGGGCATCCAGTCCTGCGGCTCGATCTTGCCGTCGGCCTGCATCACCGCGTCGAAGCGGGTTTGGGCGGCGGAGGCTGCGGCTTCGTGGCTTTCGGCTGCGGACGTCGCGCTGGGGAGGTCGAGGGATTGCGTGTACATGTCGGCACTCGCTCAAAAGAAGTCGCTGTCCGGCGATTATAAACCGACCGGACGGTCGGTAAATGCGTTTTTGAGACGTATTCGGGTAACTCCGCATGCGAGAAGCGGATCCCGTCGCGCAAAGCGCGCGACCTTTAATCTAGTGCAGGCAGGAGGAGAAACGAAAAGAGCGGCAGGCGAAACATCGCCTGCCGCTCTTTATAAGGCGGGATCGGAAACTGTTTTAACGCGGCTGCTGCGCGGCGAAATCCTCAGCGTCGACGTCGTAGCCCGACGGTTCCCAGCGCACGGCGAACAGCGCGACGAGCCCCGCGAGCGGCGCGACGGCGATGATCCAGAACACCTTCGTGCCGAGCGCCGCCGACAAGACCGGGAACAGGAACAGCGAAACCGTCGAGCTGGCGCGCATCAGCGTCTGATTGAAGCCGACGCCGACACCACGCAGCGAAGTCGGATAGCTCAGCGACGCAAACGTCATGCTGTGCGAGCCAGGCCCGACGCCCTGTCCGAGCAGGAACGCCGCGAGAAACGCGATCGCGACGACGACTTCGACGCCCGTCGACGGCTTCCCGACGATCGCGAGCCCGACGAGCGCCGCAAACTGAAACGCGTAACCGACGACCGACAGCTTCCACGCGCCGAATTTCGGCACCGTGCGCACGGAAAACAGCCCGCCCGCGAACGCGAAACACAGATTGAGCGCGAGCGACGCGAGGATCGTAGTGAGCATCGATTGCGCGAGGAAACTCGAAATGATGACCGGCAAGCCGAACGCCACGGCGTTATAGGCGAACGACGACGCGATGGCGATGACCGTCGCCAGCACGGTCCGGCGCAGGTAGACGCCGCGCAGCAGCGCGCCGTAGTTGCTCCACGTCGCGCGACGCGCCTTCGGCGCAACGGTGGCGGTTTCGTCGACGCGGGCATCGATGCCGTACGAGCGCTTGAGGATCGCGGCCGCGCCTTTCAGATCGCCCTGATTCGCGGCCCAGACCGGCGATTCGCTCATGTATCGGCTGCGAATCGCGATGATCGCAATCGCCGGAACCGCGCCAAAGCCGAGGATCAGACGCCAGAGCCAGCCCGCGTTGTGTTCGGGCAAGACCGCGTACAAACCGAGCACCAGCAGATACGAGACGCTGATCGCCGCGTACCAGACCGGGCACCACATCGCAACGCGTGCCGCCTTGTTGCCGCGGCCCTGCAAGCGGGAAAATTCCGCGAGAAAGGCCATCGCGACGGGCAAATCGATGCCGACGCCCAGTCCCATCACGAAACGCGCACCGCCGAGCACCCAGGCGTTCGGCGCGAGCGCGCAGGCGATCGCCGCGACGACGAAGAAGAACATGTCCGCCATGAAGACGCGATAGCGGCCGACCTTGTCGGTGAGATATCCGCCGAGGAACGCGCCGATGATCGCCCCGAACGTGATCGCGGCGGCGACGAAGCCGGAGCCGGTCGGCGTCAGCGAGAATTCGCGGGCGATGTCCTTCATGCCGAACGCGAGCGCGCCCAGATCGTAGGCATCGAGAAAAATGCCGCCGAGCGCGATGGCGACGACCACGCGCGCGTCGCTGCCGATGGCGGCGCCGTGGTTGACGAGACTGGAAACATCGGCGGCGCTTTTGATGACCGGCCGTGAATCCTGGGTGGCGGACTGGGCGGCAGGGCGTTCGGGCGCGAGGGAAACGGACATGATCAGGCTATTTCAGTAAAAAGTTGTCGATGCAACGAATCGCCGGATCGTACTGGCCCGCGCGCAGGCGGCCAAATTCTTTTTTGTTATTTAATGACTTACGCGGCGCCGTCGATGCGTTCCCGCCGCGCAGACCGGCGATGCGACAATGTCGCTCCGTTTTGTTCTTTCTATTTAGGCATGTCGTCAGTTGAAAACATCGAATCGGTGAACGTCGCGGTCGTCGGCGGCGGGCCGGCCGGGCTCATGGCCGCGGAGGCGCTCGCGGCGGGCGGCGCGCGCGTCGGTGTGTTCGACGCGATGCCGTCCGTCGGACGCAAATTCCTGATGGCCGGCAAAGGGGGCATGAATCTCACGCATTCGGAGCCCGCCGAGGCGTTCCTCGCGCGATACGGCGCGCGCAGCGCGGCGATCGCGCCGCTGCTCGCGCGCTTCGATGCAAGCGCGTTGCGGGATTGGGTTCACGACCTGGGCGTCGAGACTTTCGTCGGCAGCTCGGGGCGCGTGTTTCCCACCGACATGAAAGCCGCGCCGATGCTGCGCGCATGGCTGCATCGGCTGCGCGCGTCGGGCGTCACGTTTCATATGCGGCATCGCTGGCTCGGCTGGGCCGACGAACGCGCGTCGATATCGCGGTTCGCGACGCCATCGGGCGAGAAACACGTTCGGCACGATGCGCTCGTGCTGGCGCTCGGCGGCGCAAGCTGGCCGCAACTCGGCTCCGATGGCGCCGCGCTGCCGGTTCTCGCCGCGCGCGGCGTGGCCACGCGTCCTTTCGTGCCGTCGAATTGCGGCTTCGATGTGGGCTGGAGCGAGCATTTCAGCAGCCGGTTCGCGGGCGAGCCGCTCAAGTCGGTGGCGATCGGCGTGCCGCGCGCGGACGGCGCGCCCGACTGGCGCGTCGGCGAGTGCCTCATCACCGATCAGGGTATCGAGGGCAGTCTGATTTACGCGTTATCGGCGCCGATTCGCGACCGGATCGACGAAAGTCACGGCGCCGGCGCGACGATTCTGCTCGATCTGACGCCGCAGCTCTCCGCCGAACGCGTGCGCGAGGAAGTGCTGCATCCGCGTGGCGCGCGCTCGATGTCGAGTCATCTGCAAAGCCGGCTGCATCTCACGGGCGTGAAAGCGGGTTTGTTGCGCGAATGCGTGAGCAAGGACGAATTTGCCGATCCCATCACGCTCGCCGCGCGCATCAAGGCGTTGCCGCTGCGTGTGCTGCGCCCGCGGCCGATTGCGGAAGTCATCAGCAGCGCGGGCGGCGTCGAGTTCGAAGCCCTCGATGCGCGTTCGATGCTCGCCGCGCTTCCCGGCGTGTTCTGCGCGGGCGAAATGCTCGACTGGGAAGCGCCGACCGGCGGCTATCTGCTGACGGCGTGTTTCGCGAGCGGGCTCGTCGCGGGCGAGGGCGCGCTCGCGTGGCTTGCCGAGCGCGCCTGATCCAACTTAGGCGACGACCAGCCGCCACAGCGACGTGACTTCCGCCGAGCGCGCGGCGTGCAGCGGATCGGACTTGTCGATCGCCTTCGAATGACGCGGCTTGATGTCGATACGTCCATCGACCTTCAGTCCGGCCTTGTCGATCCATTCCTGCAACTGCGCGCGCGTGCGCAGGCCGAGATGCTCCGCGAAGTCCGACAGGATAAGCCAGCCTTCGCCGCCCGGTGTCAGGTGCGCGGCGAGGCCGTCGAGAAAGCCGCGCAGCATGCGGCTCTCCGGGTCGTAGATCGCGTGCTCGATCGTGGCGCTCGGACGCGCCGGAAGCCACGGCGGATTGCAGACGACGAGCGGCGCGCAGCCCTCGGGAAACATGTCGGCTTCCACGACCTTCACCTGACGAGCGAGGCCGAGTCCATCGACGTTTTCCCGCGCACAGGCGAGCGCGCGGGCGTCGACGTCGGTTGCGACGATCCGCTCGACGCCGCGCCGCGCGAGCACGGCCGCGAGCACGCCGGTTCCCGTGCCGATATCGAACGCGAGTTCCTTTGACGGCAGCGGCTGATTCGCGACCAGATCGACGTACTCGCCGCGAACGGGCGAGAACACGCCGTAATAGGGATGGATCCGCCCGCCGGCCGCGTCGATGTCGACGCCTTTCTTGCGCCACTCGTGCGCGCCGATCAGACCAAGCACCTCGCGCAAGGACACCACCGATGCTTCATCCGACGGCGGCCCGTATGCTTCCTCGCATGCCTGGCGCACGTCCGGCGCGCGTCGCAACGGGATGGCGTAGTGCTCGTCGAGCGGCAGCACGAGCATTGCGAGGGTGCGGGCGCGCTGCGATTGCGCGAGTCGATGGAGATTGAACGCATCGATCGGCGATGTTTCCGTCGCGGGCTTCTTCGCCTTGCGCGGTTTGTTGTCGATACGGCGGGCCATCGCCTGCAGCAACTGGCGAGCGTTCTTAAAATCGCCGCGCCAGAGAATCGCGGTGCCTTCGCAGGCGAGCCGGTACGCGTGATCGGCCGTCATCTGATCGTGTCCGATGACGACGCGCTTCGCGGGCGGATTGCCGCTCTCCGATCGCCAGCGGGCTGAGCGGCTTTCGCCGTCTTCATCCCAGACGAGTTGCTGCAGTGCTGAATTTTTCGATTGCATATTTATATTGATGCCCGCTGCGTAAGTCATCGCGCCGGCGAAAAAAGAACTGGCAGCATTGTGAGGCCATTTCACGGGCGTCGCTGCTGCTTGTGCGCGTCGCCGGCGATGTGCGGCGCGAGCTTGATGACACTTCAGGCACAATCGAGCCTTTTCCGAACGCCATCGCCGAATGAAACTCCGAGTTCTCGCCGCGATTTGCGCGGCCGCGTGCGCCGTCCAACTCAATTTCGCGCCAATGGCGTTCGCCGCCGACGCTGCGGAAACGCCCGCCAACGAGCGATGGGTCAGCGCGTGGGGCACTGCGCTGCAGTCGATTCCGCAACTGGCGAACCTGCCGCCGCTCTATCGCGCGCCGGACGTCGCGGGGCGCACCGTCCGTCAGCTGATTTATCCGCAACTCGACGGCAAGCGGATGCGTCTGCGGATCAGCAATCTTTACGGGACCGAACCGCTCGTCGTCGAGTCCATGAGCGTCGCACGGGCGGTCGGCGGTAGCAGTGCAGCGATCCAGGCCGGCAGCGCACGGTCCGTGTCTTTCGGCGGACACAAGAGTGTGACGGTCGCGCCGGGCGCGCAAGCAACAAGCGACGCGGTCGATTTCGACGTCGCCGCGTTTCAGCCGGTCGCCGTCAGCATGTTCATGGGGAAGGATCAAAAGCTCGTCGCGTGGCACCGCGTGTCGAGCCAGTTGAACTACATTTCGACGCCGGGCGACCGCACCGGAGATGGATCGGCAGCCGCGTACCGCACGCGCTTCACGCAATATGCGTGGCTCAGCAACGTCGCGGTGGAAAGCGCGTCGGCGCACGCGATCGTGGCGATCGGCGATTCGATCACCGACGGCATGCGTTCCTCGCTCAATGCGAACCGGCGCTGGCCGGATGCGCTCGCGAAAGAAGTCGCCCGGAAAAGTGGCGGGCAAACCGCGGTCTTGAATGCGGGCATCAGCGGGAATCGTCTGCTCAGCAACTCGCCCTGTTACGGTGAGGCCGTCGTGAGCCGCTTCGAGCGCGACGCGCTGCGTCAACCGGGCGTGCGGGCGGTGATCGTGCTGATCGGCATCAACGATATCAACTTCATGGCGATGCCCGCGCACGCCGGGCTCGATTGCGACGCGCCGCACACGGAAGTCAACGCCGATGCGCTGGTGCGCGGATATCAGCGACTGATTGCGCAGGCGCATCAGCGCGGCGTGAAGATCTACGGTGCGACGCTCACGCCCGCTTCGCTGCCGCCGGAAAGGGAGTCGATCCGAACGGCGGTCAACGAATCGATTCGCGCGAGCCGGGCGTTCGACGGTGTCATCGACTTCGATCAGGCGCTGCGCGATCCGGCGCGCCCGAGCGTGCTCCAGCGCCGGTATGACAGCGGCGATCATATCCATCCGAGCGACGCGGGATACGCGGCGATGGCCGCGGCAGTGCCGATGGAGTTTGTCATCGGAGCGGCGAAGGCGGCACACTGAAGCAGACGCGAAAAAAATTGCGTTCGTCACCTTGTCATTCGTGTGTGCTTGACCTACTATTCAGCCCCTCGTCGCAAGACGAGAGCCGCCGAGCGAAACGGGCGGTCTCAGAAGTCACCGGATTTGGAAGCGAAAGCGAAAAATAGTGTTGACAAAGAGAAAAAGATTCTTCATAATCTCGTTTCTCTGCTGCTGATGCAGCGACGCAAGACGGAAGTTGAAGTAAGACTTGTCTTGCGATGTGCTCTTTAAAAACTAACAGCCGATAAGTGTGGGCGCTTGATGGCGAGTGCGGCTGGTTCTTCGGAATCGGCGATAG
>NZ_JALQDP010000022.1:0-647 GCF_023631165.1 Caballeronia sp. AZ1_KS37 | reverse complement strand
GGACCGTGAAACGACTCCACGCCGATGATAGTGCGGATACCCGTGTGAAAGTAGGTAATCGTCAGGCTCCTCATGCTGAAAGCAAGCGAAAGCCCCAACTCTAACGAGTTGGGGCTTTTTGCGTTTTTCGTCTCACCTATAAGTGAGAGCCTCGAATTTTTCGGGTCGTAAGAAACGCTTGACAACGGCGTGTTGTTACCCCATAATCGATAGTTCTCTGCGGAGGGGTGCCCGAGTGGCTAAAGGGGGCAGACTGTAAATCTGTTGGCTTACGCCTACGTTGGTTCGAATCCAACCTCCTCCACCAGAATTCAAGCGGTAAGGGAATCCAACCCTCGCGGGTGTAGCTCAATGGTAGAGCAGAAGCCTTCCAAGCTTACGACGAGGGTTCGATTCCCTTCACCCGCTCCAGTGTCGATTTTGTAGTGCCCATGTGGCTCAGTGGTAGAGCACTCCCTTGGTAAGGGAGAGGTCGGCAGTTCGATCCTGCCCATGGGCACCAGCTGTATCAGTCTAGTAAGTTGCGCGCGGCGCAAGGTGCGAAAATCCTGTTAGGAGTCGAAAATGGCCAAAGGTAAATTCGAGCGGACCAAGCCGCACGTGAACGTGGGCACGATCGGTCACGTTGACCACGGCAAGACCACGCT
>NZ_JALQDP010000021.1:0-71570 GCF_023631165.1 Caballeronia sp. AZ1_KS37 | reverse complement strand
AAAGGTAAATTCGAGCGGACCAAGCCGCACGTGAACGTGGGCACGATCGGTCACGTTGACCACGGCAAGACCACGCTGACGGCAGCGATCACGACGGTTCTCACGCAGAAGTTCGGCGGCGAAGCGAAGGCGTACGACCAGATCGACGCAGCGCCGGAAGAAAAGGCGCGCGGTATTACCATCAACACCGCGCACGTCGAGTACGAAACGGCTAACCGCCACTACGCACACGTCGACTGCCCGGGCCACGCCGACTACGTGAAGAACATGATCACGGGCGCCGCGCAGATGGACGGCGCAATCCTGGTGTGTTCGGCTGCTGACGGCCCGATGCCGCAAACGCGTGAGCACATCCTGCTGGCCCGTCAGGTTGGCGTGCCGTACATCATCGTGTTCCTGAACAAGTGCGACATGGTGGACGACGCCGAGCTGCTCGAGCTCGTCGAAATGGAAGTGCGCGAACTGCTGTCGAAGTACGACTTCCCGGGCGACGACACCCCGATCATCAAGGGTTCGGCCAAGCTGGCGCTGGAAGGCGACAAGGGCGAGCTGGGCGAAGTGGCGATCATGAACCTGGCCGACGCGCTGGATTCATACATCCCGACGCCGGAGCGTGCAGTTGACGGCGCGTTCCTGATGCCGGTGGAAGACGTGTTCTCGATCTCGGGTCGCGGCACGGTGGTGACGGGTCGCGTCGAGCGCGGCATCGTCAAGGTCGGCGAGGAAATCGAAATCGTCGGTATCAAGCCGACGGTGAAGACGACCTGCACGGGCGTGGAAATGTTCCGCAAGCTGCTCGACCAAGGTCAGGCAGGCGACAACGTCGGTATCCTGCTGCGCGGCACGAAGCGTGAAGACGTGGAGCGCGGCCAGGTTCTGGCCAAGCCGGGTTCGATCACGCCGCACACGCACTTCACGGCTGAAGTGTACGTGCTGAGCAAGGACGAAGGCGGCCGTCACACGCCGTTCTTCAACAACTACCGTCCGCAGTTCTACTTCCGTACGACGGACGTGACCGGCTCAATCGAGCTGCCGAAGGACAAGGAAATGGTGATGCCGGGCGACAACGTGTCGATCACGGTCAAGCTGATCGCTCCGATCGCCATGGAAGAAGGTCTGCGCTTCGCAATCCGCGAAGGCGGCCGTACCGTCGGCGCTGGTGTCGTGGCGAAGATTATCGAGTAAGAGCCAGAAATCTTCTCGGTAGTTAGTGGTTTCGGGGTCGGCAATGTCCGTCGACCCCAAATGGTTTAGGGGTATAGCTCAACTGGCAGAGCGTCGGTCTCCAAAACCGAAGGTTGGGGGTTCGATTCCCTCTGCCCCTGCCAAAATTCTCGCGCCAAGTGGCGCTGTTTAAGGTGTTATGGCGAATCCTTCCGTCGAAACTGTAAATACTTCCGGCGACAAGTTGATGTTGGTGGCGGGCGTATTGTTGGTCTTGGCCGGGTTCGTTGGATTCTTCTGGCTCTCGGGCCAAGAATGGTACGTCCGCGGCGCAGCGCTTGCTGTTGGTGTCATCGCGGGTGTCGCAGTCGGTCTGCTCTCTGCGCCGGGCAAGGGTTTCATCGCTTTTGCCAAAGACTCGTACAAGGAAGTCCGCAAGGTTGTCTGGCCGACTCGCAAAGAGGCCACGCAAACGACCCTGGTGGTCTTCGCGTTTGTTCTGATCATGGCCATCTTCCTTTGGCTTAGCGATAAGTCGATCGAATGGGTGATTTTCTCGGCGATTCTGGGTTGGAAATGATATGAGCGATACTCCGACATCCCCGAGTGGAAAGCGTTGGTATGTGGTGCACGCCTACTCCGGCATGGAGAAGAGCGTGCAACGTGCGCTTCAGGAGCGCATCGAGCGCGCAGGCATGCAAAATCAATTCGGTCAGATTCTTGTCCCGACCGAAGAAGTTGTTGAAGTAAAGGGCGGCCACAAATCGGTCACCGAGCGTCGTTTCTTCCCGGGTTACGTCCTGGTCGAAATGGAAATGACGGACGAAACGTGGCATCTGGTCAAGAACACGGCCAAAGTAACCGGTTTCGTTGGTGGTGCGCGCAATCGCCCGAGTCCCATCTCGCCACGTGAAGTCGAAAAGATCATGTCGCAGATGCAGGAAGGCGTCGAGAAGCCGCGGCCGAAGACGCTCTTCGAAGTCGGCGAGATGGTCCGCGTGAAGGAAGGTCCGTTCACCGACTTCAATGGCAACGTCGAAGAAGTGAATTACGAAAAGTCCCGAGTGCGTGTTTCTGTCACGATTTTCGGGCGTTCGACGCCGGTCGAACTCGAGTTCGGTCAGGTCGAGAAGCTTTAATCGAATACATCGCGCGTGGCTTTCGGGCCATCGCGCGATTCGCGCTTACGGTCCGCGTCATGGCCGTTGAGGAGCGTCAGTAGTCGGCAACGTCGAACGCGCGCTATCACTCACCGAACGCTCACGCGTTCAGCAGAGGTTTTCAACATGGCAAAGAAAATCATCGGCTTTATCAAGCTGCAGATTCCTGCAGGTAAAGCCAACCCGTCGCCGCCGGTCGGTCCGGCACTGGGCCAGCGTGGCCTGAACATCATGGAGTTCTGCAAGGCGTTCAACGCGCAGACTCAGGGTATGGAGCCGGGTCTGCCGGTGCCGGTCGTCATTACGGCATTCGCGGACAAGAGCTTCACCTTCATCATGAAGACGCCGCCGGCTACCGTTCTGATCAAGAAGGCGGCCGCAGTGCAGAAGGGTTCGAGCAAGCCGCACACCGACAAGGTCGGCAACATCACCCGCGCTCAAGCGGAAGAAATCGCGAAGACCAAGATGCCGGATCTTACGGCAGCTGATCTGGATGCAGCCGTGCGTACGATCGCCGGCAGCGCGCGTTCGATGGGCATCACTGTGGAGGGCGTGTAAATGGCTAAGCTTTCTAAGCGCCTTCAGGCATTTGCGAACAAGGTTGATCGTCAGAAGCTGTACGCGATCGACGACGCGCTGGCTCTCGTGAAGGAATGCGCGAGCGCCAAGTTCGACGAGTCGATCGACGTTGCAGTGCAGCTCGGCATCGACGCGAAGAAGTCGGATCAGGTGGTTCGCGGCTCCGTGGTTCTGCCGGCTGGTACCGGCAAGTCGGTTCGCGTCGCAGTGTTCGCGCAAGGCGACAAGGCTGAACAGGCTCGCGCAGCTGGCGCAGACGTGGTCGGCATGGAAGACCTGGCCGAGCAAGTCAAGGCCGGCAATCTGAATTTCGACGTCGTGATCGCTTCGCCGGACACGATGCGTGTCGTCGGTACGCTGGGTCAGATCCTCGGTCCGCGTGGTCTGATGCCGAACCCGAAGGTCGGTACGGTTACGCCGGACGTCGCTCAAGCGGTCAAGAACGCGAAGGCGGGTCAGGTTCAGTTCCGCGTCGACAAGGCCGGTATCATCCACGGCACGATCGGTCGCGCATCGTTCGAGCCGGCATCGCTGCGTCAGAACCTGTCGGCGCTGATCGAAGCGCTGCAAAAGGCGAAGCCGGCGACCAGCAAGGGCGTGTACCTGCGCAAGATCGCGGTGTCGAGCACGATGGGTGTCGGCGTTCGCGTGGATCAAGCCACGCTGGCGCAACAGTAAGAATTTCGAGCGCGGTCAGATGACCGCGCTTCATATGGGCTTTGGGCGGTTGCAAGATTGCAGTTTCGATTGAGCAACCGGTTGTCAAAGACCGTTGGTGGCGGTGCAGCAGGCAGGCATTGCCTTAATTCAAGCCAACGCAGATGGCGAACCCGAAACAGTTTTGCAGTGGTTGAAGTCGGTTATCGAGCGTCGTGAGACGTCTCACCAATCGATCGAAATACTCCTAACAGTCGGACGCCGTTGTTGAACGTGGTGCATGAGGGTAGTTCGCCCGAGTGCATCGAATCTGGAGGTTTAACCGTGCCACTGAACAAAGAAGATAAGCAGGCAGTCGTCGCTGAAGTCGCCGCGCAAGTCGCGAAGGCTCAGACGATGGTGCTCGCTGAGTATCGTGGGATCACGGTTGGCGATCTGACCAAGCTGCGCGCGAAAGCGCGTGAGCAACAGGTGTATCTGCGCGTGTTGAAGAACACGCTGGCGCGTCGCGCCGTCGAAGGTACGCCGTTCGCTCCGCTGGCTGAGCAGATGACCGGTCCTCTGATCTACGGCATCTCGGAAGATGCCATTGCCGCTGCCAAGGTCGTCAACGACTTCGGCAAGAGCAATGACAAGTTGATCATCAAGGCTGGTTCCTACGAAGGCAACGTGATGGACAAGGCAGGCGTGCAAGCGCTGGCCAACATCCCGAGCCGCGAAGAACTGCTCTCCAAGTTGCTGTTCGTCATGCAGGCACCTGTTTTCGGCTTTGCGCGCGCTCTGGCCGCGCTGGCTGAAAAGAAGCAGGGCGAAGCTGCGTAACGACCGCGCTTGGGCGCTAGTCGCTTAAGTTAGGCAAAGCTAGATCGCTAGCTCGATCCGAATTCAATCTAGGAGTATTTCACATGGCAATCGCAAAAGAAGACATCCTCGAAGCCGTTGGCTCGATGTCGGTGCTGGAACTGAACGAGCTGGTCAAGGCGTTCGAAGAGAAGTTTGGCGTGTCGGCTGCTGCTGTCGCAGTTGCTGGCCCCGCAGGTGCCGGTGGCGCCGCTGCTGCTGCTGAAGAGCAGACGGAGTTCACCGTGAACCTGCTCGAAGCAGGCGCGAACAAGGTTTCCGTCATTAAGGCTGTTCGTGAACTGACGGGTCTCGGCCTGAAGGAAGCGAAGGATCTGGTTGACGGCGCACCGAAGCCCATCAAGGAAGCGGTGCCCAAGGCTGCTGCTGAAGAAGCCAAGAAGAAGCTGGAAGACGCTGGCGCGAAGGCTGAAATCAAGTAAGTTTCATTGCGCTATGCGAAGGCTGGCGGTTTTTCACCGCCGGCCTTTTTGTGCTTTGTGGGGACGCAGTTTGTATGCTGGTCAGCAAGCATAAATGTCTCCACAGAAGCCAAAGATAACGGTCGGAGCCGCAGAATTTTCCGATTGTTCTCTTTGTCTTCTGAAGCGACTGCAGAAGGCAAGTTTGGTCGGGTAGCGGGAAACACAGGCATCCGCTGCCGTCAGCCAGCGGTTGGTAGCGGCCAACCACCAAGCTTCTAGATTCGCGCGTCCTCCCCGGACAGTTGCGCGGGTCTCAGTCGGTGAACACCGGGCTGTGGCATCGAGGTATCCCGCCTCGGTAACGCCCGCCGTGATTCGGAGATCGTATGCAATATTCCTTCACCGAGAAGAAGCGTATTCGCAAGAGTTTCGCGAAGCGCCCCATCGTTCACCAAGTTCCCTTTTTGCTGGCGACCCAGCTTGAATCATTCCAGACGTTTCTGCAAGCGGACACGTCTTCCTCGCAGCGCAAGTCCGAAGGCTTGCAGGCTGCGTTCAGCTCTGTTTTCCCGATCGTCTCGCACAACGGTTTCGCGCGTCTCGAGTTCGTCAGCTACATGCTGTCGCCGCCCGCGTTCAACATCAAGGAATGCCAGCAGCGCGGTCTGACGTACTGCTCGGCGCTGCGCGCGAAAGTGCGCCTGGTTCTGCTCGACAAGGAATCGCCGAGCAAGCCGGTCGTCAAGGAAGTGAAGGAGCAGGAAGTGTACATGGGCGAAATTCCGCTCATGACGCCGACGGGTTCGTTCGTCATCAACGGTACCGAGCGCGTGATCGTGTCGCAGCTCCACCGTTCGCCTGGCGTGTTCTTCGAGCACGACAAGGGCAAGACGCACAGCTCCGGCAAGCTGCTGTTCTCGGCTCGTATCATTCCCTATCGTGGCTCGTGGCTCGACTTCGAATTCGATCCGAAGGACGTGCTGTACTTCCGCGTCGACCGTCGCCGCAAGATGCCGGTCACGATCCTGCTGAAGGCTATCGGCATGTCGCCGGAGCAGATCCTCGCGAACTTCTTCGTGTTCGACAACTTCGCGCTGATGAGCGAAGGCGCGCAAATGGAATTCGTGCCTGAGCGTCTGCGCGGCGAAGTCGCGCGCTTCGACATCCAGGATCGCGATGGCAACGTCATCGTCACGAAGGACAAGCGGATCAACGCGAAGCACATTCGCGACCTCGAAAACGCCAAGACGAAGTTCATCTCGGTGCCGGAGGAATACCTGCTCGGCCGCGTGCTGGCGAAGAACGTGATCGACCCCGAAACGGGCGAAGTGATCGCGAACGCCAACGAAGAAATCACGGAGACGGTTCTCGAGAAGCTGCGCGAAGCGAAGGTCAAGGACATTCAGACGCTCTACACGAACGATCTGGATCAGGGTCCGTACATTTCGTCGACGCTGCGTATCGACGAAACTGCCGACAAGATGGCCGCGCGCATCGCGATCTACCGCATGATGCGCCCGGGCGAGCCGCCGACCGAAGAAGCGGTCGAGGCGCTGTTCAACCGTCTGTTCTACAGCGAAGACGCGTACGACCTGTCGAAGGTCGGCCGCATGAAGTTCAACCGCCGCGTCGGCCGTGACGAAATCATCGGACCGATGACGCTGCAGGACGACGACATCCTCGCGACCATCAAGATCCTCGTCGAGCTGCGTAACGGCAAGGGCGAAGTGGACGATATCGACCACCTCGGCAATCGTCGCGTGCGTTGCGTCGGCGAGCTCGCGGAGAACCAGTTTCGCGCGGGTCTCGTGCGCGTCGAACGGGCTGTGAAGGAACGCCTCGGCCAGGCCGAAAGCGAAAACCTGATGCCGCACGACCTGATCAACTCGAAGCCGATTTCGTCGGCGATTCGCGAGTTCTTCGGTTCGTCGCAGCTCTCGCAGTTCATGGACCAGACCAACCCGCTGTCGGAAATCACGCACAAGCGTCGCGTTTCCGCACTGGGCCCGGGCGGTCTGACGCGCGAGCGCGCGGGCTTCGAAGTCCGCGACGTGCATCCGACGCACTACGGCCGTGTGTGCCCGATCGAAACGCCGGAAGGTCCGAACATCGGTCTGATCAACTCGCTCGCTCTGTACGCGCACCTCAACGAGTACGGCTTCCTCGAAACGCCGTACCGCAAGGTCGTGGACAGCAAGGTGACGGATCAGATCGACTATCTGTCGGCGATCGAAGAAGGCCGCTACGTGATCGCGCAGGCGAATGCCGCCGTGAGCGAAGACGGCACGCTGACCGACGAACTCGTGTCGTCGCGTGAAGCGGGCGAAACGCTGATGGTCACGCCGGACCGCATCCAGTACATGGACGTGGCGCCGTCGCAGATCGTGTCGGTGGCTGCATCGCTGATCCCGTTCCTCGAGCACGACGACGCGAACCGCGCGTTGATGGGTTCGAACATGCAGCGTCAGGCCGTGCCTTGCCTGCGTCCGGAAAAGCCGGTCGTCGGTACGGGCATCGAGCGCACGGTCGCGGTCGACTCGGGCACGACGGTTCAGGCGCTGCGCGGTGGCGTGGTGGATTACGTCGACGCGGGCCGTATCGTGATTCGCGTGAACGACGATGAAGCCGTCGCCGGCGACGTCGGCGTGGACATCTACAACCTGATCAAGTACACGCGTTCGAACCAGAACACGAACATCAACCAGCGTCCGATCGCGAAGGTCGGCGACAAGGTTGCGCGCGGCGACGTGCTGGCTGACGGTGCATCGACGGATTTGGGCGAGCTCGCGCTCGGCCAGAACATGCTGGTCGCGTTCATGCCGTGGAACGGCTACAACTTCGAAGACTCGATTCTGATCTCGGAGAAGGTCGTTGCGGACGATCGCTATACGTCGATCCACATCGAAGAACTGAATGTCGTTGCTCGCGACACGAAGCTCGGACCGGAAGAAATCACGCGCGATATCTCGAACCTCGCGGAAGTGCAGCTTGGCCGTCTCGATGAGTCGGGCATCGTGTACATCGGCGCGGAAGTCGAGGCGGGCGACGTGCTGGTCGGCAAGGTCACGCCGAAGGGCGAAACCCAACTGACGCCGGAAGAAAAGCTGCTGCGCGCGATCTTCGGCGAGAAGGCATCGGACGTGAAGGATACGTCGCTGCGCGTGCCCTCGGGCATGAGCGGTACGGTCATCGACGTGCAAGTGTTCACGCGCGAAGGCATCACGCGTGACAAGCGCGCGCAACAGATCATCGACGACGAACTGAAGCGTTATCGCCTCGATTTGAACGACCAGCTGCGCATCGTGGAAGGCGACGCGTTCTCGCGTCTCGCCCGCATGCTGAACGGCAAGGTCGCGAATGGCGGTCCGAAGAAGCTCGCGAAGGGCACGAAGATCGACCTCGCGTACCTCGAAGATCTCGATCACTACCACTGGTTCGACATCCGCCTCGCGGACGAAGAAGCCGCGGCACAGCTGGAAGCGATCAAGGACTCGATCGAGCAGAAGCGTCACCAGTTCGATCTCGCGTTCGAAGAGAAGCGCAAGAAGCTCACGCAAGGCGACGAACTGCCGCCGGGCGTGCTGAAGATGGTCAAGGTGTATCTCGCCGTGAAGCGTCGCCTGCAGCCTGGCGACAAGATGGCGGGTCGTCACGGTAACAAGGGTGTCGTGTCGAAGATCGTGCCGATCGAAGACATGCCGTACATGGCCGATGGCCGTCCGGCCGACGTCGTGCTGAACCCGCTCGGCGTGCCGTCGCGGATGAACGTGGGTCAGATTCTCGAAGTGCACCTCGGCTGGGCCGCGAAGGGTCTCGGCTGGCGCATCGGCGAGATGATGCAGCGTCAGGCGAAGATCGAAGAAATGCGTCAGTTCCTCACGCAGATCTATAACGAGTCGGGCCGTCAGGAAGAGCTGGACAAGTTCTCCGACGACGAGATCCTCGAACTCGCGAAGAACCTGCGCGAAGGTGTGCCGTTCGCGACGCCGGTGTTCGACGGCGCGACGGAACACGAAATGACGCGTGCGCTCGATCTGGCGTTCCCGGACGACATCGCCACGAATCTCGGCATGACGCCGTCGAAGAACCAGGTCACGCTGTACGACGGCCGCACCGGCGAAGCATTCGAGCGCACGGTCACGGTCGGCTACATGCACTACCTGAAGCTGCACCACTTGGTCGACGACAAGATGCACGCACGTTCGACCGGTCCGTACTCGCTCGTCACGCAGCAGCCGCTGGGTGGTAAGGCTCAGTTCGGTGGTCAGCGCTTCGGTGAGATGGAAGTGTGGGCACTCGAGGCGTATGGCGCGTCGTATGTGCTGCAAGAAATGCTGACGGTCAAGTCGGACGACGTGACGGGCCGGACGAAGGTTTATGAGAACCTCGTCAAGGGCGATCACGTCATCGACGCGGGCATGCCGGAATCCTTCAACGTGTTGGTGAAGGAAATCCGCTCGCTCGGTATTGATATCGATCTGGACCGCAACTAATCGGACTACGGAGAGAAAGCAATGAAAGCTCTGCTCGATCTATTCAAGCAAGTCCAACAAGAAGAAGTTTTTGATGCGATCAAGATCGGCCTCGCGTCGCCCGACAAGATTCGTTCTTGGTCGTTCGGCGAAGTGAAGAAGCCGGAGACCATCAATTACCGCACGTTCAAGCCGGAGCGGGATGGTCTGTTCTGCGCGAAGATTTTTGGTCCGATCAAGGACTACGAATGCCTGTGCGGCAAGTACAAGCGCCTGAAGCATCGCGGCGTGATCTGCGAGAAGTGCGGCGTCGAAGTGACGCTGGCCAAGGTGCGCCGCGAACGGATGGGCCACATCGAACTGGCCTCGCCGGTCGCGCACATCTGGTTCCTGAAGTCGCTGCCGTCGCGTCTGGGCATGGTGCTCGACATGACGCTGCGCGACATCGAGCGCGTGCTGTACTTCGAAGCATACGTGGTGATCGATCCGGGCATGACGCCGCTGAAAGCGCGGCAGATCATGACCGAAGAGGATTACTACAACAAGGTCGAAGAGTACGGTGACGAGTTCCGTGCCGAAATGGGCGCGGAAGGCGTGCGCGAACTGCTGCGCGCGATCAACATCGACGAACAGGTCGAGACGCTGCGCACGGAACTGAAGAACACCGGTTCCGAAGCGAAGATCAAGAAGTACGCGAAGCGCCTGAAAGTGCTCGAGGCTTTCCAGCGTTCGGGCATCAAGCCTGACTGGATGGTGCTCGACGTGCTGCCGGTGCTGCCGCCGGAACTGCGTCCGCTCGTGCCGCTGGACGGCGGCCGTTTCGCGACGTCGGACCTGAACGACCTGTATCGCCGCGTCATCAACCGTAACAACCGGTTGAAGCGTCTGCTCGAACTGAAGGCGCCTGAAATCATCGTCCGCAACGAAAAGCGGATGCTGCAGGAAGCCGTCGATTCGCTGCTCGACAACGGCCGTCGCGGCAAGGCGATGACCGGCGCGAACAAGCGTCCGCTGAAGTCGCTCGCTGACATGATCAAGGGTAAGGGCGGTCGTTTCCGTCAGAACCTGCTCGGTAAGCGTGTGGACTATTCGGGCCGTTCGGTGATCGTGGTCGGCCCGACGCTCAAGCTGCATCAGTGCGGTCTGCCGAAGCTGATGGCGCTCGAACTGTTCAAGCCGTTCATCTTCAACAAGCTGGAAGTGATGGGCGTCGCGACGACCATCAAGGCCGCGAAGAAGGAAGTCGAGAACCAGACGCCGGTCGTGTGGGACATTCTCGAAGAAGTCATTCGCGAGCATCCGGTGATGCTGAACCGCGCGCCTACTCTTCACCGTCTCGGCATTCAGGCTTTCGAGCCGGTGCTGATCGAAGGTAAGGCGATCCAGCTGCATCCGCTCGTTTGCGCGGCGTTCAACGCCGACTTCGACGGCGACCAGATGGCCGTGCACGTTCCGCTGTCGCTCGAAGCGCAGATGGAAGCGCGCACGCTGATGCTGGCGTCGAACAACGTCCTGTTCCCGGCCAACGGCGATCCGTCGATCGTGCCGTCGCAGGATATCGTGCTGGGCCTGTACTACGCGTCGCGCGAAGCGATCAACGGCAAGGGCGAAGGCATGACGTTCACGGGCGTGTCGGAAGTGATCCGCGCGTACGAGAACAAGGAAGTCGAACTCGCATCGCGCGTCAACGTGCGTATCACCGAAATGGTGGCGAACGAAGACCAGAGTGAAGGTGCGCCGAAGTTCGTGCCGAAGATCTCGCTGTACGCGACGACCGTCGGCCGTTCGATCCTGTCGGAGATTCTGCCGCCGGGCCTGCCGTTCACGGTGCTGAACAAGCCGCTGAAGAAGAAGCAGATTTCGCAGCTGATCAACACGGCGTTCCGCAAGTGCGGTCTGCGCGAAACGGTGATCTTCGCCGACCAGCTGATGCAAATGGGCTTCCGTCTCGCAACGCGCGCCGGTATCTCGATTTGCGTCGACGACATGCTCGTGCCGCCGCAGAAGGAAACCATCGTCGGCGACGCCGCGAAGAAGGTGAAGGAATACGACCGTCAGTACATGTCGGGTCTCGTCACCGCGCAGGAACGCTACAACAACGTGGTCGACATCTGGTCGGCAACGTCGGAAGCGGTCGGCAAGGCGATGATGGAGCAGCTCGCAACGGAGCCGGTGGTCGATCGCGACGGCAACGAAACGAAGCAGGAGTCGTTCAACTCCATCTACATGATGGCCGACTCGGGCGCGCGTGGTTCCGCGGTGCAGATTCGTCAGCTCGCCGGTATGCGCGGCCTGATGGCGAAGCCGGACGGCTCGATCATCGAGACGCCGATTACCGCGAACTTCCGCGAAGGCCTGAACGTGTTGCAGTACTTCATCTCGACGCACGGCGCTCGTAAGGGTCTGGCGGACACGGCGTTGAAGACCGCGAACTCGGGTTACCTGACGCGTCGTCTCGTCGACGTGACGCAGGATCTGGTCGTCGTCGAAGACGATTGCGGCACGTCGAACGGCGTGGCGATGAAGGCGTTGGTGGAAGGCGGTGAAGTCGTCGAAGCGCTGCGTGACCGTATTCTCGGTCGCGTCGCGGTGGCGGACGTCGTCAATCCGGAAACGCAGGAAACGATCTACGCTTCGGGCGATCTGCTCGACGAAGATGCGGTGGAGGAAATCGAGCGCCTCGGCATCGACGAAGTGCGCGTGCGCACGCCGCTCACCTGCGAGACGCGTTATGGCCTGTGCGCCGCATGCTACGGCCGCGACCTGGGCCGCGGTTCGCGCGTGAACGTCGGTGAGGCAGTCGGTGTGATCGCTGCTCAGTCGATCGGCGAGCCGGGCACGCAGCTGACGATGCGTACGTTCCACATCGGTGGTGCGGCATCGCGTGCGGCGGTGGCTTCGACGGTGGAAGCGAAGAGCAACGGTACGCTGCGCTTCACGGCCACGATGCGTTACGTCACCAACGCGAAGGGCGAGCAGGTCGTCATTTCGCGTTCCGGCGAGGCGATCATCGCGGACGACTTCGGTCGCGAGCGTGAGCGTCACAAGATTCCGTACGGCGCAACGCTGCTGCAACTCGACGGCGCTGCGATCAAGGCCGGTACGCAACTGGCTCAATGGGATCCGCTGACGCGTCCGATCATCACCGAGTGGGGCGGTACGGTGAAGTTCGAGAACGTCGAGGAAGGCGTGACGGTCGCGAAGCAGATCGACGACGTGACCGGTCTTTCGACCCTGGTCGTGATCGACGCGAAGCGCCGTGGCTCGCAGGCTGGCAAGAGCGTGCGTCCGCAGGTGAAGCTGCTCGACGCGAACGGCGAGGAAGTGAAGATCCCGAACACCGAGCATTCGGTGCAGATCGGCTTCCAGGTCGGCGCACTGATCACCGTGAAGGATGGTCAGCAGGTGCAGGTCGGTGAAGTGCTGGCGCGTATCCCGGTTGAAGCGCAGAAGACGCGTGACATTACCGGTGGTCTGCCGCGCGTGGCCGAACTGTTCGAAGCGCGCTCGCCGAAGGACGCCGGCATTCTGGCGGAAGTCACGGGCACGACGTCGTTCGGCAAGGACACGAAGGGCAAGCAGCGTCTCGTCATCACGGACCTCGAGGGCAATCAGCACGAGTTCCTGATCGCGAAGGAAAAGCAGGTGCTGGTGCACGACGGTCAGGTCGTCAACAAGGGCGAAATGATCGTCGACGGTCCTGCCGATCCGCACGACATCCTGCGTCTGCAGGGTATCGAGGCGTTGTCGCGCTACATCGTGGACGAAGTGCAGGACGTGTACCGTCTGCAGGGCGTGAAGATCAACGACAAGCACATCGAAGTGATCGTGCGTCAGATGCTGCGCCGCGTGCAGATCGTCGACAACGGCGATACGCGTTTCATTCCTGGCGAACAAGTCGAGCGTTCGGACATGCTCGACGAGAACGACAAGATGATCGCGGAAGACAAGCGTCCGGCGACGTACGACAACGTGCTGCTCGGTATCACGAAGGCATCGCTGTCGACCGATTCGTTCATCTCGGCGGCGTCGTTCCAGGAAACGACCCGCGTGCTGACCGAAGCGGCGATCATGGGCAAGCGCGACGATCTGCGTGGCCTGAAGGAAAACGTGATCGTCGGCCGTCTGATTCCGGCCGGTACGGGTCTCGCGTTCCACAAGGCGCGCAAGGCGAAGGAATCGTCGGATCGCGAGCGTTTCGACCAGATCGCGGCCGAAGAGGCTTTCGACTTCGGTACGCCGGAAACGCCGGCGGCGGAGCAGCAGCCGCACACCAACGAGTAAGCGTCTCTCGCTAGTAGCATCGATGAACCGCTCAGCTTCGGCTGGGCGGTTTTTTTTCGTCTGCACGTTTCGCTGCCGGCATCGTCCGAATGGCTATCGCCGGTTTCACGCGCTAATGCGTTGGTAGAATTCGTTATCTCCCACGTCGCAGTGCGCGCTTTTCCACATGTCCCGGTCGCTCGAAATACTCAACGAAATCTTCGGCTATCCCGCATTTCGCGGACAACAGGCGGAGATCGTCGAGCATGTCGCGAACGGCGGCGATTCCCTCGTGCTGATGCCCACCGGCGGCGGCAAGTCGCTGTGCTATCAGATACCGTCGCTGGTACGGCGCGAGGCGGGTTTCGGGGCGGGCATCGTCGTGTCGCCTCTCATCGCGTTGATGCAGGATCAGGTCGCCGCGCTGACCGAGGTGGGCGTGCGCGCCGCGTATCTCAATTCCACGTTGTCCGGCGCCGAAGCAGCCGCGACCGAGCGCGCCCTGCGCAACGGCGAGATCGACTTGCTGTATGTCGCGCCTGAACGCCTGATGACACCGCGCTTTCTCGATCTCCTCGACAGCGCGCCGGTCGGTCTCTTCGCGATCGACGAGGCACATTGCGTTTCGCAATGGGGGCACGATTTCCGCCCTGAATACATTCAGCTTTCCGTGCTGCACGAGCGGTTTCCCGATGTGCCGCGCATCGCGCTCACCGCGACCGCCGATGCGATCACGCGCGACGAAATCGTGCATCGCCTCGCGCTCGACGACGCGCGCATCTTCGTTTCGAGCTTCGATCGGCCGAACATTCGTTATCGGATCGTCGAAAAGGACAATGCGCGCTCGCAGCTGCTCGATTTCATCCGCGCGGAGCATACGAACAAGGATGGCACCACCGATGCGGGCGTCGTCTATTGTCTGTCGCGCCGCAAAGTCGAGGAAACCGCAGACTGGCTGAAGGGCCAGGGCATCCGCGCGTTGCCGTATCACGCGGGCATGGAGTTCGAGACGCGCCAGAAGCATCAGGAGATGTTCCAGCACGAGGAAGGCATCGTCATGTGCGCGACAATCGCGTTCGGCATGGGCATCGACAAGCCGGACGTGCGCTTCGTCGCGCATCTGGATTTGCCGAAGAGCGTCGAGGGCTACTACCAGGAAACCGGACGCGCGGGCCGCGACGGCTTGCCGGCGAACGCGTGGATGGCTTACGGATTGGGCGACGTCGTGCAGCAGCGGAAGATGATCGACGAATCCGACGCCGACGACGCCCACAAGCGGGTGCAGACCGGCAAGCTCGATGCACTGCTTGGACTTTGCGAGGCGGCCACGTGTCGCCGCGTGCGTTTGCTCGCGTACTTCGGCGAGACGAGCACGCCGTGCGGCAATTGCGATACGTGCATCGAGCCGCCCGCGTCCTTCGATGCCACTCGCGAGGCGCAGATGGCGCTGTCGTGCGTGTATCGCGCACAGCGGGCGAGCGGATTCCATTTCGGTGCCGGGCACCTGATCGACATTCTGCGCGGCACGCGCAGCGAAAAGGTCCTGCAACGCGGCCACGAGAAAATTTCGACGTTTGGCGTCGGCGCGGCGCTGTCCGAGCCCGAGTGGCGCGCAGTGTTCCGGCAATTGGTGGCGTTCGGCTATCTCGCAGTCGATCACGACGGCTTCGGCGCGCTCGTTCTGACGGATGCCAGCAAGCCAGTACTCAAGGGCGAAGAGCGCGTCACGCTGCGCAAATACGTGAAGCCGACGCGCGCGCGGCAGTCGTCGAGCCGCACGGGCGAACGCGCGGATCCGACCGCTGGCATGTCACCGCGCGAGAAGTCGCGCTGGGAGCGCTTGCGGACCTGGCGCGCGGAAACCGCAAAGAGCGACGGCGTGCCCGCCTACGTCATCTTCCACGACGCGACGCTCGCCGAAATCGCGCGCAGCGACCCCGATACGATCGACGACTTGCGCCATATTCCCGGCATCGGCGTGCGCAAACTGGAGCGTTTCGGCGACGAACTGCTCGACGTCGTCGGTTCGGATTGAGATTCGTCGCTCGAAAATCCATCGAAATCGTCGCAACGTATTGACCCGATTGCGATTTTCAGAATATCATGCTTGGTTCTCGTCATTGGTCCGTCTTCGGATCTGGCCTAGTGCCGGATGCGAAGCGCGGGAATCGTCGGCGAGATCGCTAAACACGCAATTCTTTTCGCTTTGCCCGATCGAATTGCGTGGATTTTGTTCATTTTTAGGATTAGACAATGCCAACCATCAATCAACTGGTTCGCAAAGGCCGCGCGTCGGAAACGACGAAGAGCAAGTCGCCGGCCCTGCAGGACTGCCCGCAGCGTCGCGGCGTGTGCACCCGCGTGTACACGACGACGCCGAAGAAGCCGAACTCGGCACTCCGTAAGGTCGCCAAGGTTCGCCTGACCAACGGCTTCGAAGTCATTTCGTACATCGGCGGTGAAGGCCACAACCTGCAAGAGCACTCGGTCGTGCTGATCCGCGGCGGCCGTGTGAAGGACTTGCCGGGTGTGCGTTACCACATGGTTCGCGGCTCGCTGGATACCCAGGGCGTCAAGGACCGTAAGCAAGCTCGCTCGAAGTACGGTGCGAAGCGCGCTAAGGCTGGCAAGTAAGTCGCCGGTCGGAAGTAACGAATCAAGGTCGCCGCAAGGCGGTAAAGGCGGTGGTGCCGGAAGTGCCGGTGCTATCGAGTAAGTGGTCACCCGGCCAAGCTGGTTTAGTCGAATAGATGGATCGGGTTAGTTGGTGGCCGCGGAGCGGGGAATCGCTCCAACTGAAAAAGTAAAGGAAGAATCATGCCGCGTCGTCGCGAAGTCCCCAAGCGGGAAGTGTTGCCGGATCCGAAGTTCGGCAACGTAGATGTAGCCAAGTTCATGAACGTGCTGATGCTCTCCGGCAAGAAGTCGGTTGCCGAGCGTATCGTGTACGGCGCTTTTGAACAGATCCAGACCAAGGGTGGCAAGGACCCGCTGGAAGTGTTCACGGTTGCGCTCAACAACGTGAAGCCGGTGGTCGAAGTGAAGAGCCGTCGCGTTGGTGGTGCGAACTATCAGGTTCCGGTCGAAGTGCGTCCCTCGCGTCGTATGGCATTGGCGATGCGTTGGTTGCGTGAAGCCGCGAAGAAGCGCAGCGAAAAGTCGATGGCCCTGCGTCTCGCAGGTGAACTGCAGGAAGCGGCTGAAGGCCGTGGTGGCGCAATGAAGAAGCGCGACGAAGTTCACCGCATGGCAGAAGCCAACAAGGCATTCTCGCACTTCCGTTTCTAAGCTCCCGCTCACCGGGCAAACGGAAAATCAGGGCGGGTGCGCTAGTTTTGGCGCCTCGCCCGTTTGTGTTAGGACGCGGCCGGTATTTCGCCGGCGCGTCGACCGAAAAAGGATCCAAAGTGGCTCGCAAGACACCTATCGAGCGCTACCGCAATATCGGTATTAGCGCTCACATCGACGCCGGCAAGACGACGACGACCGAGCGCATCCTGTTCTACACGGGCGTGAACCACAAGATCGGTGAAGTTCACGACGGCGCAGCAACGATGGACTGGATGGAGCAGGAGCAGGAGCGCGGCATCACCATCACGTCGGCTGCTACCACGGCCTTCTGGAAGGGCATGGGCGGCAACTACCCCGAGCACCGCATCAACATCATCGACACGCCGGGACACGTCGACTTCACGATCGAAGTGGAACGCTCGATGCGCGTTCTCGACGGCGCGTGCATGGTCTACTGCGCAGTGGGCGGCGTGCAGCCGCAGTCGGAAACCGTGTGGCGCCAGGCGAACAAGTACAAGGTTCCCCGTCTCGCGTTCGTCAACAAGATGGACCGTACCGGCGCGAACTTCTTCAAGGTCTATGACCAACTGAAGAACCGCCTGAAGGCGAACCCGGTTCCCGTCGTCGTGCCGATCGGCGCTGAAGAAAACTTCAAGGGCGTCGTCGACCTCCTGAAGATGAAAGCGATCATTTGGGACGAAGCATCGCAAGGCACGAAGTTCGACTACGTCGACATCCCGGCCGAACTCGTTGACACGTGCAACGAGTGGCGGGAGAAGATGATCGAGTCGGCTGCGGAAGCCAGCGAAGAGCTGATGGAAAAGTACCTCGGCGGCGAAGAGCTGAGCGAAGCGGAGATCGTCAAGGCGATCCGCGACCGGACCATCGCGTGCGAAATCCAGCCGATGCTGTGCGGCACCGCGTTCAAGAACAAGGGCGTGCAGCGCATGCTCGACGCCGTGATCGACTTCCTGCCGTCGCCGGTCGACATTCCCCCGGTTACGGGCGAACTCGAAAGCGGTGAAAAGGCCGAGCGTCGCGCAGCCGACGACGAGAAGTTCTCGTCGCTGGCGTTCAAGATCATGACGGACCCGTTCGTCGGTCAGCTGATCTTCTTCCGCGTGTACTCGGGCGTCGTGAATTCGGGTGACACCGTGCTGAACGCGACCAAGGACAAGAAGGAACGTCTGGGCCGTATTCTGCAGATGCACGCGAACCAGCGCGAAGAAATCAAGGAAGTTCGCGCGGGCGACATCGCCGCGGCCGTCGGCCTGAAGGAAGCGACCACGGGCGACACGCTGTGCGATCCGCAGCACCCGATCGTTCTGGAACGCATGATTTTCCCGGAACCGGTGATTTCGCAGGCAGTCGAGCCGAAGACGAAGGCTGACCAGGAAAAGATGGGCCTGGCGCTGAACCGTCTCGCGCAGGAAGACCCGTCGTTCCGCGTCCAGACGGACGAAGAATCGGGCCAGACCATCATTTCGGGCATGGGCGAGCTCCACCTCGAAATTCTGGTCGACCGCATGAAGCGCGAATTCAACGTGGAAGCGACCGTCGGCAAGCCGCAGGTTGCATACCGCGAAACGATCCGCACGACGGCGGCAGACGTCGACGGCAAGTTCGTCAAGCAGTCGGGTGGTCGCGGCCAGTACGGTCACGCGGTCATCACGCTCGAGCCGAACGAGCAGGGCAAGGGCTACGAGTTCCTGGACGAGATCAAGGGCGGTGTGATTCCGCGCGAATACATCCCGGCAGTGGACAAGGGCATCCAGGAAACGCTGAAGTCGGGCGTGCTGGCTGGCTTCCCGGTTGTGGACGTGAAGGTTCACCTGACGTTCGGTTCGTACCACGACGTCGACTCGAACGAAAACGCGTTCCGCATGGCCGGTTCGATGGCCTTCAAGGAAGCAATGCGCAAGGCAAGCCCGGTCATCCTCGAACCGATGATGGCTGTGGAAGTCGAAACGCCTGAAGACTACATGGGCAACGTGATGGGCGATTTGTCGGGCCGTCGCGGTATCGTCCAGGGCATGGAAGACATGGTTGGCGGCGGCAAGATCGTCCGCGCCGAAGTGCCGCTGTCGGAAATGTTCGGCTACTCGACCTCGCTGCGTTCGCTGACGCAAGGCCGTGCAACGTACACGATGGAATTCAAGCACTATGCTGAAGCTCCGCGTAACGTCGCCGACGCGATCATCAACGCCAAGGGTAAGTAATTCCCGCAAGTAATTCGGCGCAAGCCACAAGCTTTAAACCGATAACCAAACTTTTGAACGAAGGTAATCATGGCAAAAGGTAAATTCGAGCGGACCAAGCCGCACGTGAACGTGGGCACGATCGGTCACGTTGACCACGGCAAGACCACGCTGACGGCAGCGATCACGACGGTTCTCACGCAGAAGTTCGGCGGCGAAGCGAAGGCGTACGACCAGATCGACGCAGCGCCGGAAGAAAAGGCGCGCGGTATTACCATCAACACCGCGCACGTCGAGTACGAAACGGCTAACCGCCACTACGCACACGTCGACTGCCCGGGCCACGCCGACTACGTGAAGAACATGATCACGGGCGCCGCGCAGATGGACGGCGCAATCCTGGTGTGTTCGGCTGCTGACGGCCCGATGCCGCAAACGCGTGAGCACATCCTGCTGGCCCGTCAGGTTGGCGTGCCGTACATCATCGTGTTCCTGAACAAGTGCGACATGGTGGACGACGCCGAGCTGCTCGAGCTCGTCGAAATGGAAGTGCGCGAACTGCTGTCGAAGTACGACTTCCCGGGCGACGACACCCCGATCATCAAGGGTTCGGCCAAGCTGGCGCTGGAAGGCGACAAGGGCGAGCTGGGCGAAGTGGCGATCATGAACCTGGCCGACGCGCTGGATTCGTACATCCCGACGCCGGAGCGTGCAGTTGACGGCGCGTTCCTGATGCCGGTGGAAGACGTGTTCTCGATCTCGGGTCGCGGCACGGTGGTGACGGGTCGCGTCGAGCGCGGCATCGTCAAGGTCGGCGAGGAAATCGAAATCGTCGGTATCAAGCCGACGGTGAAGACGACCTGCACGGGCGTGGAAATGTTCCGCAAGCTGCTCGACCAAGGTCAGGCAGGCGACAACGTCGGTATCCTGCTGCGCGGCACGAAGCGTGAAGACGTGGAGCGCGGCCAGGTTCTGGCCAAGCCGGGTTCGATCACGCCGCACACGCACTTCACGGCTGAAGTGTACGTGCTGAGCAAGGACGAAGGCGGCCGTCACACGCCGTTCTTCAACAACTACCGTCCGCAGTTCTACTTCCGTACGACGGACGTGACCGGCTCAATCGAGCTGCCGAAGGACAAGGAAATGGTGATGCCGGGCGACAACGTGTCGATCACGGTCAAGCTGATCGCTCCGATCGCCATGGAAGAAGGTCTGCGCTTCGCAATCCGCGAAGGCGGCCGTACCGTCGGCGCCGGTGTCGTGGCGAAGATTATCGAGTAAGATATCGGGCTTGCTCGATTGAACTCGAAGTAAAGCAGTAGCAGTATCGACCGGGACCGGGCGTTCGCTCTCCGCGAGCGCTCGGTCCCACGCTCTTTTGCCAATGTGCGGTGCAATACCGCCTCGCTCTTTTCAAGGAATCGTCATGCAGAACCAGAAAATCCGCATTCGTCTGAAGGCTTTCGACTATCGCCTGATCGATCAATCGGCAGCCGAGATCGTCGACACGGCGAAGCGGACTGGCGCGATCGTTCGTGGCCCGGTGCCGCTGCCGACGCGTATTCAGCGTTTTGACATCCTGCGTTCGCCGCACGTCAACAAGACGTCGCGCGACCAGCTCGAAATCCGTACCCACCAGCGCCTGATGGACATCGTCGATCCGACGGACAAGACCGTCGACGCGCTGATGAAGCTCGACCTGCCGGCAGGCGTCGACGTCGAAATCAAGCTGCAGTAAGTCCAAAAGCTCCGCTGGCGTGCCAGACGGAGCTAAGTCTTTGATTGCTTGCAGGATTCGAAAAGCCTTGTTATACTCCAAGGCTTTTCGCGCCTATGCGCATGCAAAGGCGCAAGAAAGTGGTGCAAGAATAGCCGACCCAGTTTCTCGTAACGAAGCCGGCATTTGTAAATCAGCCCCGACCAATCGCAGTTGGGAATGGAGAAAACGATGAGCCTTGGACTCGTAGGTCGCAAGGTTGGCATGACCCGTATCTTCACGCCTGAGGGGGATTCGATCCCCGTCACCGTGCTGGACGTGTCGGACAACCGCGTGACGCAGATCAAGACCGTTGAAACGGATGGTTATACCGCCGTTCAGGTTGCATTCGGTACTCGCCGCGCATCGCGCGTGACGAAGCCGTTGGCGGGCCACCTCGCCAAAGCCGGCGTTCAAGCCGGTGAAATCCTCAAGGAATTCCATATCGATGCGGCCAAGGCAGGTGAACTGTCGAATGGTGCCGTCGTCGGTACGGATATTTTCGAAGTCGGCCAGAAAGTTGACGTGCAAGGCACGTCGATCGGTAAGGGCTACGCCGGTACGATCAAGCGCTACAACTTCGCTTCGGGCCGCGCATCGCACGGTAACTCGCGTTCGCACAACGTTCCGGGTTCGATCGGTATGGCGCAGGATCCGGGCCGCGTGTTCCCCGGCAAGCGCATGACCGGTCACCTCGGTGACGAGACCGTCACGGTCCAGAATCTCGAAATCGCCCGCATCGACGCTGAGCGCAATCTGCTGCTCGTCCGCGGTGCTGTTCCGGGTGCGAAGGGCGGCAAGGTCTTCGTGACCCCGGCCGTCAAGACGCGTGCTGTGAAAGGAGCGAAATAATGGAACTTAAGCTCCTGAATGCCAATGGTCAGGAAGGCGCTGGCGTGAACGCATCGGACGTCGTGTTCGGTCGCGATTACAACGAAGCCCTGATTCACCAGGTCGTCGTCGCTTATCAGGCGAACGCACGTAGCGGCAACCGCGCGCAGAAGGACCGCGAGCAGGTCAAGCACACCACCAAGAAGCCGTGGCGTCAGAAAGGTACGGGCCGCGCTCGTGCCGGTATGTCGTCGAGCCCGTTGTGGCGCGGCGGTGGTCGTATCTTCCCGAATTCGCCGGAAGAAAACTTCTCGCACAAGGTCAACAAGAAGATGCATCGCGCGGGTCTCCGCTCGATTTTCTCGCAGTTGGCTCGCGAAGGCCGTATCGCCGTGGTCGAAGACTTCGTGCTCGAAGCCCCGAAGACCAAGCTGCTGGCCGAAAAATTCAAGGCAATGGGTCTCGACTCCGTGTTGGTCATCACCGATACGGTCGACGAAAACCTGTACCTCGCGTCGCGCAACCTGGCCCACGTGGCGGTTGTCGAGCCGCGTTACGCCGACCCGCTCTCGCTGATCTACTTCAAGAAGGTTCTGATCACGAAGGCTGCGGTCGCTCAGATCGAGGAGTTGCTGTCATGAGCGAGATTCGCAAAAACGATCATCGTTTGATGCAAGTTCTGCTCGCGCCGGTGATCTCCGAAAAGGCGACGCTGGTTGCCGACAAGAACGAACAAGTCGTGTTCGAAGTCGCGCCGGACGCCACGAAGCAGGAAGTCAAGGCTGCTGTCGAGCTGCTGTTCAAGGTCGAAGTCAATTCCGTCAACGTGCTCGTCACGAAGGGCAAGGCAAAGCGCTTTGGCCGCTTCAATGGCAAGCGCAAGGACGTGAAGAAGGCGTACGTCTGCCTGAAGCCCGGCCAGGAAATCAACTTTGAAGCGGAGGCCAAGTAATCATGGCAATCGTGAAAGTTAAGCCGACCTCGCCGGGTCGCCGCGCGATGGTCAAGATCGTCAACAAGGATCTGCACAAGGGCAAGCCGCACGCAGCGCTGCTCGACACGCAATCCAAGTCGGCGGGCCGTAACAACAACGGCCGTATCACCACGCGTCACCAAGGTGGTGGTCACAAGCAGCACTACCGTATCGTCGATTTCCGTCGCAACAAGGACGGCATTCCGGCAAAGGTCGAACGTCTCGAGTACGACCCGAACCGTAGCGCGAACATCGCGCTGGTTCTGTACGCAGACGGCGAGCGTCGCTACATCATCGCGCCGAAGGGCGTGGCGGTCGGCGCGCAACTGATGTCCGGTTCGGAAGCGCCGATCCGCGCAGGCAACGCTCTGCCGATCCGCAATATCCCGGTCGGTACCACGATCCACTGCATCGAAATGCTGCCGGGCAAGGGCGCGCAGATCGCGCGTTCGGCTGGTACGTCGGCAATGCTGCTGGCGCGCGAAGGCGTCTACGCTCAAGTGCGTCTGCGTTCGGGCGAAATCCGCCGCGTGCACGTCGAGTGCCGCGCAACGATCGGTGAAGTCGGCAACGAAGAGCACAGCCTCCGTCAAATCGGTAAGGCCGGTGCGAACCGCTGGCGCGGTATCCGTCCGACGGTGCGTGGTGTTGCAATGAACCCGGTCGATCACCCGCACGGCGGTGGTGAAGGTAAGACGGCTGCAGGTCGCGATCCGGTGAGCCCGTGGGGCACGCCGACGAAGGGTTATCGCACCCGCAGCAACAAGCGCACGACGACGATGATCGTCCAGCGCCGTCACAAGCGTTAAGGAGTAGGCAATGACACGTTCTGCTAAAAAAGGTCCGTTCTGCGACGCTCATTTGCTGAAGAAGGTTGAGGCGGCTGCATCGACGCGTGACAAGAAGCCGATCAAGACCTGGTCGCGTCGTTCGACGATTCTGCCGGACTTCATCGGTCTGACGATCGCTGTTCACAACGGTCGCCAACACGTTCCGGTGTACGTCACGGAAAACATGGTCGGCCACAAGCTTGGCGAGTTCGCACTGACCCGTACGTTCAAGGGTCACGCGGCCGACAAGAAGGCCAAGAAATAAGGGGCAATCAAGATGGAAGTGAAAGCAATTCATCGCGGTGCCCGCATCTCGGCGCAGAAAACGCGCCTTGTGGCTGACCAGATTCGTGGTTTGCCGGTCGACAAGGCGCTGAACGTCCTGACGTTCTCGCCGAAGAAGGCGGCGGGTATCGTCAAGAAGGTCGTGCTGTCTGCGATCGCGAATGCGGAACACAACGAAGGCGCCGACATCGACGAGCTCAAGATCACGAGCATCTACGTCGACAAGGCTGCTTCGCTGAAGCGTTTCACCGCACGCGCAAAGGGTCGTGGTAATCGCATCGAGAAGCAATCCTGTCACATCACTGTGACGGTCGGGAATTAAGGAGCCAACGATGGGACAGAAAATTCATCCGACTGGCTTCCGTTTGGCCGTCAGCCGCAATTGGGCTTCGCGCTGGTATGCGAACAACAACAATTTCGCGGCGATGTTGCAGGAAGACATCGGTGTTCGTGAATACCTGAAGAAGAAGCTGAAGAACGCTTCGGTTGGTCGCGTCGTCATCGAGCGTCCGGCGAAGAACGCGCGCATCACGATTTACAGCTCGCGTCCGGGCGTTGTCATCGGCAAGAAGGGCGAGGACATCGAATCGCTGAAGGCTGAACTGCAGAAGCGCATGGGCGTTCCGGTTCACGTCAACATCGAAGAGATTCGCAAGCCGGAAACGGACGCGCAACTGATCGCCGATTCCATCACGCAGCAGCTCGAGCGCCGGATCATGTTCCGCCGTGCGATGAAGCGCGCGATGCAAAACGCGATGCGTCTTGGTGCACAAGGCATCAAGATCATGAGCGCGGGTCGTCTGAACGGTATCGAAATCGCTCGTACCGAGTGGTATCGCGAAGGTCGCGTGCCCCTCCATACGCTGCGTGCGGATATCGACTACGCGACGTCCGAAGCGAAGACCACGTACGGCATCATCGGCGTGAAGGTGTGGGTCTACAAGGGCGATACCCTGGGCCGCAACGAAGCGCCGGTCGTGGAAGAAGTGGCGGAAGAAAAGCGTCCGCGCCGCAACGCACGTCCGGGTGGCGATCGCCGTCCGCGCCGTGACGGTGAAGGCGCTCCGGGCGGCGCGCGTCGTGGCGCACCCCGTCGCGCTGGCGGTGACGCGAAGACTGGAGAATAACGATGCTGCAACCGAAACGCAGAAAGTATCGCAAAGAGCAGAAGGGTCGTAACACCGGTAAGGCGACGCGCGGCAACGCGGTGTCGTTCGGTGAATACGGTCTGAAGGCTATCGGTCGCGGCCGTTTGACCGCGCGTCAAATCGAAGCGGCGCGTCGTGCAATGACGCGTCACATCAAGCGTGGCGGCCGGATCTGGATCCGTATCTTCCCGGACAAGCCGATTTCGCAAAAGCCGGCCGAAGTGCGTATGGGTAACGGTAAGGGTAACCCTGAGTACTACGTCGCTGAAATTCAACCGGGCAAGATGCTGTACGAAATGGACGGTGTCTCCGAAGAACTGGCGCGCGAAGCGTTCCGTCTGGCGGCAGCCAAGCTGCCGCTCAAGACGAACTTCGTGGTCCGTCAGCTCGGCGCCTAAGGAGCAAATGATGAAGGCAACTGAACTTCGCCAAAAAGACCAGGCCGCGCTCAACAAGGAGCTGTCCGATCTGCTCAAGGCGCAATTTGGCTTGCGTATGCAGCTCGCGACCCAGCAGCTCACGAACACGAGCCAGCTGAAGAAGGTCCGTCGCGACATCGCACGCGTGCGTACCGTCATGACCGAGAAGGCGAACCAGAAATGAACGATAGCGTAAAAACCTCGCTCAAGCGGACGCTGGTCGGCAAGGTCGTCAGCAACAAGATGGACAAGACGGTCACCGTGCTGGTCGAGCACCGCGTGAAGCATCCGATCTACGGCAAGTACGTCGTGCGTTCCAAGAAGTACCACGCGCATGACGACGCGAACACGTACAACGAAGGCGATCTCGTCGAAATCCAGGAAACTCGTCCGATTTCGAAGACGAAGGCCTGGGTTGTGTCGAAGCTGGTTGAAGCGGCTCGCGTGATCTAAAGCTGAAGTTGTAGTGCCGCGATGCTTTAAGTAGTTGTATCGCAGTAAGTTTCGCTTGCAAGACCGGGATTATTTGTTATAATCTCGGTCTTCCCTCTTTGTGGGAGCCCCGTCGCGGGCGAAATTGGTGGGGGAAGCCGGTTCGGGCGCTAGCCTGAGTCGACAGATTCACCGGATTGCGATGGCGGGTTTCGTCTGCCGTTGCTGCCTGTTCTAACCCAAGCAGCCATTTGGCTGACGGGACCAAGACTGACCGGCTGTGCCATGGTGGTGCAATCGGATTAAGTTGGGAAAGATAAACCATGATCCAGACCGAAACTCGGCTTGAAGTGGCCGACAACACGGGTGCGCGTGAAGTCATGTGCATCAAGGTGCTCGGCGGCTCGAAGCGTCGTTACGCAAGCATTGGCGACATCATCAAGGTGACCGTCAAGGAAGCGACGCCGCGCGGACGCGTGAAAAAGGGCGAAATCTACAACGCCGTGGTCGTTCGTACGGCCAAGGGCGTGCGTCGCCAGGATGGCTCGCTCATCAAGTTCGACGGCAATGCCGCCGTTCTGCTGAACACGAAGCTCGAGCCGATCGGCACGCGTATTTTCGGGCCGGTTACGCGTGAACTGCGTAGCGAACGATTCATGAAGATCGTTTCGCTCGCTCCGGAAGTGCTGTAAGGAGTCGCGATGAACAAGATTCGCAAGGGTGACGAAGTCATCGTCACCACCGGCAAGGACAAGGGCAAGCGCGGCACCGTGCTGGCCGTTGCGGACGACCGTGTCACCGTCGAGGGCATCAACCTCGTCAAGAAGCACGTGAAGCCGAACCCGATGAAGGGTACGACGGGCGGTGTGGAAGCCAAAACGATGCCGCTGCATATTTCGAACGTCGCATTGGTCGACGCGAATGGCAAGGCATCGCGTGTGGGCATCAAGGTCGAAGACGGCAAGAAGGTTCGCTTCTTGAAGTCGACCGGCGCCACGCTTAACGCCTGACGCGGAGTTAAAAAATGGCTCGTCTGCAAGAGATTTACAAAGAAAAGGTTGTGCCGGAACTGGTTGAAAAGTTCGGCTACAAGTCGATTATGGAAGTGCCGCGCCTCACCAAGATCACCCTGAATATGGGGCTTGGCGAAGCCGTCGCTGACAAGAAGGTGCTTGAGCACGCCGTTGGTGACCTCACGAAGATCGCGGGCCAAAAGCCCGTCATCACCAAGTCGCGCAAGGCAATCGCTGGTTTCAAGATCCGCGAAGGCTACCCGATTGGCACGATGGTTACCCTGCGTGGCAATGCCATGTACGAATTCCTGGACCGTTTCGTGACGGTTGCGCTGCCTCGCGTGCGCGACTTCCGCGGTGTGTCGGGCAAGGCGTTCGACGGCCGTGGTAACTACAACATCGGTGTGAAAGAGCAAATCATTTTCCCCGAAATCGACTACGACAAGATCGACGCGCTGCGTGGGCTGAACATCAGCATCACGACCACCGCGAAGACCGACGAAGAAGCAAAGGCATTGCTCGCCGGCTTCAAGTTCCCGTTCAGAAACTGAGGTTACCGTGGCTAAACTGGCACTGATCGAACGTGAAAAGAAGCGCGCGCGCCTGGCAGCCAAGTACGCTCCGAAGCGTGCTGAGCTGAAGGCTGTGATCGACGACGCAAGCAAGTCGGACGAAGAGCGTTACCTCGCGCGTCTGGCACTGCAACAACTGCCGCGTAACTCGAACCCCACTCGCAAGCGTAACCGCTGCGCGATCACGGGTCGTCCGCGTGGCACGTTCCGCAAGTTCGGACTCGCACGCGGCAAGATTCGTGAAATCGCTTTCCGCGGCGAAATCCCTGGCCTGACCAAGGCGAGCTGGTAATAGGAGAAACATAAATGAGCATGAGTGATCCTATCGCCGATATGCTGACTCGCATCCGCAATGCGCAGATGGTCGAGAAGGTTTCGGTGACTATGCCCTCGTCGAAAGTCAAGGTTGCGATTGCGCAGGTTTTGAAGGACGAAGGTTATATCGACGACTTCGCAGTCAAGTCGGAAGGTGCGAAGACGGAATTGAACATCGCGTTGAAGTACTACGCTGGCCGTCCGGTTATCGAGCGCCTCGAGCGCGTATCGAAGCCCGGTCTGCGCGTGTACCGCGGTCGCAATGACATCCCGACCGTGATGAACGGCCTGGGCGTTGCAATCGTGTCGACGCCGAAGGGTGTGATGACCGACCGCAAGGCGCGCCAGAACGGCGTCGGTGGCGAAGTCATCTGCTACGTCGCTTAACGCCTAAGGAGAAGAAACATGTCTCGAGTAGGTAAAAGCCCGATCGCGCTGCAAGGCGCGGAAGTGGCCATCAAGAGCGACGTCATCACCGTGAAGGGTCCGCTCGGCACGATCTCGCAACCGGTCAACAAGCTGGTTGCCGTGACGAACGAAGACGGCACGTTGAAGCTGGCTCCGACGGATGAAAGCCGCGAAGCGAACGCGATGTCCGGCACGATGCGCGCCCTCCTGGCGAACATGGTGCAAGGCGTCACCAAGGGTTTCGAGCGCAAGCTGACGCTGGTTGGCGTCGGTTATCGTGCGCAAGCGCAAGGCGACAAGCTGAACCTGTCGCTGGGTTTCTCGCACCCCGTGGTGCACCAGATGCCGGAAGGCGTCAAGGCTGAAACCCCGTCGCAGACCGAAATCGTGATCAAGGGGATCGACAAGCAGAAAGTCGGACAGACCGCAGCAGAAGTGCGCGGCTATCGTCCGCCCGAGCCGTACAAGGGCAAGGGCGTGCGCTATTCCGACGAGGTCGTGATCCTCAAAGAAACGAAGAAGAAGTAAGGGTGCGCAATCATGGATAAGACTCAATCTCGCCTGCGCCGCGCTCGTCAGACGCGTATCAAGATCGCTGAGCTGCAGGTTCCGCGTCTGGCCGTGCATCGCACGAATACGCATATCTACGCGCAAGTGTTCTCGGCATGCGGCACGAAGGTCGTGGCAAGCGCCTCGACGCTGGAAGCTGAAGTGCGCGCTGAACTGGCCGACAAGTCGGGCAAGGGCGGCAACGTCAACGCCGCGACCTTGATCGGCAAGCGTATCGCCGAAAAGGCCAAGGCTGCCGGCATCGAATCCGTCGCCTTTGACCGCTCGGGTTTCCGCTACCACGGCCGCGTGAAGGCGCTGGCTGATGCGGCGCGTGAAGCCGGGCTCAAGTTCTAAGGGAAGAATTCGTCATGGCAAAGATGCAAGCGAAAGTTCAGGCTGACGAACGCGACGACGGCCTGCGCGAAAAGATGATTTCGGTCAACCGCGTGACCAAGGTCGTGAAGGGTGGCCGTATTCTCGGCTTCGCCGCACTGACCGTGGTTGGCGACGGTGACGGCCGGATCGGCATGGGCAAGGGCAAGGCCAAGGAAGTTCCGGTTGCCGTTCAAAAGGCAATGGAGCAGGCCCGCCGCAACATGTTCAAGGTGCCCCTGAAGAACGGCACGCTGCAACACGAAGTGCACGGCAAGCACGGCGCATCGGCGGTTCTCCTCGCTCCGGCGAAGGACGGTACCGGCGTGATCGCTGGCGGCCCGATGCGCGCAGTGTTCGACGTGATGGGCGTTCAAAACGTTGTGGCCAAGAGCCACGGTTCGACGAACCCGTACAACCTCGTTCGTGCGACGCTGGACGGCCTGCGCAAGCAGTCGACCCCGGCAGACATCGCTGCGAAGCGTGGTAAGTCCGTCGAAGACATTCTGGGCTAAGGTGGTCACCATGTCTGAAAAAACTGTCAAGGTTCAGCTCGTCAAGAGCCTGATCGGGACCCGCGAATCGCACCGCGCAACGGTGCGTGGCCTCGGCCTGCGTCGCCTGAACTCGGTTTCCGAGCTGCAGGACACGCCGGCAGTGCGCGGGATGATCAACAAGGTCTCGTACCTCGTTAAGGTCATCGCCTAAGCGCGACCTACGGATCCAAGGAGTTGAACATGGAATTGAATAACCTGAAGCCGGCGGAAGGCGCGAAGCACGCTAAGCGTCGCGTCGGTCGCGGTATCGGTTCGGGCCTCGGCAAGACCGCTGGCCGCGGCCACAAGGGTCAGAAATCGCGTTCGGGCGGCTTTCACAAAGTCGGCTTCGAAGGCGGTCAGATGCCTCTGCAGCGTCGTCTGCCGAAGCGCGGCTTCACCTCGCTGACGAAGGAATTCGTCGGTGAAGTGCGCCTGGCTGATCTCGAGAAGCTGCCGGTCGACGAAATCGATCTGTTGGCGTTGAAGCAAGCGGGTCTGGTCGGCGAGCTCATCAAGAGCGCGAAGATCATCAAGACCGGCGAGATCACGCGCAAGGTCACGGTGAAGGGCCTGACGGCAACGAAGGGCGCCCGTGAGGCAATCGAAGCCGCTGGCGGCTCTTTCGCCGAGTAACGCGCTTTCGCCGTTACTAGCACTAGCATCGGAGAAGGTACTTGGCTAACAGCCCGAGTCTCGCAAAAACCGGTCGAAGCGCGGCGAAATTCGGCGATCTGCGCCGGCGTGCAGTGTTCCTGCTGCTTGCGCTGATCGTCTACCGCATTGGGGCGCATATTCCGGTGCCCGGCATCGATCCGGATCAACTGGCGAAGCTGTTCCAGAGCCAGTCGGGCGGCATCCTTGGCATGTTCAACATGTTCTCGGGTGGCGCACTGTCGCGGTTCACGATCTTTGCGCTGGGCATCATGCCCTACATTTCGGCGTCGATCATCATGCAGTTGCTGTCGATCGTGTCGCCGCAGATGGAGGCGCTGAAGAAGGAAGGGCAGGCGGGACAACGTAAGATCACGCAGTACACGCGTATCTTCACGGTGGTTCTGGCGACCTTCCAGGCGTTCGGTATCGCGGTCGCGCTGGAAAACCAGCCGGCTCTGGTGCTGGACCCCGGCATGGTGTTCCGGCTGACGACGGTCGTCACGCTCGTGACGGGCACGATGTTCCTGATGTGGCTCGGTGAGCAGATCACGGAGCGCGGTCTCGGCAACGGCATCTCGATCATCATCTTCGGTGGTATCGCAGCGGGTTTCCCGAACGCGATCGGTGGTCTGTTCGAACTGGTTCGCACCGGTTCGATGAGCATCATCTCGGCGATCATCATCGTGGTCTTGATCGCGGCGGTCACGTATCTGGTCGTGTTCATCGAACGCGGTCAGCGCAAGATCCTCGTGAACTATGCGAAGCGCCAGGTCGGTAACAAGATTTACGGCGGACAGTCGTCTCATCTGCCGCTGAAGTTGAACATGTCGGGTGTGATTCCGCCGATCTTCGCGTCGTCGATCATCCTCTTCCCGGCAACCATCCTGAACTGGTTCAGTTCGGGTACGCGCACCAACTGGTTCGCGAACACGCTGCACAACGTGGCCGAGGCGCTGAAGCCCGGTCAACCCGTGTACGTGCTGCTGTATGCGTTGGCGATCGTCTTCTTCTGCTTCTTCTACACCGCACTGGTGTTCAACAGCCGGGAGACCGCCGACAACTTGAAGAAGAGCGGTGCTTTCGTTCCGGGTATCCGTCCGGGCGATCAGACTGCACGATATATCGACCGCATCCTCACGCGTCTTACGCTGGCTGGTGCGATCTACATCGTATTCGTGTGCCTGCTGCCTGAGTTTCTGGTGTTGCGCTGGAACGTGCCGTTTTATTTTGGTGGAACGTCGCTGCTGATCATTGTCGTCGTCACGATGGACTTCATGGCTCAGGTGCAGTCGTACGTTATGTCGCAACAATATGAATCGCTGCTCAAGAAGGCAAACTTCAAGGGTGGCAACGTCCCGATGCGTTAATAAGGACTATGGCCAAAGACGATGTTATCCAGATGCAGGGTGAGGTCATCGAAAACCTTCCCAACGCTACTTTCCGGGTGAAATTGGAAAATGGCCATGTCGTCCTGGGACATATTTCCGGAAAGATGCGGATGCACTACATCCGCATCCTGCCGGGCGACAAGGTTACGGTTGAATTGACGCCTTACGATCTGTCTCGTGCACGGATCGTGTTCCGGGCGAAGTGATTTGAAAAAAGGGTAATATCATGAAAGTGATGGCATCGGTTAAGCGCATTTGCCGCAATTGCAAGATCATCAAGCGCAAGGGCGTTGTGCGCGTGATTTGCAGCTCTGATCCGCGCCACAAACAGCGTCAAGGCTGAACGCCGCGCTTTTGCTTGCGCTTTTTGTTTGAGGAAAAACAATGGCTCGTATCGCAGGGGTTAACATCCCGAATCACCAGCATACCGAGATCGGCCTGACGGCAATCTTCGGCATCGGCCGCACGCGTTCGCGTGGCATCTGCACCGCTGCTGGCGTGGAATTTTCGAAGAAGGTCAAAGACCTTACCGACGCAGACCTCGAAAAGCTGCGTGACGAAGTGGGCAAGTTCATCGTCGAAGGCGATCTGCGCCGTGAAGTGACGATGAACATCAAGCGCCTGATGGACTTGGGTTGCTACCGCGGCATGCGCCATCGCAAGGGCCTGCCCCTGCGTGGCCAGCGTACGCGCACGAATGCCCGTACGCGCAAGGGTCCGCGTCGTGCAGCGCAATCGCTGAAGAAGTAAGCGGAACTGACAGTTACAGGAAAACGTAATGGCTAAGGCTTCGAACAACTCCGCGGCGCAACGCGTTCGCAAGAAGGTCAAGAAGAACGTCGCCGAGGGCGTGGTTCACGTTCACGCGTCGTTCAACAACACCATTATCACGATCACCGACCGTCAAGGTAACGCGCTGGCATGGGCGACCTCGGGTGGTCAGGGCTTCAAGGGCTCGCGTAAGTCGACGCCCTTCGCAGCTCAGGTCGCAGCCGAATCGGCTGGTCGCGTGGCAATGGAATACGGCGTGAAGAACCTCGAAGTGCGGATCAAGGGCCCCGGTCCTGGCCGCGAATCGGCGGTGCGCGCGTTGCATGGTCTTGGCATCAAGATCACCGCGATCTCCGACGTGACGCCGGTCCCGCACAACGGCTGCCGTCCGCCGAAGCGCCGTCGTATCTAATACGTCGACGCAACCGCATGTTGCCTGTCGATGCGCGAGTATCGGCGGGTTTCGTGCGTTAGTAAGTTTTGACTAAGCCCACCGTTCGGCCCAAAGGGTTCGGACTAGCGCAGACTGAAGTTCAACGGAAGTTTGCGTGATCAATATTTAAGGATGCAACGTGGCACGCTATACCGGTCCCAAAGCAAAGCTGTCCCGCCGTGAAGGCACTGATCTGTTCCTGAAGAGCGCACGCCGCTCCCTCGCCGACAAGTGCAAGCTCGACAGCAAGCCCGGCCAGCACGGCCGCACCTCGGGCGCGCGTACGTCCGACTACGGTACCCAGTTGCGCGAAAAGCAGAAAGTGAAGCGTATCTACGGTGTGCTGGAGCGTCAGTTCCGCCGCTACTTCGCTGAAGCCGACCGCCGCAAGGGCCCGACGGGCGAAAACCTGCTGCAATTGCTCGAGTCGCGTCTCGACAACGTCGTGTATCGCATGGGCTTCGGCTCGACGCGCGCTGAAGCACGTCAGCTCGTGAGCCACAAGGCGATCATGGTGAACGGCCAAGTCGCGAATATCCCGTCGCTGCAAGTGAAGTCGGGCGACGTCGTGTCCGTGCGCGAGCAGTCGCGCAAGCAGGCTCGTATCGTCGAAGCTCTCTCGCTGGCGCAGCAAGGCGGCATGCCGAGCTGGGTGTCGGTCGACGAGAAGAAGTTCGAAGGCACGTTCAAGTCGATGCCCGAGCGTAGCGACATCGCCGGCGACATCAACGAAAGCCTGATCGTCGAATTGTATTCGCGTTAATCGCGGCGGTAATGGATGGACAGCCGGGGAGCCTGATTGCTCGTGGCAAGAGGTGGCCTCGGCTGTTTATTTTCAGGTTGTCACCGGTCAGCCTTATCGGTGTAACGAGCCGAGGGTATTGAAAAGGAAAACCTATGCAAACCAGTTTGTTGAAGCCCAAGATCATTGCAGTTGAATCGCTTGGTGAGAACCATGCGAAAGTGGTTATGGAGCCGTTCGAACGCGGCTATGGCCACACCTTGGGTAACGCGCTTCGGCGCGTGCTGCTGTCGTCGATGATCGGCTACGCGCCGACCGAAGTGACGATCGCAGGCGTCGTGCACGAATACTCGACGCTCGATGGTGTGCAAGAGGATGTGGTCAACCTGCTGTTGAACCTGAAGGGTGTCGTCTTCAAGCTGCACAACCGGGACGAAGTCACGGTGACGCTGCGCAAGGAAGGCGAAGGCGTTGTCACGGCCGGCGATATCGAACTCGCGCACGACTGCGAGGTCATCAATCCGGAACACGTGATCGCTCACCTGTCGAAGGGCGGCAAGCTCGACGTTCAGATCAAGATCGAAAAGGGCCGCGGCTACGTGCCGGGCAACGTGCGTCGCTATGGCGAAGAGTCGGCCAAGATCATCGGCCGCATCGTGCTGGACGCGTCGTTCTCGCCGGTTCGCCGCGTGAGCTACGCCGTCGAAAGCGCACGTGTCGAACAGCGCACCGACCTCGACAAGCTCGTGATGAACATCGAGACCAACGGCGTGATTTCGCCGGAAGAAGCGATCCGCCAGTCGGCTCGCATTCTGGTCGATCAGTTGTCGGTGTTCGCCGCACTGGAAGGCACGGAAGCGGCAGCAGAAGCACCGTCGCGCGCACCGCAGATCGACCCGATCTTGCTGCGTCCGGTGGACGATCTCGAACTCACGGTTCGCTCGGCGAACTGCCTGAAGGCCGAGAACATCTACTACATCGGCGACCTGATCCAGCGCACGGAAAACGAGCTGCTGAAGACGCCGAACCTCGGCCGCAAGTCGCTGAACGAAATCAAGGAAGTGCTGGCTTCGCGCGGTCTGACGCTCGGTATGAAGCTCGAAAACTGGCCGCCGGCCGGGTTGGACAAGTAATACCAAACGCAGTCGCGTAACTTGGCAAAGACGCGGATTTTGCTTTAAAATCCGCGTCTTGCTTTTACCTGACCGGCCCGTGCACTCAAATTAGGGTGCAATAGAAGAGCTGGATCAAAACTCGTTAAAGGAACTGAAATGCGTCATAAGCATGGTCTGCGGAAACTGAACCGCACGAGCAGCCATCGTCTGGCAATGCTCCGCAATATGTCGAACTCGCTGATCGAGCACGAAGTCATCAAGACGACGCTGCCGAAGGCCAAGGAACTGCGCAAGGTCGTCGAGCCCCTCATCACGCTGGGCAAGAAGCCGTCGCTCGCGAACCGTCGTCTGGCGTTCAACCGCCTGCGCGATCGTGATTCCGTCGCGAAGCTGTTCGACGTCCTCGGCCCGCGCTACGCGAACCGCCCGGGCGGCTACCTGAGCATCCTGAAGTTCGGTTTCCGCGTCGGCGATAACGCCCCGATGGCGCTGGTCCAACTGATGGATCGCCCGGAAGTCGAAGAGACGGAAGAAGTGCAAGAAGCGGAATAAATCCCGTTTTCGGTTGTTAGCAGAAAGGCCAGGCTTAGAGCTTGGCCTTTTTGCTTTCTGGCTGCGACATTTCAGCGCGCCGAGGCGTAAAAGTGAGTGTCAGCCGCCGATGCTACGATACGCAATTAACCTCTCGGAGCACGCCGAGTGAACGTCCCCGTCGTTTTGATGCTGTCCACGCTGCCCGACGCCGCCGCAGCCGATGCGCTCGCGCAAGCGGCGCTGGACGCGCGGCTCGCGGCGTGCGTGACGAATCTCGGCGCCGTGTCGTCGCAATATCACTGGAAGGGCGTGCTGGAGTCGTCGCAGGAAGTGCAGTTGTTGTTCAAGACGAGCGTCGCGCGCAGCGCAGAATTGCAGCGCTTCGTCGAGGCTCGACATCCGTATGAAACGCCCGAAATCCTCGTCTGGCAGGTCGATGCATCGCCGGGATACGGCCAGTGGGTCAACGCAGAAACGCAGCGTCCTCTTCATGTTTGAGTTTTCTCGCCTTGTCACGCGGCGACTTTTCGGCGCGTTTCTCTTCCTGGCGGCGTTCGCGCTGCTGTCGGGCGCCGCGCGCGCAGCCGACGATTTCCTCGATCCCGACGTCGCGTTCAAATTCAGCGCATCCGAAAAGCCGGGCGAAGTGGACGTGCGCTACAAGATCGCCGACGGCTACTACATGTACCGTGAGCGTTTCGCGTTCGCGGTGAAGAGCGGCGACGCGACCATCGGCGCGGCGCAACTTCCGGCGGGCAAAGTTCATTTCGATCAGACGTTCAACAAGGACGTCGAGACGTATCGCGGCGAACTGATCATCCGTATTCCGGTGACGAAAGCGAACGGGCCGTTCGAGCTCGCGGTGACGTCGCAGGGTTGCGCGGATGGCGGCATCTGCTATCCGCCGATGGAGAAGGCCTATCGTGTGCGCGGCGACGCGCTCCAGCCCGCGGGCGCGGCACCGACTGCGACGACGAGCGCAAACACCGGCGACTCCTGGTTCGAGCGTGCGACCAGCGCCGACTACGCGCAATCGATGCTCGAGGGCGGCGGATTCTTCACAGTCGTCGGACTCTATTTCCTTGCCGGCATGGTACTGAGCCTCCTGCCATGCTCGTATCCGATGATCCCGATTCTGTCCGCGATCATCGTCGGCGAAGGCGCGCGTGTGACGCGTTCGCGCGGATTCGCATTGTCGGTTTCGTACGTGATCGGCATGGCGCTCGTCTATACCGCGCTCGGCGTCGCTGCCGCGTTGATCGGACAAAGCCTCGGCGCGTGGCTGCAGAACCCGTGGGTGCTCGGCGCGTTCGGCCTGCTGCTCGCGGCGTTCGCCATCGCGTTGATCTCGGGCGTCGATATCGCGCTGCCCGCGCGCTGGCAAGCGGGCGTCAACGAAGCATCGCAGAAGCGCAGCGGCGGCAAGTTCGCGGCAGTCGCGGCGATGGGCGCGCTGTCCGCGCTCGTGGTCGGCGCGTGCATGACTGCGCCACTTTTCGCGGTGCTCGCGTTCATCGCGCACACCGGCAACGCTGCGCTCGGCGGCGCCGCGCTCTTCGCAATGGGCATCGGACTGGGCGTGCCGCTGCTCGTCATCGGGCTCGGCGCGGGTTCGGTTCTGCCGCGCGCCGGTGCGTGGATGGACGGCGTGAAGGTCTTCTTCGGCGTCGTGCTGCTCGCGGCCGCGCTGTGGATCGTCTGGCCGGTCATCGGCGGCGTTGCGCAGATGCTGCTCGCGGCGCTATGGCTGCTGATCGCGGCGGCATCGCTCGGATTGTTCTCGTCGGGCGCGGCGGCGCCTGTCGGTGTGTGGAAGCGGCTCGGGCGCGGGCTCGGAGCGGCATTCGCGATCTGGGCGGCGACGCTGCTCGTCGGATTGGCGGCGGGTTCGACAGATCCGCTGCGCCCGCTCGCCGTGCTGGCTTCCCGCAGCGAGCCGTCGGCGAATGCGCAATCGCAGGGCCTGATCTTCGCGCCGGTGCGTTCATCGGCGGAACTGGACTCGGCGGTGAAAGCGGCGGCGCGTCCCGCGATGCTCGATTTCTACGCGGACTGGTGCGTGTCGTGCAAGGAAATGGAGAAGCTGACTTTCTCCGACGCCCGTGTGCAAGCGCGCCTCGCGCAACTGAATCTTCTGCGCGCGGACGTGACCGCCAACAACACGAACGATCAAATTCTCCTCAAGCGCTTCAAGCTTTTCGGGCCGCCGGGAATCATCTTCTTCGATGCGCAGGGCAACGAAGTCGCGCGCGTGGTCGGGTATGAATCGGCGGATACGTTCCTGAAGAGTCTCGATAAACTGAACGGATAAAAAAAGGGCGATGCACTCGCATCGCCCTTTTGGCGCTTACACAGAAGCGCGAATGATCCGCGCCGCATCCAGCGCGAAGTACGTCAGCACGCCGTCCGCGCCCGCGCGCTTGAACGCGAGCAGCGCTTCCATCATGACCTTGTCGTGATCGATCCAGCCGTTCTGCGCGGCCGCCTTGATCATCGCGTACTCGCCGCTCACCTGATACGCGTACGTCGGGAAGCGGAACTCGTCCTTCACGCGCCGCACGATGTCGAGGTACGGCATGCCCGGCTTGACCATCACCATGTCCGCGCCTTCCTCGATGTCCATGCGCACTTCGCGCATCGCTTCGTCCGAGTTGGCCGGGTCCATCTGATACGTCATCTTGTTGCTCTTGCCGAGATTCGCTGCGGAACCGACGGCGTCACGGAACGGGCCGTAGAACGCCGACGCGTACTTCGCCGCATACGCCATGATGCGCGTGTGGATGTGGCTTTCGCTTTCGAGCATCTCGCGGATCGCGCCGATGCGCCCGTCCATCATGTCCGACGGCGCGACGATATCCACGCCCGCTTCAGCTTGGGTGCGCGCCTGCTCGACGAGAATTTCGCTCGTTTCGTCGTTCTTCACGTAGCCTTCTTCGTCGAGCACGCCGTCCTGGCCGTGGCTCGTGTACGGATCGAGCGCGACGTCGGTCAGCACGCCGAGCATCGGGAAGTTCTTCTTCAGCTCGCGCACGGCGCGCGGAATGAGACCGTCCGGATTCGTGGCTTCGCGGCCATCGGGCGTCTTGATCGACGGTTCGATCGCCGGGAACAGCGACAGCACCGGCACGCCAAGTTCGACGCATTGCTCGGCGACTTTCATCAGCAAATCGACGGACGTGCGCTCGACGCCGGGCATCGACGGCACGGCCTGCCGCACATTCGTACCTTCGACGATGAACACGGGATAGATGAGGTCGTTCGTCGTGAGGATGTTTTCGCGCATCAGACGGCGCGAGAAGTCATCGCGGCGCATCCGGCGCGGGCGATGGTGAGGATAGAAGCTCATATTTCGACTCGAATTTGGGTGGTCTTCAGGGGAGGTCGAAAACGTGTTCCGAGACGCCTAAACCCTTGCCGAACAAGCACTTGGCTGCGTCTGAAACCGCTTTGAGACAATGGTATATCATACCGATCGAGCGAGGCGCTTGCCGCCGGACTCCCCGCTTCTCCTCCCTGAGCGGGTGCCTGTCGTTATTCGATTAGGCTATTAACCCGCCGTTATGCGGCGGGTTTTTTTATGCCGGCGCGCACGCGCCGCGCTCACTCGGCTGCGTCTTCTGACGCGTTTTCGCCGGCTTCTTCTGGTATCAGCCAGCTTTCGATCTGTTCATGCGCCTCGTCGATGCCCGTCCGTTTGAGCGCCGAAAAGAGCTGCGCCGTAAGTTCGCCGCGATAGCCCGCGTCTTTATATTCGGCGAAGGATTTCTTGGTCGCACGCAGAGCGTTCGTCATCTCCTGTCGCGTCAATTTGTCGCATTTGGTGAGCAGCGCGTGAATCGGTTTTCCGGTCGGCGCGAACCAGTCGATCATGATGCGATCGAGGTCGGTGAGCGGCCGGCGCGAATCCATCATCAGGATCATGCCGCACAGTTGCGCGCGGCTTTGCAGGTACGTCGAAAGCAGCCGCTGCCAATGTTCCTTCGCGGCGCCCGGCACTTCGGCGTAACCGTATCCGGGAAGGTCGACGAGATAGCCGACCGGCGCGGCTTCCGGACCGACGGAGAAGTAATTGATGTGCTGCGTGCGCCCCGGCGTTTTACTCGCGAAAGCAAGCCGCTTCTGATTGCAGAGGATGTTGATCGCCGTCGATTTACCGGCGTTCGAGCGCCCCGCAAAAGCGATTTCGGGTTGCGGCGTCGGCGGCAGATCGCGCAGATGGTTGACGGTCGTGAAGAAGCGGGATTGATGAAGCAGGAATGACATGGGCGGGTCCAATCGAAAGCGCTGCGAAAACCGAAGCCTTGAGAACCCGGCAAATACTGGGCATGCCCCGACTGGCGTCTTTGCGTATAGCGGGTTATTGTACAATACGACGGATTTTTAAAGATCAGCGGGCACGCAAGACCCAAGCCGCAGGCGGCACCCACAAGGAGCGAGACAGTTTTCAGAGGCATACTTTTGGGCCTCTTCGTTCAGCGAGTTCGGGTATCTTGCGGCGATGATCGGTCGCCGTCGTTTTTTGCAGAACCTCACATTCTCACAAGACGAAAAACAGGGTACGCGAATGAACCGACTGTACAGGTCTCTGGTGGTGATTCGGGCAGCGGCGGCTTTCGGTGCAGGTTTGAGTGGTCTGGCGGTATCGATGTCAGTGAGTGCGGCGGAGCCCGCGCAACCGGCCAAGCCGGATGTGACGCGAGGCCAGGCTATCGCGACTCAGGTGTGCGCGGCGTGTCACGCGGCAGACGGCAACAGCGCCGGCGCGGCATTTCCGCGGCTCGCGGGGCAGCACGCCGAGTACATCGTCAAGCAGTTGAAGGATTACAAGACGCAGCCGGGTGCAAAGGCACCGGCGCGCAACAATCCGATCATGGCGGGCATCGCGGGCGCGCTATCGGATCAGGACATGGTGAACGTCGCGGCGTACTTCGCGTCGCAGAAGGCAAAGCCCAATTACGCGCGCGACAAGAACGACGTCGCGTTGGGCCAGAAGATCTACCGCGGCGGCATCGCGGACAAGGGCGTGCCGGCGTGTGCGGCGTGCCACGGCGCGACGGGCATGGGCATTCCGGTGCAGTATCCGCGGCTGTCGTGGCAGTGGGGCGATTACACGGTGGCGCAGTTGAACGCCTTCGCATCGGGACAACGCACCAACAGCGAGCCGATGCACCAGATTTCCTCGCGCCTGAACGAAGCGGAGATGAAGGCGGTCGCCGACTACATCGCCGGTTTGCATTGAACGCATAGCAGTCAGCGTCCAGCGGTTCTCCATGCAGAGACGGAGAATCGCCCATACTACGAAGCCGGTCCCGGACTATCCGAGAAGACCGGCGCGAAAACAAGAAAAGGGTGGGACGTCGGTCGACAAAGACCGCCAGCGTCTCCACCCTTTTTTGCTGTCCAGCCGGAGTTTGAATGAGCGTCACCACATCGGGTTTGCAGTCGAAGTCGAGCCGTCGGGCCATCAGGCATTTCGTCGAACTCGTCAGTTCGATGCGCTTCGCCATCGCATTGCTGGTCATTCTGGCGATCGCGAGCATCATCGGCACGGTGCTTACGCAGGACGATCCGTATCCCAACTACGTCAATCAGTTCGGCCCGTTCTGGGCGGACATCTTCCGTGGCTTGAGCATCTACACCGTGTACAGCGCATGGTGGTTCATGCTGATCCTGATTTTCCTCGTGATCTCGGTGTCGCTGTGCGTGATCCGAAACAGCCCGAAGATGATCGCGGACATCAAGAGCTGGAAGGATCGCGTGCACGAAGGCGGGCTGCGCGCGTTCCATCACAAGGGCGAGTTCACGGTCACGGCCGATCGCGCGCAGACCGCCGCGACGCTCGAACGCCTGTCCGCGAAGATGGGCTACCGCTTCAAGACGCGCGAGACCGACAACGGCGCGACGCTCATCACCGCCAAGCGCGGCGCGATGACCAAGATCGGCTATATCTCGGCGCATCTGGCGATCGTCGTGATCTGTATCGGCGGTCTGCTGGACAGCAATCTGCCCATCAAGCTGCAGATGTGGATGTTCAACAAGACGCCGATCAACAGCAACGCCGTCATCAACGACATTCCGCGCGAGCATCGTCTTTCAACGTCGAATCCGACTTTCCGCGGCTACGCATGGGTGCCCGAAGGGCAGTTCGTCGGCACGGCGATACTGAATCAGCAAGACGGCTCGATCATTCAGGACCTGCCGTTCTCGATTCAGCTCAATAAGTTCATCGTCGATTACTACTCGACCGGCATGCCGAAGCTCTTCGCGAGCGATATCGTCGTGATCGATCACAAGACAGGCAAGCGCATTCCGGCGCGCATCGAAGTGAACAAGCCGTTCACCTACGACGGCATTTCGATCTATCAATCGAGCTTTCAGGACGGCGGCTCGAAACTCGAAATGACCGCCTGGCCGATGACCGGCGGCAGCGCGAAGACCGCGCCGTTCAGCGGGACGATCGGCGGCACGGCGCCCATCGGCGCGCAGTTCGCGGGCGCGCAGGGCGAGACGGTCGAGTTCACGGATTTCCGCGCGATCAACGTCGAGAACATGACCGACGGCAGCGGCGCGCCCGACGCGCGCGGCGTCGGCAAGAAGGAAACGCTGCGCGATGCATTCGACGAGCGCCTCGGCTCAGGCGCCAAAACGTCGAGACCGACGGATCTGCGCAATATCGGCCCGTCGGTGCAATACAAGGTGCGCGGCACGGACGGCCAGGCGCGCGAATACAGCAACTACATGGTGCCCGTGGACGTGAGCGGCCAGCGCATGTTCCTCGCGGGCATGCGCCTGAGCCCGAACGATCCGTTCCGCTATCTGCGCATTCCCGCCGACGATCAGGGCACCGTCAAACAGTGGATGGACCTGCGCGCCGCGCTCGCGACGCCGGCGACGCGCGCCGAAGCCGCGCATCGTTTCGCGTTGCGTTCGGTGCCGCAGGAAAACGGTGAACTGCAGAAACATCTGGAGGAAAGCGCCGTCCGCGTGCTGAATCTTTTCGCAGGCGCCGATGAAACCGGCAAGGCGACGACGAATCCGCAGATGATTGGCGGTTTCCAGAGCATCGCGATGTTTATCGACAAATCGGTGCCGAAGGGCGAGCAGGAGAAAGCCGCCGGCCTGCTGATGAGGATGCTCGAAGGCGCGATGTGGGACGTATGGCAGATTTCCCGAGAGCAAAACGGCCAGCCCGCGGCTAAAGTGGACGATAAGAACGCCGCGTTCGTGCAATCGTCCATCAACGCGCTTTCCGACAGCTTTCTGTACGGTTCGCCGGTCTTTCTGCAACTGGACAACTTCAGGCAGGTGCAAGCTTCGGTATTCCAGTTGACGCGCGCGCCGGGTAAAAATCTGGTGTATCTTGGCAGCCTTCTGCTGGTCGTCGGCATTTTCGCGATGTTTTACGTGCGCGAGCGCCGGCTCTGGTTCTGGCTCAAAGATGCGGGCCAGGGCGGCGCGAGCGTGCTGATGGCGATGTCCACAGCCCGCCGCACGTTCGATTTCGAGAAAGAGTTCGTGCGTACGCGCGCGCAGATCGCAGCGGCGCTCGGCGTGAAGCCGGAAGTACCGGCCGATCCGTCCCCGGCGCAAAACGCGCACCGGCATTCGCAAACCGAGACCCCGAGCTCGGAAGTTTCAACACGGTAAGATCATGGACCTCACACAGACTTCCTCCCACGCCTCCGCCAAGACGGAGCGTCCGGCATCGGGGCTTCCCGATGTCGCCGAGTTCGACGATCGTCCGTTCCTGCGCAGGCTCACGCTGATCGACTGGCTCTTCGCCCTCGCGATGGTCGCGGGCGCGGGTTTCGCGCTGAACCGCTATCACGCGTACATGGACGTGTACGACACGGCCGTGCTGGTCGGCGCGGTGCCGACGTTCGTCGTGCTCGGCTGGCGCTGGAAACCGGTACGCCTGCTGATCGCGTTGATTGCGGTGTTGTCGCTTTTCTCGATCCAGCTCTATCACCACGACCTCGCTCGCGCCGACACGAACTTCTTCCTCAAGTACTTCCTGTCGAGCCAGTCCGCGATCTTGTGGATGAGCGCGCTCTTCATCCTCGCGACGCTCTTCTACTGGATCGGCCTTGCGACGCGCTCGCAGACGGGCGGCGCGATCGGCTCGCGCATGACGTGGGTCGCGGTGCTGATGGGCTTCACCGGCCTGATGGTGCGCTGGTACGAGTCCTACATGATCGGCTCGGACGTCGGCCATATTCCGATTTCGAATCTGTACGAAGTCTTCGTGTTGTTCTGCCTCATCACGTCGCTGTTTTATCTCTACTACGAGCAGCATTACTCGACGCGCGCGATGGGCGCGTTCGTGCTGCTCGTGATCAGCGCGGCGGTCGGTTTCCTGATGTGGTATTCGATCGCGCGCGATGCACAGCAGATTCAGCCGCTCGTCCCCGCGCTGCAAAGCTGGTGGATGAAGATCCACGTTCCGGCGAACTTCATCGGCTATGGCAGCTTCGCGCTCTCGGCGATGGTCTCCGTCGCGTATCTCGCGAAGCAGCGCGGTTTCATGGCGGACCGCCTGCCGTCGCTCGAAGTGCTCGACGACGTGATGTACAAGTCGATCGCCGTCGGCTTCGCGTTCTTCACCATCGCGACGATCCTCGGCGCGCTGTGGGCGGCGGAAGCGTGGGGCGGCTACTGGAGCTGGGATCCGAAGGAAACCTGGGCGCTGATCGTCTGGCTGAACTACGCCGCGTGGCTGCACATGCGCCTGATGAAAGGCCTGCGCGGCGCCGCCGCCGCATGGTGGGCGCTGACGGGCCTGATCGTCACGACCTTCGCGTTCCTCGGCGTCAACATGTTCCTTTCGGGCTTGCATAGTTACGGCAAGCTCTGATCGGCAGCGTCGAATCGAAAAAGACCGCCATGCGTGACGAGCGCTGGCGGTTTTTTTTCGTTTTGCGGTGGAATACTGGCATCAAATCTGCTGTTTTCTCCGTACAAGAATGAACGGAAGGAGTCACGCTTCATGTGGATCAAACAAGGCCGTAATCTGTACGGCGATGACATTGCGAGTCACGAAATCACGCCGCGCGACGTGTTCGAGAATCGCCGGCGCACGCTTCGTTCGCTCGGCGCGCTCGCCGCGACAGGACTCGCCGGCGCGAGCGGCCTCGCCCACGCGACGCTGACATCGCCCGACGCCAAAGGCCAGAAGCTGGCCGCGACGACCAACCCGAAGTTCGTCGCGCTCGACAAGCCGACGCCGTTCAAGGACATCACGAGCTACAACAACTTCTACGAGTTCGGCACCGACAAGGACGATCCCGCCGCCCACGCCGGCACGCTGCGTCCGCGGCCGTGGAAAGTGTCCGTCGAGGGCGCGATCAAGAATCCGAAGGTCTACGACATCGACGACATTCTCAAGCTCGCGCCGCTCGAGGAACGCGTGTACCGGCTGCGCTGCGTCGAAGGCTGGTCGATGGTGATTCCGTGGATCGGCGTGTCGTTGTCGGAGCTCATCAAGCGCGCCGAGCCGACGGGCAACGCGAAGTACGTGCAGTTCATCACGCTGGCCGATCCGTCGCAGATGCCGGGACTTTCGACGCCGATCCTCGAATGGCCGTATTCCGAAGGTCTGCGCATGGACGAGGCGATGAATCCGCTCACGCTGCTGACCGTCGGCTTGTACGGCGAAGTGCTGCCGAATCAGAACGGCGCGCCGGTGCGTGTCGTCGTGCCGTGGAAGTACGGTTTCAAGAGCGCGAAATCGCTGGTGAAAATCCGCTTTGTCGAGAAGCAGCCGCCAACGAGCTGGAATCTCTACGCGCCGAGCGAATACGGCTTCTTTTCGAACGTGAATCCCAATGTCGATCATCCGCGCTGGAGTCAGGCGACGGAGCGGCGCATCGGCGAGGACGGTTTCTTTCAGCCGAAACGCAAGACGCTCATGTTCAACGGCTACGGCGATCAGGTCGCGTCGATGTATGCCGGCATGGATCTGAAGAAGAACTTCTGAACGATGTCGTCCGCTTCCCAGATCAAAAGCGCGCGCGTCGCGACGGGACCGCGATGGATCGTTCCGGTCAAGATCGTCGTGTTCGTCGCGATGCTGTTTCCGCTCGCACGTCTCGTGCTGCTCGGCGCGACGGGCGGCCTGGGCGCGAATCCGATCGAATTCATCACGCGCTCGACCGGCCTCTGGACGCTCGTGTATCTGTGCATCACGCTCGCGATCACCCCGGTGCGCCGCCTGACGGGCGTGACGGCGCTCGCGCGCTTTCGCCGGATGATCGGTCTCTTCGCGTTCTTCTTCGCCGTACTGCACTTCACGACGTACATCTGGTTCGACAAATGGTTCGATGTCGCCGCGATGCTGAAGGACATCGGCAAGCGGCCGTTCATCACGGTCGGTTTCGCGGCGTTCGTGCTGCTGATTCCGCTCGCGGTCACATCGCCGAAAGCGATGGTGCGCAAGCTCGGCCGTCGCTGGCAGACCTTGCATCGCGCGATCTATCTGATCGCCGCGCTCGCGATCCTGCATTTCTGGTGGATGAAGGCGGGCAAACACGATCTCGAACTGCCGAAGATCTACGGCTCGATCGTGATCGTGCTGCTCGGCTGGCGCGTGATCGCCTGGCTCAAAGCGCGACGCGCATAAAAAAAGCGATGCTTGTCAGGGCATCGCTTTTTCGTTCGAAGCGCGGCGCTTCAGTCCGGCAGAATCGATTCGCCGGCGAACAGCTGCTTCACTTCCTCACGCTCGCGCACGAGCCGCGCGCGTTCCCCATCGACCATGATTTCGGCGGCGCGCGGACGCGTGTTGTAGTTCGAGCTCATCACGAAGCCGTACGCGCCCGCCGAGCAGATCGCGAGCAGATCGCCGGGCGCGATGGACAGCTCGCGATCGCGTCCGAGCCAGTCGCCGCTTTCGCATACCGGACCGACGACATCGTATGTATGCGCTTTCTCGTCGCGCTTCACGACCGGCACGATGCGATGAAACGCCTCGTACATCGCGGGACGCGCGAGGTCGTTCATCGCGGCATCGACGATGGCGAAGTTCTTTTCCTCGCCCGGCTTCAGGAACTCGACGCGCGTCAGCAGCACGCCCGCGTTGCCGACGAGCGAGCGCCCCGGCTCGAAATACACTTCGCGCTGACCGTGGCCGCGCTTCTCGATGTGATCGAGCAGCGTCTTCACGAACACGCCGATATCGGGCGGCGTTTCGTCGTCGTAGGTGATGCCGAGACCGCCGCCGACATCGACGTGACGAATGCTCATGCCGTCCGCTTCGATCTGCTCGACGAGTTCGAGCAGCTTGTCGAGCGCGTCGAGATACGGGCTGATTTCGGTGATCTGCGAGCCGATATGGCAATCGATGCCGACGACATCGAGATTCGGCATGGCATGCGCTTGCGCGTACGTCGCGCGCGCATCGCTGAACGCGACGCCGAACTTGTTCGACTTGAGGCCGGTGGAGATGTACGGATGCGTTTTTGCATCGACGTCGGGATTCACGCGCAGCGAAACCGGCGCTTTCTTGCCGAGCGACTTCGCGACTTCGTTGAGCGCGTGCAACTCGGGAATCGACTCGACGTTGAAGCACTTGACGCCCGCTTCGAGCGCCTCGCGCATTTCGGCCACCGTCTTGCCGACGCCCGAAAACACCGTGTTCTCCGCCTTGCCGCCGGCCGCGAGCACGCGCGCGAGCTCGCCCGACGACACGATGTCGAAGCCCGCGCCCATGCGCGCGAACACGTTGAGCACCGCGAGATTGCTGTTCGCCTTCACCGCGACGTGCACCGTTGCCTTGCGGCCGGCGCAGGCATCGGCGTAAGCGTGATAGGCGCGCGTGAGGGCATCGCGCGAATAGACGTAGAGCGGCGTGCCGAACTGGTCCGCGAGCGACGCGGCTGAGACGCCTTCGACGTGCAACACGCCGTCGACGTAGTGGAATGCGGAATCACTCATGCGTGGAATCGAAAGTGCGCCACGAAGGCGTTAAGGCTCGAGGATCAGTAAGCGGACGACGCGGCTTTCGGCGCCGATGCACCATTGGGACTGGTTTTGAGATCGGTCTCGGGCGAAAGCGAGAGCGGCTGTCTCGATGCCGTTTCGCTGTCCGGAGCGACGTTCGAAGGCGGCGTATTCTGGAGGTCGTTGGGACGTTGCGGCAGCGGCGGCACTCTTGGCAGATACAGCGGACCACGTTGCCCACAACCGCCGAGCGAGAGCGTTGCCGCGGCGCCGATGCTCAAAGCCGCTACAATCGCGCTCATCTTGAAAACGACTCGCATGACCGTCCCTATACGTTTAATCGATGGAGTTTAGCATGACAGACCAGGAATACCTGACGCTGGCGGAGGCCGCGCTGACGGCCATCGAGCGCTCGGTGGACAACGCCGAAGCGGACATCGAATTCGAGCGCAGCGGCAATGTGCTCACGCTGGAATTCGAGAATCGCACGAAGGTGATCGTCAACTTGCAGCCGCCGAAGCACGAAATCTGGCTCGCGGCGAAGGCGGGCGGATTCCACTACAAATACGTCGACGGCGCCTGGCGCGACACGCGCGACAACAGCGAATTCTTCGCGACGCTGAGCAAATATTCGAGCGAGCAGGCCGGCGAGCCGATCCGCTTCAAGGCATAAATCGAGGCGTAAAAAAAACGAGCGGCCTTTCGGTCCGCTCGCTTTGCTTTGCAGGGGCCGGGTTACTGCCCCTTGAACAGATTCATGATGTCCTGCTTTTCCTGCTCGCCAACCTCGGGCGCGGGCGCAGTCACGCCTGACACGCCTTCCTGCGGCGGCGCCTGGCTCACACCGATCGTTGCGACGAAGCCGCGGCCCGGCGTCATGTCGTCGTAGTACAGCTCGTTGCCGAGCGACGTGATATCGGGCGGCATCATCGGCTTGTACTCGGGCACGCCCTTCAGCGCGCGGCCCATGTAATCCATCCACACCGGCAGCGCGAGACCGCCGCCCGTTTCCTTGTCGCCGAGGCTGCGGGGATTGTCATAGCCGATCCACGCGATCGCCACGAGCGTGCGCTGATAACCGGCGAACCACGCATCGCGCGAATCGTTCGTCGTGCCCGTCTTGCCGGCCAGATCGCCGCGCTTCAGTTGATTCGTCTTCGCGCCCGTGCCGTGCTGCGCGACGCTCTGCAACAGGCTGTTCATCACGAAAGCGTTGCGCGGCGTGATCGCGAGCGGCGCGCTTTGCTGCGCGACGAGCGGCTGCGGATGCGACACGACGCGCCCGTACGGATCGGTGATATCGGCGATCAGATACGGATTCACACGATATCCACCGTTCGCGAACACCGCGTAACCGGCTGCCATTTGCAGCGGTGTGACGAGGCCGGCGCCGAGCGCCATCGGCAGATAGGCGGGATGACGGTCCGCATCGAAGCCGAAGCGCGTGATGTACTGCTGCGCGTACTTCGTGCCGATATGACTCAGGATGCGGATCGACACCATGTTCTTCGAGCGCTGCAACGCGGAGCGCATGGTCATCGGGCCGTCGAAGCCGCCGCCGTAGTTCTTCGGCTCCCACGCCTGGCCGCCCGTCTCGGCGGCGCTGAAGAAAAGCGGTCCGTCGTTGATGATCGTCGCGGGCGAGAGACCCTTTTCGAGCGATGCCGAATAGATGAACGGCTTGAAGCTCGATCCCGGCTGGCGCCATGCCTGCGTGACGTGATTGAACTTGTTCTTGTTGAAGTCGAAGCCGCCGACGAGCGCACGGATCGCGCCGTCCTGCGGCACCATCGACACGAGCGCGCCTTCGACTTGCGGCAATTGCGTGATGATCCAGTCGCCGTCGTCGTCCTTCATGAGACGCACGATCGCGCCCGGACGAATGCGCGAGTTCGGCTGCGCGCGCGACGAGAGCGCGAACTGCACGAAACGCAGATCGTTGCCGCTGATGGTTGCCGTGTTGCCGTCGATGAAGCTCGCCTTCACTTCCTTCGGACTCGCCGACGTCACGACCGCCGCGACGATCTCGCCGTTGTCGGGATGCTCGGCGAGCGCATCGTCGATGGCCTGCTCGCGGTCATCCGCGTTCGCCGGCAGATCGATGTAACCTTCCGGCCCGCGATAGCCGTGCCGGTGCTCGTAATCCATCAGGCCCTTGCGCACCGCGCGATACGCGGCGTCCTGGTCGGCGGAATCGATCGTCGTCACGACATTCAGGCCGCGCGTGTACGCTTCTTCGCGGTATTGCGCGTACAGCATCTGACGCACCATTTCCGCGACGTACTCGGCGTGCACGCTGAATTCGCGGCCCTGTCCCTTCACGACGAGCGGCTGCTGCACGGCCTGCTCGTACTCAGCCTGCGTGATGAAGTTCAGCTCGCGCATGCGTTGCAGGATGTACTCCTGCCGCACCTTGGCGCGCTTCGGATTGACGACCGGGTTGTACGCCGAGGGCGCTTTCGGCAGACCCGCGAGCATCGCCGCCTCGGCGAGCGAGACGTCCTTCAGATCCTTGCCGAAATAGACCCGCGCCGCGCTCGCGAAACCATACGCGCGCTGCCCGAGATAGATCTGATTCATATAGACCTCCAGAATCTGATCCTTCGTCAACGCGCGCTCGATCTTGTACGCGAGCAGCATTTCATAAATCTTGCGCGTGTAGGTCTTCTCGCTCGACAGGAAAAAATTGCGCGCGACCTGCATCGTGATCGTGCTCGCGCCTTGCGACGCGTGGCCGTTGGTCAGGGCGACCGAGCCCGCGCGCAGAATGCCGGTGAGATCGACGCCGCCGTGATCGTAAAAGCGCGCGTCTTCGATGGCGAGCACGGCTTTTTTCAGATGATCGGGCACGTCCTGAATGCGCACGACACTGCGGCGCTCTTCGCCGAATTCGCCGATCAGAACGTGATCGGCCGTGTAGATGCGCAGCGGCACCTTCGGCTTGTAATCGGTGAGCGCTTCGAGCGACGGCAGGTTCGGCATCGCAACGACGAGCGCGTAGCCGAGCACCAGACCCGCGCAGACGACGAGCGCGAAAACGCTGACGAAAAATCCGAGCATGAGCCTCGCCCACCATGGGCGTTTGGCTTTTTTCGGCTTCTCGGGCGGCGTGGACGGCGGGTTGGACGGGGAAGAGGATTGCATAGCACCACCAAAAACAGTCACGCGATTATAGCTGCCCGGGTTTCGGACTTTTCTTGACGCACACGGCGCACGCTGCCGCCGTGTGCGCCTGCACACGCGTCTGCCGTTGTCTTCAAGATACGCGCGATCCTGCGCGGAAGCATCCCTCCGACGCGAGCGTTGGCCATTCGGCCGAGTGTTCGCCGCGATCGGCGCTCGCGACAATTCTTCCGACATCAAGCGCCCGAACGGTTCGGTGCGCGATCGAATGGAAGGAGCGGTCATGAGCAAGGAAAACATGCTGCGCGGCACGATGCTGACGGTCACGCGGCGCTACGCGGCGGGCATCGACGTGAGCGAGGACGCGGTGCGCCTCGCCATCGTGAGCAGGCGGTTGAGGGCGAATGCGGCGGTGTGCGTCGAGCATCTGGAGTCGGTGGCGCTGCCGTCAGGTGCGGTGGTCGGCGGCGATTTCGTCGATCGCGCGCCTATCGTCGCGGCGTTGCGCGAGGCGTTCGGGCGGCTGCCGGAAAGCGGCGCTTGGCGTGCGCTGCGTTGCGCGATGGGCTTGCCGTCGTCGGCGACGCTTACGACGCAAGTTCCGCTCGCCCGACTCATCGACACCCACGAGCAGCTCGCAGCCCCGATCGGCGGCGATCCGCGCGGCTTGCTCGAGCCGGCCGTACTCGCCGAAGCCGAGCGCGCGGCGGGCATCGAACGCGGCGCGCTGGCGGTCGACTGGTCCGTGCAGACGCGGGAAGACGGCGACGCGCTGGTCGCGATAGCGGCGACGGCGCGGCGACACGTCGAGGCGCGAGTCGAGACCGCGGCGGAGGCGGGCATCGCGCTATCGGCCATCGACAGCGAGCCGGCCGCCGCATTGCGCGCGATGCGCCATGCAGGTTCCGTCGAACTGGACGCCGACGCGCGCTATCTCGTCTGCTGGCTGGAAAGCAGCGGCTTGCACGGCTGGCTCGTCGGCTCGCGCGGCGTCGAAAACGAAGTCCGGTATCCCGCGCCCGAGCATCGGAGCATTTCGGACGCGTTGCACGAACTCGCTGGCGAACACGCGCCGCTCGATTGCATCTACGTCGGCGGGCAGATCGAGTTGATGGCGCACGCGGGCCTTCCGCTTCCCGTGCTCGGCAAGACTTTCGGCTGCGCGGCATTGCCGTTCGAAGCCGCGCCGTATTGCAACGGGGTGGCCGAGATTCAGACGGTGCACAAGCATTCGCCGCGTTTCGCGGTTGCGGTAGGCCTGGCGTTGCGCGAGGTGATGCAATGAACGCTGCCATGTTCGACGGATTCAATCTGTTGCCTTATCGCGCGCGAAAGCGACGCGAGCTACGGCGGCAGCGGCTCGCGCTGATCGGCGCGGTGACGCTCGCGGGCTGCGCGGCCGTTGGCGCCGTCGCTGGCCGCGACTTGTTCGAGCGCGCGCGACTGGATGAACGGCGTGTCGCGCTGGAGACGTCGCTGCGTGCTTCGAGCGCGCAGATCGACGAACACGCACGGCTCGTGCGCGCAGAAAGCGAACGGCGGCGCGCGCGTGAGGCCGCGCAGCCGTTGGCGTTGCCGCGCGAGCGTTTCCTCGCGCTGCTCGAAGCGCTCGCCGACTCGCCTCTTCAACGCGGCGTCGCGCTTCAACGCGTGTCGCAGCGAACGAATGAGGTCGAGCTGGCGGCGCTCGCACCCGATTCGCAGGCAGCGTCGCAATGGCTCAAGCGGCTGGAGCGCCTGCGCGGCGTGCAGGCGGTGGAAGTGATCGAAATGAAACGGCGCGCGAACGGAATTCCGTCGACGCAGCCTGCCAGGCGCGCTGCATCGACGGCCTCCGACGAGCACGCCGCGCGATTCGAGTTCGTCGCGCTGGTGCGCTATGCGCCGGATCATTCGCGCGATGAAACGGCGTCGCGTCAGGCACGTCCGGTTTTGGCGGCAACGCAGGGGGAACGCCCATGAGCACGATTCCGATGAACATCGCCATGAAGACGCGCTCGCGCGGCGCGCTCTCCATCCTGCAACCGCTCGACGACTGGTCGAGGCGACGGACCGCGTGTGTCGCGCTCGCGTTGAGTGTCGTCGTGTTTGCGTTCGGCCTGCGCGCGTGGCGCATGTCGGACGCGAGCCGGCTCGATGAAAGCCGCGTCGCGTTGGCCGCGGCACAAGCGAAGGCGCAGGACGCGGCGCGCATTGCCGACGAACTGTCCGGCTTGCGAGCGCGCGCGTCGTCGGGGCGCCTCGATCCGGAGCACTGGAGCGCCGCCGACGCGTTGCGCGCGGTCGCGGATCTGGCCGCCCAGAGCGGCGTGCGCGTCGCGGACATCGAGCCTGTCGCCGTCAAAGGCGGGGCGCCGAAGCAGCGAGAGCCGTTTCCTGAGCGCGCGCTCAAGCTGCGCGCGGACGGCAGCTTCGCGGAGCTACGGCGCTTTCTCGATGCGCTCGCCGGCCTGCCGCGACTCGTCGTTCCCGAGAACGTGCAGATCAAGCGGCAGGCGAACGCGCTCGCCATAGAAGCGACATTGCGCATCTTCGAAACGTTGCCGGCGGTCGCGCCCGCCGCAGTGTCGCGCGCCAACGCGTTCGTCATCGATCCGTTCGGCAGCGCGGACGCCGCCGCGCAGGGAAGCGACATGCTGCTGGTGGGCACGTTCGTCGCACGGCGTCGCGCGATGGCGCTTTTGCAAAGCGGCCGCGACGTCGACAGCTTCGCGCCGGGGCAGAAAATCGGCGACGAACGGCTCGGGCGCGTCGTGCCGCGCGCAATCGAACTCGCCCGAGAAGACGGCATGTCGCGCAAGCTGACTTTCGCGGAGGATCGCACGTGAGCCGGTTCGCGAAGCTTTCAGGCAGATTCATCGGAATGGCGGCTGCGCTGTCGATGTCTGCGCACACGGCGTTTGCCGCCGATAGCGCCGATGCGATCGTCCCGCCGCTTCCGCCGCTGCCCGCATCGTTCGACGCGCAGGCTGTCGACCCGCCTATCGTCGCGACGTCCGAAGCGCAGCCCGCGAAGCCCGCGGCGGAGCAGGCGGAAACGGAGAAGACAGAAACGGCAGAGGCGCTGGAAGGCCCGCCCGTGCCTTTGCCGAAACTCGAGCGTCTGAGCGACGCATCGCAGAGCGACGACGACGGCAAGCCGATCACGCTCGATCTGAAAAACGCCGACTTGAGCGCCGCGCTGCACGCATTCGCGCGCTTCACCGGCCTGAACATCGTCGCGAGCGAAAAGGTGCGTGGACAAGTGTCGATGAATCTCGTCGCCGTGCCGTGGCGGCGCGCGTTCGACACGTTCCTCGAAGTCCACGGACTCGCGATGGAGCGGCACGGCAATGTCATTTGGGTCGCGCCGCTCGCGGAACTGGCGGCGCGCGAGAAGCTGCGCTTCGAGGCCCACGCGCGCGCCGCGGACCTCGAGCCGCTCGCGAGCCGTACGTTCGTGCTGCGTTATTCGCGCGCGGAAGAGCTGCGCAAGATGCTGTCCGGCTCGGGCAGCCAGCGCGTGCTGTCGAAGCGCGGTTCCGCCATCTCCGATGCGCGCACGAATCTGCTCTTCATCACCGATCTCGACGCTCGCGTGCGGCAGGTCGCCGAACTCGTCGCGCTGATCGACAAGCCGACGCCGCAGGTGATGATCGAGGCGAAGATCGTCGAGGGCGAGGCGGGACTGTCGCGCAATCTCGGCGTCAAGCTGGGCATCGCGGCGCAGAACGATCCGGCGACCGGGTTCGCGGGCGGCGCGGACGGTGTGGTATACGATTTGTCGGCGGGGCCGATCAACGGTTTCGACGCGGCGACGGCCGGGCTCACGTTGTTCGTCGCGCAGGCCACCCGGCTGCTCAACATGCAACTGAGCGCGCTGGAGGCGCAAGGGCGCGGACAAATCGTTTCGCGGCCGCGCGTCGTGACGGCGGACCGCGTGAAGTCGATCGTCGAGCAGGGCATGGAAGTGCCGTATCAGGCGAAGGTCGGCAATGGCATGTCGGGCGTGCAGTTTCGGCGCGCAACGCTCAAACTGGAGGTTGAGCCGCAGATCACGCCGCATGGCCACGTCATTCTCGATCTCGACATCACGAAAGACAGTGTCGGCGAGCAGACGGCGAACGGGCCGGCAATCCATACCAAGCATATCCAGACGCGCGTGGAAGTGGAAAACGGCGGCACCGTGGCGATCGGCGGCATTTATTCCGATGACGAACACGAAGACACGACCGGCGTGCCGGGACTGTCGAAATTGCCGCTGATCGGCTGGCTGTTTCGCAACGACGCGCGGCGCAGCTCGAAGAGCGAGCTCGTCATTTTGATTACGCCGCATGTGATCGCGTCGAGCGGCTAGGCCCGTCACGAGGGCCGCGAAACTCGACAAAGCGGGCGGTTTGCCCTTAAGCTGCCGCACGAACAAATTGCATCGAACTAGAAGGAAACCGAGTTGCAGGAAGGGCACGCGAACGCGAACATTTTTTTCGTCGGACTCATGGGGGCGGGTAAAACCACCGTGGGACGTGCGGTTGCGCGCCGTCTGCAGCGCTCCTTCATCGATTCGGATCATGAGATCGAGGCGCGCACGGGCGCCCGCATCCCGGTGATCTGGGAACTCGAGGGCGAAGCGGGTTTCCGCCAGCGCGAGGCGAACGTCATCGACGAGCTGTCGCAGCGCGATGGCATCGTGCTCGCGACGGGCGGCGGCGCGGTGCTGCGCCCCGACAATCGCGAACATCTGAAGAATCGCGGCATCGTCATCTATCTGCGCGCCAATCCGCACGATCTCTGGCAGCGCACACGGCGCGACAAGAATCGCCCGCTGCTGCAGACCGAAGATCCGCGCGGCAAGCTCGAAGCGCTCTTTCAGGCGCGCGATCCGCTGTACCACGAATGCGCGCATTTCGTCGTGGAAACCGGACGGCCGACCGTGAACGCGCTCGTCAATATGGTCCTGATGCAACTGGAGGTCGCCGGCGTCGTCAAACCGGCCTGAAGATCACATGTCCGCCATGATTACCGTCAACGTCGAACTGGGCGAGCGCGCCTATCCCATTCATATCGGTGCAGGGCTGATCGGCCGCACCGAGCTCTTTGCTCCGCACATCAAGGGCGCGTCCGTGGCGATCGTCACGAACTCGACCGTCGATCCGCTCTACGGCGAGCAGTTGCGCGCGGCTCTCGCGCCGCTCGGCAAGAAAGTCACGACCGTCGTGCTTCCGGACGGCGAAGCGCACAAGAACTGGGAAACGCTCAACACGATCTTCGACGCGCTCTTGACCGAGCGCGCCGACCGCAAGACGACGCTGATCGCGCTAGGCGGCGGCGTCGTCGGCGACATGACGGGCTTCGCGGCCGCATCGTATATGCGCGGCGTGCCGTTCATCCAGGTGCCGACCACGCTGCTCTCGCAAGTGGATTCGTCGGTGGGCGGCAAGACGGGCATCAATCATCCGCTCGGCAAGAACATGATCGGCGCGTTCTATCAGCCGCAAGCGGTAATCGCGGACATCGGCGCGCTGCACACCTTGCCGGAGCGCGAGCTGGCGGCGGGCATCGCGGAAGTCATCAAGACGGCCGCCATCGCGGACGCCGAATTCTTCGACTGGATCGAAAGCAATATCGACGCGCTGAATCGCCGCGACGACGACGCCCTCGCGCACGCGGTGAAGCGTTCGTGCGAGATCAAGGCGTCGGTGGTGGCATCCGACGAGCGCGAAGGCGGGCAGCGCGCGATTCTCAATTTCGGCCATACGTTCGGTCATGCGATCGAAGCCGGTCTCGGCTACGGCGAATGGCTGCACGGCGAGGCGGTCGGTTGCGGCATGGTGATGGCGGCGGATTTGTCCGTGCGCCTCGGCAGGCTCGACGAAGCCGCGCGCCAGCGTCTCGTGCGCGTGATCGAAGCGGCGAAGCTGCCGGTCACGGCGCCGAAGCTCGGCGACGACCGCTACGTCGATCTGATGAAGGTCGACAAAAAGGCCGAAGCCGGTGAAATCAAATTCATTTTGCTGACCCGCTTCGGCGCGACCGAGATCACGAGCGCGCCCGATCAGGCCGTGCGCGCGACGCTCGCAGCCAGCGTCTGATCCGCGCGAGCAGCGGCCAGAACCATGACGATGCGGAGCAGCCGGTGAGCGAAGAAGAGCATCAAGTTTTGCCGGGCGCGCCGTCGACGCTCGCGCTCGAAGCGCATCTCGCGGCGTACGCCGCGCACGCGTCGCAATCGCGCGGACGGCGTTTCGCCGAAGCGCCCCCGGCGGCGCGCACCGAGTTCCAGCGAGATCGCGACCGCATCGTGCATTCGACCGCGTTTCGGCGGCTCGAATACAAGACCCAGGTCTTCGTCAATCACGAAGGCGACCTGTTTCGCACGCGCCTCACGCACAGCCTCGAAGTCGCGCAGATCGCGCGTTCCGTCGCGCGCAATCTGCGGCTGAACGAGGATCTCGTCGAAGCCATTTCGCTCGCGCACGATCTCGGCCACACGCCGTTCGGTCACGCCGGACAGGACGCGCTGCACGACTGCATGCGCGATCACGGCGGCTTCGAGCACAACCTGCAAAGCCTCGCGGTGGTCGATCAGCTCGAAGAGCACTACGGCGCGTTCAACGGCCTGAACCTGTGCTTCGAGACGCGCGAAGGCATTCTCAAGCATTGCTCGCGCGAGAACGCGCGCAAGCTCGGCGATCTCGGCGAGCGCTTTCTCACGGGCAAGCAGCCTTCCCTCGAAGCGCAGATCGCCAATGTCGCCGATGAAATCGCGTACAACAATCACGATGTCGACGACGGCCTGCGCTCCGGCCTCATCACGCTCGAGCAGCTTTCCGAAGTGAGCCTCTGGCACACGCATTTCGACGCGGCGCGCGCGGAGTATCCGGACATCGAAGGGCGCAGGCTCATTCACGAAACCATCCGCCGCATCATCAATACGCTGATCGTCGATCTGATCGAGGCGACGAGCCGCAATCTCCAACGCGTCGCGCCGCAATCGCTCGACGACGTGCGCAACGCGCCCACGCTCGTCGCGCACAGCGATGAAGTCGCGGCACAGGCGGCGCAACTCAAGCGTTTCCTGTTCAAGAACCTGTACCGGCACTATCGCGTGATGCGTATGGCCAACAAGGCGAAGCGCGTCGTGACGGGCCTTTTCGAAGCCTTCTCCGACGATCCGCGTCTCTTGCCGCCCGCGTATCAGGCGCGCGGACCGGTGACGGAGGAATCGGCGAACGACGCGGCTTCGTCGAGCCACGACAGTTCGCAGGCGCGGCTCATCGCGCATTACATCGCCGGAATGACGGACCGTTACGCATTGAAGGAATATCAACGACTGTTTGTCATCGATAACAATTAACTTATAACGTTTTATACGGAGACTCATCGATGGTCCGCAAGCCCCTGTTTCGCCTGGTCACGACCGCTGCCGCCTTGACGTTCGGCGTCAGCACCGCCGCGCACGCCGCGACGGAAATCCAGTTCTGGCACGCGATGGAAGCCGCGCTCGGCGAGCGCGTGAACGACATCGCCAACGATTTCAACAAGTCTCAGAGCGATTACAAGATCGTCCCGGTGTTCAAGGGCACGTATGACCAGGCGCTCGCAGCGGGCATCGCGGCGTATCGCAGCGGCAATGCGCCCGCGATCCTGCAAGTCTACGAAGTCGGCACCGCGACGATGATGCAGGCGAAAAAGGCCGTCATCCCGGTCTCCGACGTGTTCAAGCAGGCTGGCGTGCCGCTCGACGAAAAGGCGTTCGTGCCGACCATCGCCGGTTACTACAGCGACGCGAAGACCGGCCATCTCATCTCGATGCCGTTCAACAGCTCGACGCCCGTTCTCTACTACAACAAGGACGCGTTCAAGAAGGCCGGCCTCGATCCGAACCAGCCGCCGAAAACCTGGGCCGATGTCGAAGCCGACGCGAAGAAGCTGAAGGCCGCGGGCTATTCGTGCGGATATTCGTCGGGCTGGCAGAGCTGGATTCAGCTCGAGAACTACAGCGCGTGGCACGCCGCGCCGTTCGCGACGAAGAACAACGGCTTCGACGGCCTCGATGCGAAGCTCGAATTCAACAAGCCGCTGCAGGTCGCGCACATCCAGTTCCTGCAAAACATGGCGAAGGAAGGCACGTTCACGTATGTCGGCCGCAAGGACGAGCCGGTGTCGAAGTTCTATAGCGGCGATTGCGGGATCATCACGAATTCGTCGGGTTCGCGCGCGACCATCGCGAAATTCGCGAAGTTCGATTACGGCGTCGGCATGATGCCGTACGACGCGAATGTGAAGGGCGCGCCGCAGAACGCGATCATCGGCGGCGCGAGTCTGTGGGTTCTGGCGGGCAAGGATCCGGCCGTCTATAAGGGCGTCGCCAAGTTCCTCGCGTATCTCGCGACGCCGGAAGTGGCGGCGAAGTGGCATCAGGACACGGGCTATCTGCCGGTCACGCAGGCCGCGTACGAGCTCACGCAAAAGCAGGGCTTCTACGACAAGAATCCCGGCGCGGACATCGCGATCAAGCAGATGCTGAACAAGCCGCCGCTCGCGTACACGAAGGGCCTGCGCCTCGGCAACATGCCTCAGATCCGCACGATCGTCGACGAAGAGCTCGAGCAAGTTTGGGCCGAGAAGAAGACGCCGCAACAGGCGCTGGACGCGTCGGTGCAACGCGGCGACGAACTGCTGCGCCGCTTCGAGAAGGCGGGCAATTAAGGTCACGCGCCCGCGTGTAGAAGCGCGGGCGCTTCCGGGAAATCAAAGCATGGAAAAGCGCTCTCGTTTCGATACGAGCGTCTTGCCGTATCTGCTCGTCGCGCCACAACTCGCGATCACCGCGCTGTTCTTTCTCTGGCCCGCGGGCGAAGCCCTCTGGCAGGCCACGCAAAGCCAGGATGCGTTCGGCACGTCGAGCGAGTTCGTCGGCCTGCAGAACTTCAAACAACTGTTCGCCGATCCGCTCTACCTGTCGTCGTTCAACACGACGATGATCTTCTGCGCGCTCGTCACCGTGTCGGGCCTCGTGATCTCGCTTCTGCTCGCCGCGTGCGCCGATCGCGTGACGCGCGGCGCGAAGGCGTATCAGACGCTGCTCATCTGGCCGTATGCGGTCGCGCCCGCGATCGCCGCCGTGCTGTGGTCGTTCCTGTTCAATCCGAGCATCGGGCTCGTGACGTATGCGCTGGCGAAGCAGGGCGTCATCTGGAATCACGCGTTGAACGGCACGCAGGCCATGTTCCTCGTCGTGCTCGCGTCGGTGTGGAAGCAGGTCAGCTACAACTTCCTGTTCTTCTATGCGGGTCTTCAGGCGATCCCGAAATCGCTGATCGAAGCCGCCGCCATCGACGGGGCCGGTCCCGTGCGCCGCTTCTTCGGCATCGCGCTGCCGCTCCTGTCGCCGACGTCGTTCTTTCTGCTCGTCGTGAATCTCGTCTACGCGTTCTTCGATACGTTCCCCGTCATCGACGCCGCGACCGGCGGCGGTCCCGCGCAATCGACCAAGACGCTCATCTACAAGATCTTCGCGGAAGGCTTCCAGGGACTCGACATCGGCAGTTCGGGCGCGCAGTCGGTCGTGCTGATGGTGATCGTCGTCGTGCTCACCGTGGTCCAGTTCCGCTTCGTCGAACGCAGGGTGCAATACTCATGATCGAAAACCGTCGCGGCTTCGATATCTTCTGTCACGCGGTGCTGTTGCTCGGCGTCGCGCTGATCGTGTTTCCTGTGTACGTCGCGTTCTGCGCGGCCACGATGAATTCGAAGGAAGTGTTCAGCGTGCCGCTCTCGCTCGTGCCGAGCACGCATCTGTTCGAGAACATCGCGTATATCTGGGCGCACGGCAGCGGCAACGCGGCCGCTCCCTTCGGACGCATGCTGGCGAACAGTCTCGTGATGGCGCTGGTCATCTCCATCGGCAAGATCGCGGTGTCGATCGTGTCCGCCTATGCAATCGTCTTCTTCCGCTTTCCGCTGAAGAACCTCGCGTTCTGGCTCATCTTCATCACGCTGATGCTTCCCGTCGAAGTGCGTATCTTCCCGACGGTGCAAGTCGTTTCGTCGATGCATCTGTCGAACACGTATGCGGGATTGACGCTGCCGCTGATCGCCTCCGCAACGGCTACGTTCCTCTTCCGGCAGTTCTTCATGACGCTGCCCGACGAACTGATGGAAGCGGCGCGCATCGACGGCGCGGGGCCGCTGCGTTTCTTCTGGGACGTTGTGCTGCCGCTTTCGAAGACCAACATCGCGGCGCTTTTCGTCATCACGTTCATCTACGGCTGGAATCAATATCTCTGGCCGATTCTCATCACCAACGAAGTGTCGCTGCAGACGGCGGTGGTCGGCATCAAGAGCATGATCGCGTCCGGCGACACAGCGACCGAATGGCACTACGTGATGACCGCGACGCTGCTCGCGATGCTGCCGCCGCTCGCGGTCGTCCTGACGATGCAGCGCTGGTTCGTGCGCGGACTCGTCGATTCCGAGAAATAAAACATGGCTGCATTGAATCTAAAAAGCGTCAAGAAAACATACGACGGCTCGAACTACGTACTGCACGGCATCGACGCCGCGATCGAGGACGGCGAATTCGTCGTGATGGTCGGGCCGTCGGGCTGCGGGAAGTCGACCTTGCTGCGCATGGTCGCGGGGCTCGAAAGCGTGTCCGAAGGCGCGATCGAAATCGGCGGCAAGGTCGTGAACAAGCTGGAGCCGAAGGATCGCGACATCGCGATGGTTTTTCAGAACTACGCACTTTATCCGCACATGAGCGTCGCGCAGAATATGGCGTACGCGCTGAAGATCGGCGGCGCGGACAAGAAGACCATCGAGTCGCGCGTCGCTAATGCCGCGCGTATCCTCGAACTCGAACATCTGCTCGAACGCAAGCCGCGCGAATTGTCGGGTGGTCAGCGGCAGCGCGTTGCAATGGGCCGCGCGATTGTCCGTGAGCCGGCGGTGTTCTTGTTCGACGAACCGTTGTCGAATCTGGACGCCAAGCTGCGCGTGCAGATGCGCCTCGAAATTCAGCGGCTGCACGCGCGTCTCGCGACCACGAGCCTTTACGTTACGCACGATCAGATCGAAGCCATGACGCTCGCGCAGCGCGTCATCGTGATGAACAAGGGTCACGCGGAGCAGATCGGCGCGCCGACCGAAGTGTACGAACGCCCGGCAACCGTATTCGTGGCGAGCTTCATCGGATCGCCGGCGATGAATCTGCTCGAAGGACGTCTGTCCGAAGACGGATCGACTTTCGAGATCGCGGGCGGCGGTCCGAAGCTGCCGGTCGCGGGCGCGAATGGCGTGACGAGCGCGATGCACGGGCGCGAGTGGATCGTGGGCATTCGTCCCGAGCACATGACGCCCGGCAACGAGAACGCGCCAAGCGCCACGCTCGATGTCGATTCGGCTGAACTGCTTGGCGCGGACAATCTCGCGCACGGCAAGTGGGGCAAGCACGACGTCGCAGCGCGCTTGCCGCATGAGCATCGCCCGCAGCGTGGCGAGCGGTTGAGCGTATCGTTGCCCGCGCGGCATCTGCATTTTTTCGATCCGGCAACGCGACTGCGCGCGAACTAAAGGAGGCGATGCGATGAGAACCTGGCCTTATCCCGCGATCGTCGCGCATCGCGGCGGCGGCAAACTCGCGCCGGAGAACACGCTCGAAGCAATCGACGTGGGCGCGCGCTTCGGCCACAAGATGATCGAGTTCGACGCGAAGCTTTCTGCTGACGACATCGTCTTCCTGCTGCACGACGACGCGGTCGATCGAACGTCGAACGGACGCGGCGCGGCAAAAGCGATGACCTACGCGCAGTTGCGCGCGCTCGATGCAGGCACCTGGTTCGGCGCCGAATTCGCAAACGCGCGTATGCCGACGCTCGCCCAAGTGCACGAGCGATGCGTGAAGCATGGGCTTGCGGTGAACATCGAGATCAAGCCGAGTCAGGGGCGCGACGTGGAAACAGGCGTGCTCGTCGCGCGTGAGGCGGCGCACTTGTGGGCAGACGCTGAAGTTGCGCCGCTGATGTCGTCGTTCTCATATGCGGCGCTGGAAGCCGCACGCGACGTCGCGCCGAATCTTCCGCGAGGGATGCTTTACGAGCGCGTTCCCGTGAACTGGCGCGCGCAAACTTCAGCGTTATCGTGTGTGTCGCTGCACGCGAACCATCGCACGCTCGATGAAGCGCTCGTCGCGCAGATCAAGGATGCCGGCTTGCGCATTCTCGCCTACACGGTGAACGATCCGGCGCGCGCGCGGTTGCTCGCGCAATGGGGCGTCGATGCGATCTGCACGGATCGCATCGACATTATTGGCGCGGATTTTCTGGAGGCGTCGTAGGGTTGAAATGTCAGCGAACGCGAGCGAGCAGCACGCCCGCAACCAGCGCCAACCCGCCAACCAATGCAATGGTTTGCCAGGGCTTTTCGTGAAGGAAGGCGTCGGCGTCTTCGAACGCTGCGCCCGCGCGCTCGCGAAGCGCCGCGTGCGTGTCGTTCAGACGTGCGCGCGCGCTGACGAGCCGGTCGCTGATCTGCGCGCGTAGCGCAGCCGCATCGGCCGACGTGCCTTCGGCCAGGGTGTTTTCGAGTTCGCTGAGAAGGGTGCGCAGTTCGGAGCCGATATCCTCGGCTGCTTCGCGGCCATGCCGTGCCATGCGTCGTGCGCGGCGGCTCGTCGTGGTCCAGGAATCTCCGATGGCGTCTCGCGTATTAGGCAGTGCGTTCATAGATCGCTCCGTCGATGGATGAGTCGTGGATAGCCCGCGCGAGGTGGCGGGGAAACTCATCATGCAGCAAATTCGATGCCGATGCTTCGACGTTGCGCAAAGCTTCGGTAAGCGCGACCGCGAAACACATTCCGCGCGTGATCGCGCGTAAGAACTGCAAGCAAACCGTTTTTACGAAGGTCACATTTACAAGGGCGATGCAAAAAGTAACGCCGGCATATGTGAATCATGCCGGCGTTATCTCTCTTTTTATGGCGCTTATATCGTCGTTACATGCTCGTGAGCAGTCTCACTTCAGAATCGATAGCCCACTCGCAAATATGTGACGATCGGGTTCAGCGTGATTTTCGCCTGCGATTGAACGTTGAGCGTGCCGACAGGCGTTTGAGCCTGCGTGTTCAACTTCGCGGTGGCCTTCAACGGAATGAACGACACGGAAAATCCGGCGAACCAGTGCTCCGTGAAATTGTAGGTTGCGCCGACATTAAACACGGGCGCCCACGAACTATCCGTGTCGACGGTGGTCGGACCATGCAGGACCGAGCCTTCGAATTGCTGATTCGTGATCTGCGCGTCGGTGAACCAGGTGCGCGTCACGCCAAGACCCACGAACGGACGGAACTTCGCCGTGGGAGCATTGAAGAAGTATTTGAATAGCAGCGTCGGGCTCCACTGCTTCGCGCTGCCGAGCTTTCCGTACTGGGACAAGGTGCCCTTGCCTTCGAGATCGAACGTGGGCGGCACGCCCATTTCGAGTTCGGCGGCAATGTGGTCGGTCGCGAAGTAGCCCAACGTGAAGCCGGCGGTGTCGGCGCTCGAAATGCCTGCGCCTGTGCCGGGAACGTCGATATTGACCGGAGATCCGCCTACACTTGTTTCTTTGAGCGGACCACTACTGTCTTGCGGGGCGAAGTGAAACCAGCCTGCTGTTGCATAGAAGGATCCAGCAGATTGCGCATGTGCCGCGGTGGACACACACGCTAATGCCGCGATCCCCGTGATGACTTGTTTTATTTTCAATTTGTGCTCCTCCGAAAAAGCACGCTCATTATGAACACAAGATTTCACATTAACCATAGCGGTGCCGTAGAGCATTCTCCCTAGGGCAAAGAGCGGCTTTGGGGTCTGGTTGCACGGCAATTGCATGTGTTCTCTCCACGCTGCCGCAACGGCTCCAAAAGGTCCCCGAACGGGGTAACACAAACGCGACCAACGGAAAATCCAGAATGGCACGGCTTGCACGACTCTACGTTCCCGAACAGCCGCAGCATGTCATCCTGCGTGGTCTCGACCAGCAACCCGCCTTCGTCGACGACCAGGACTACGAGCTCTTCATCGACTGCTTGAGGACTGCTTCACGTGATCATCACCTCTCTATCCACGCCTATGCGCTGATGCCGCAGGCGGTACATCTGCTCGTCACGCCGCGCGACGAATCCAGTCTGCCCAAAGCGATGCAAGCGGTGGGACGTCGTTACGTGGCGCACTTCAATCGCCGATACATGCGACGCGGCACGCTCTGGGAAGGCCGCTATCGCGCGACGGTCATCGAGGGCGAACGATACTTTCTGCTCGCCACGCGCGTCGTAGAAATGGCGCCCGTGCGCGCGCAACTGGTCGCGGCGCCGCAGGACTACAAATGGTCCAGCTTCCGTCATCACATCGGGCTCACGCTCGATAGCCTCATCACCGACCATCCGCTGTTCTGGTCGCTCGGCAATACGCCGTTCGAACGCCAGCACGCCTACAAGGAACTGTGCGAGCAACCGCCCGATGAGCGCGAGGCCAACCGTCTCCTGCAAGCGACACTTAAAGGCTGGGTGCTCGGCAGCGATGCCTATCGGGAATGGGCGTCGCATGCTGCCAACCGCCGGGTGTCGCCGCTGCCGCGCGGACGTCCGCGCAAGATTCGCGAAACTCCACAGACTCAATAACGGCCTTCACGGGCGTTCCTGAAGCAAAAAACGAAACGGCGTCTCGAATTTTCCGAGTCTCGCCGTTTCTTTTTGACTGTCAACGATGCGGCCCCAATATGTTGGGGCACATTTGCACCATATCGATAATCGGTGTCAGAACATCAAGTTTTATTTGCCATCGCTTTGATTCGTCGCGTATATTTCGATTTCCGGCAATTGCCGCGGTGCAGCGTGCCGCGCACGACCGTGCTTCGTGACACATCAAGTTGAAAGAAACCGTCGCAAGCGACAAGAAAATGGTTCAACGGCCGAGTCGATTCGGCCCCTCACAGTAGAGACGGTGTCCCCATGAACGATCATCAGCAGCCGGCAGCCGGTTCGCTTCCCGCCGCGCAGGGCATGTACGACCCTGCGAACGAACACGACGCGTGCGGCGTCGGTTTCGTCGCCCATATCAAGGGAAAAAAGAGCCACGAGATCATTCAGCAGGGTCTCAAGATTCTTGAGAATCTCGATCACCGCGGCGCGGTCGGCGCCGATCCGCTTATGGGCGACGGCGCCGGCATCCTCATTCAGGTGCCGGACGGCTTCTATCGCGAAGAAATGGCCAAGCAAGGCGTGACCTTGCCGCCTGCTGGCGAATACGGCGTCGGCATGATCTTCCTGCCGAAGGAGCACGCATCGCGTCTCGCGTGCGAGCAGGAACTGGAGCGCACGGTCAAGGCCGAGGGCCAAGTCGTGCTCGGCTGGCGCGACGTGCCGGTCGATTCGACCATGCCGATTTCGCCGACCGTGAAGGCGAGCGAGCCGCTGATCCGCCAGATTTTCATCGGGCGCGGCAAGGACATCGTCGTGACGGACGCGCTCGAGCGCAAGCTGTACATCATCCGCAAGACGGCGAGCCATCGCATCCAGGCGTTGAAGCTCAAGCACGGCAAGGAATACTTCGTGCCGTCGATGTCGTCGCGCACGGTCGTCTACAAGGGGCTGCTGCTGGCCGGCCAGGTCGGCGTGTATTACCGCGATCTGCAGGACGAGCGCGTCGTGTCGGCGCTCGCGCTCGTGCACCAGCGCTTCTCGACGAACACGTTCCCCGCGTGGGAACTCGCGCACCCGTATCGCATGATCGCGCACAACGGTGAAATCAACACCGTGAAGGGCAACGTCAACTGGCTGAACGCGCGCACCGGCGCGATCGCGTCGTACGTGCTCGGCGACGATCTGCCGAAGCTCTGGCCGCTGATCTATCCGGGCCAGTCCGACACGGCTTCGTTCGACAACTGTCTCGAACTGCTCGTGATGGCCGGCTACCCGCTCGTCCACGCAATGATGATGATGATCCCGGAAGCGTGGGAACAGCACACGCTGATGGACGACAACCGCCGCGCGTTCTACGAATACCACGCCGCGATGATGGAACCGTGGGACGGCCCCGCCGCCATCGCGTTCACGGACGGCCGCCAGATCGGCGCGACGTTGGACCGTAACGGCCTGCGTCCGGCGCGCTATCTCGTCACCGACGACGATCTCGTGATCCTCGCGTCGGAATCCGGCGTGCTGCCTATTCCCGAGTCGAAGATCGTCAAGAAGTGGCGTCTGCAGCCGGGCAAGATGTTCCTGATCGACATGGAGCAGGGCCGCATCATCGAGGACAAGGAGCTGAAGGACAACCTGTCCAACGCGAAGCCGTACAAGAGCTGGATCGACGCGGTTCGCATCAAGCTCGACGAGATCGAGCCGAAGGCGGAAGACGTCGAAACGCAGCGCCGCGAAGCCGCCGCACTGCTGGACCGTCAGCAGGCGTTCGGCTACACGCAGGAAGACCTCAAGTTCCTGATGGCGCCGATGGCGCAATCGGGCGAAGAGGCCGTCGGCTCGATGGGCAACGACTCGCCGCTCGCGGTCATGTCCAACAAGAACAAGACGCTCTACAACTACTTCAAGCAGCTGTTCGCGCAGGTGACGAACCCGCCGATCGACCCGATCCGCGAAAACCTCGTCATGTCGCTCAACTCGTTCATCGGCCCGAAACCGAACCTGCTCGACACGACGAACATCAACCCGACGATGCGCCTCGAAGTGTCGCAGCCCGTGCTCGACTTCAAGGACATCGCGAAGATCCGCGCGATCGACAAGTACACCGGCGGCAAATTCAGCTCGTATGAGCTGAACATCTGCTATCCGGTGGCGTGGGGCAAGGAAGGCATCGAGGCGCGTATCGCGTCGCTGTGCGCGGAAGCCGTGGATGCCGTGCGCTCCGGCTACAACATCCTGATCGTGTCCGACCGCAAGATGGACCGCGACAACGTCGCTATCCCGGCGCTGCTCGCCACGTCCGCGATTCACTCGCATCTCGTCGCGCACGGTCTGCGCACGAGCACGGGTCTCGTCGTGGAAACGGGCTCGGCGCGCGAAACGCATCACTTCGCGCTGCTCGCGGGCTACGGCGCGGAAGCCGTTCACCCGTACCTCGCGCTGGAAACGCTCGCCAACATGGCCGAAGGCCTGAAGGGCGATCTGTCGGCGGACAAGGTCATCTACAACTTCACGAAGGCGGTCGGCAAGGGCCTGTTGAAGGTCATGTCGAAGATGGGCATTTCGACGTACATGTCCTACACCGGCGCGCAGATTTTCGAAGGCGTCGGCCTGTCGTCGGAACTCGTCGAGAAGTATTTCAAGGGCACGGCGACGAAGGTCGGCGGCATCGGCATCTTCGAAGTGGCGGAAGAAGCGATTCATCTGCATCGCGAAGCGTTCGGCGACAACCCGGTCCTCGCGAACATGCTCGACGCGGGCGGCGAATATGCGTATCGCGTGCGCGGCGAAGAGCACATGTGGACGCCGGATGCGATCGCCAAGCTGCAGCACTCGGCGCGCAGCAACTCGTATCAGACGTACAAGGAATACGCCCACATCATCAACGACCAGACGAAGCGTCACATGACGTTCCGCGGTCTGTTCGAGTTCAAGGTGTCGCCGTCGAAGGCGATTCCGCTCGATGAAGTCGAATCGGCGAAGGAAATCGTCAAGCGCTTTGCGACGGGCGCGATGTCGCTCGGCTCGATCAGCACGGAAGCGCACGCCACGCTCGCCGTCGCGATGAACCGCATCGGCGGCAAGTCGAACACGGGCGAAGGCGGCGAGGACGAAACGCGTTATCGCAACGAACTGCGCGGCATTCCGATCAAGAACGGCGACACGCTGCAATCGATCATCGGCAAGGAAGTCGTCACCGACATCCCGCTGAAGGAAGGCGATTCGCTCCGCTCGAAGATCAAGCAGGTCGCGTCGGGACGTTTCGGCGTGACGGCGGAGTATCTGTCGTCGGCGGACCAGATCCAGATCAAGATGGCGCAGGGCGCGAAGCCGGGCGAAGGCGGTCAGCTGCCGGGCCACAAGGTGTCCGAATACATCGGCAAGCTGCGTTATTCGGTGCCGGGCGTCGGCCTCATTTCGCCGCCGCCGCACCACGACATCTATTCGATCGAAGACCTCGCGCAACTCATTCACGATCTGAAGAACGTGAATTCGTCGTCGAGCATTTCGGTGAAGCTGGTGTCGGAAGTCGGTGTCGGCACGGTGGCCGCGGGCGTTGCGAAGGCGAAGGCGGATCACGTCGTGATCGCGGGCCATGACGGTGGCACGGGCGCATCGCCGCTGTCGTCGCTCAAGCACGCTGGCACGCCGTGGGAACTCGGCCTCGCCGAAACGCAGCAGACGCTGGTGCTGAACCGTCTGCGCGGGCGCATTCGCGTGCAGGCCGACGGTCAGATGAAAACCGGCCGCGACGTCGTGATCGGCGCGCTGCTCGGCGCGGACGAATTCGGCTTCGCGACGGCGCCGCTCGTCGTCGAAGGCTGCATCATGATGCGCAAGTGCCATCTGAACACGTGCCCGGTCGGCGTCGCGACGCAGGACCCGGTGCTGCGCGCGAAGTTCTCGGGCCAGCCGGAACACGTCGTCAACTTCTTCTTCTTCGTTGCGGAAGAAGTGCGCGAAATCATGGCGCAGTTCGGTATCCGCAAGTTCGATGACCTGATCGGCCGCGTCGATCTGCTCGACATGAAGAAGGGCATCGAGCACTGGAAGGCTAAGGGCCTCGACTTCTCGCGCATCTTCTATCAGGTGCCGGTGGGCGAAGACGTCGCGCGCAAGCACGTCGACGTGCAGGATCACGGTCTCGACAAGGCGCTCGATCACGTGCTGATCGAGAAGTCGAAGGCGGCGATCGAGAAGGGCGAGCATGTGTCGTTCATCCAGCCGGTGCGCAACGTGAATCGCACGGTCGGCGCGATGCTGTCCGGCCTCATCGCGAAGACGCACGGTCACGACGGCCTGCCCGACGACTCGATTCACATCCAGTTGAAGGGCACGGCGGGCCAGAGCTTTGGCGCGTTCCTCGCGAAGGGCGTGACGCTGGATCTCGTCGGCGACGGCAACGACTACGTCGGCAAGGGCCTGTCGGGCGGGCGCATCATCATTCGCCCGACCAACGACTTCCGCGGCAAGTCCGAGGAAAACATCATCTGCGGCAACACGGTGATGTACGGCGCGATCGAAGGCGAATCGTATTTCCGCGGCGTCGCGGGCGAGCGCTTCTGCGTGCGCAACTCGGGTGCGACGGCGGTCGTCGAAGGCACGGGCGATCACGGCTGCGAATACATGACGGGCGGCACGGTGGTCGTGCTCGGCGAGACGGGCCGCAACTTCGCGGCGGGCATGTCGGGCGGCATCGCGTTCGTGTACGACCCGGAAGGCGCGTTCGCCGGCAAGTGCAACAAGTCGATGGTCGCGCTCGATCCGGTGCTGCAGCAGGCCGAACAGGAGCGCACGGTGGATCGCACGCTGTGGCACGCCGGCAAGACCGACGAAGCGCTGCTCAAGGGGCTGATCGAGCGTCACTTCCAGTTCACCGGCTCGCCGCGCGCGAAGTCGCTGCTGGAAAACTGGGATTCGGCTCGCCGTCAGTTCGTCAAGGTGTTCCCGACCGAGTACCGTCGCGCGCTCACCGAAATGGGCGCGAAGAAGGGCAAGGAAGCGGTCGCGGCTTAAGCCTCGTTCAATCAGACAGACGCGCGCTCCGGGAGCGCGCGCGATCCTCACTAAATACAGAGAAAGAAATGGGCAAGGCAACCGGTTTTCTCGAGTTCGAACGCCGCCACGAGGCGTACGAAGCTCCGCTTACCCGCGTCAAGCATTACAAGGAATTCGTCGCCGCGCTGACCGATGAAGACGCGAAGGTTCAAGGCGCGCGCTGCATGGACTGCGGCATTCCGTTCTGCAACAACGGCTGCCCGGTCAACAACATCATTCCGGACTTCAACGATCTCGTTTTCCAGCAGGACTGGAAGAGCGCGATCAACGTGCTGCATTCGACCAACAACTTCCCGGAATTCACGGGCCGCATCTGCCCGGCGCCGTGCGAAGCGGCGTGCACATTGGGCATCAACGACGATCCGGTCGGCATCAAGTCGATCGAGCACGCGATCATCGACAAGGCTTTCGCCGAAGGCTGGGTCGTGCCGCAACCGCCGAAGCACAAGACGGGCAAGAAGGTCGCCGTCGTCGGTTCGGGGCCCGCGGGTCTCGCGGCCGCGCAGCAACTCGGACGCGCGGGCCATGAAGTCGTCGTGTTCGAGAAGAACGATCGCATCGGCGGTCTGCTGCGTTACGGCATCCCCGATTTCAAGCTGGAGAAGTGGCTGATCGATCGCCGCATGCGTCAGATGGAGGCGGAAGGCGTGTCGTTCCGCACGAACGTGTTCATCGGCAAGGATGCGCTGCCGGAATACATCGCGAATACGGCGAAGGAAACCATCACGCCCGACGAGCTGAAGGAACAGTTCGACGCGGTCGTGATCGCGGGCGGCTCGGAAACGCCGCGCGATCTGCCGGTGCCGGGGCGCGAGCTCGAAGGCATCTACTACGCGATGGAATTCCTGCCGCAGCAGAACAAGGTCAACGCGGGCGACAAGCTGCCGGATCAACTGCTCGCGAAGGGCAAGCATGTCGTCGTGATCGGCGGCGGCGATACGGGTTCGGATTGCGTGGGCACGTCGAATCGTCATGGCGCGAAGAGCGTGACGCAGTTCGAACTGCTCGCGCAGCCGCCCGAGGAAGAGAACAAGCCGCTCGTGTGGCCGTACTGGCCGATCAAGCTGCGTACGTCGTCGTCGCATGAAGAAGGTTGCGAGCGCGACTGGTCGGTTGCGACGAAGCGCTTCGAAGGCAAGAACGGCAAGGTCGAGAAGCTGATCGCCGTGCGCGTCGAGTGGAAGGGCGGCAAGATGCAGGAAGTGCCGGGTTCCGAGTTCGAGATGAAGGCCGATCTCGTGCTGCTCGCGATGGGCTTCACGCAGCCGGTGTCGCCGGTGCTGGATGCGTTCGGCGTCGAGAAGGATGCGCGCGGCAACGTGCGCGCCGCGACCGAAGGCGACAAGGCGTATTACACGTCGGTCGATAAAGTCTTCACCGCCGGCGATATGCGTCGCGGGCAGTCGCTGGTCGTCTGGGCGATTCGCGAAGGACGTCAGTGCGCACGATCGGTGGATGCGTATCTGATGGGATCGAGCGAGTTGCCGCGGTAAGCGTCGCTCGACGCTTCATGCAAAAAGGCCACGCGATGAACTGACCCCGCAAAGTTGGACAGTTTTGGGCTAGGCCGCTAAGGGCTGAGTTCTGTACATCACAGGACTCAGCCCTTTCAGCTTCAGCTTGATGCGGTGGTGATTGTAGTAGTGAATGTAGCGTCTGATTCCG
>NZ_JALQDP010000020.1:0-30470 GCF_023631165.1 Caballeronia sp. AZ1_KS37 | reverse complement strand
GAGTCGTGCGCTGTACTTGCTCATGAAAAAACACCCCAAATCGTTGAACGGGTGTCCAACTTTTGGGGTGCAGTTCACGATTGCGTGGCCTTTTGCTTTTGAGCGCGGACGGGTCAAACCTCCGCCATCGCCCTCTCGATCTCGATCTTGTAATCATGGAACATCGCGACCGACTCGCGATGCGCCACGCTCACAATCGCCGCCTTCGGCAGCCGCTCGACCAGCATGTTGTAGATATGCAGCTCGTTCTCGGCGTCGAGCGCGCTCGTGGCTTCGTCGAGGAACACGAAGTCCGGCTTGTGCAACAGCACGCGCGCGGCAGCAAGCCGTTGCTGCTCGCCCGGCGACAGACTCCGCGCCCAATGCGCGCTTTCCTCCAGCCGATCCGCATACGCCTCGAGATTGCACAGACGCAGCGCGTCGCGCGACTCTTCATCACTGAACGTTCCGCCCGCCGACGGATACGAAAGCGCCGCGCGCAACGTGCCGATCGGCAGATAACTCATCTGCGGGACGAACATCATCTTCGCGTCGACGGGCGCGTCGATCGTGCCGTCGCCGAACGGCCAAAGACCCGCGAGCGCGCGCATCAACGTGCTCTTGCCCGAGCCCGATGGACCGACGACCAGCCAGCGCGAACCCGGCTCGATCGACACGTTCGCCACGCGCGAAAGCGGCGTGCCGTTGGGCAGCGCGAGCATGAGCCCGTTCGTCGTGAGCGACGGCGTGCTCGTGTAGTGCAGGTTGATGCCGCCGCGCTCCGTCGCCGGCGACGTTTCTTCGCGGATATGCGTCGAGCGCATCACCCGCTTGAATTCGCGCAGACGATTCACGGTCGCGCGCCATTCGACCAACGTCGAATAACTGTTGATGAACCACGAAAACGAATCGCTGACCGTGCCGAACGCCGATGAAATCTGCATCAGCACGCCAAACGAAAACGCGCCCGCGAAGTAGCGCGGCGCGGCGACCATGATCGGGAAAATGATCGCGATCTGCCCGTAGAACGACAGCACGAAGGTCATGCGCTTCGTGTACTTCATGATCATCCACCAGTTGTCGCGAATGCGCTGGAAGATGGTCTTTGCGTTCGCCGTTTCGGTCGCGATGCCGTCATAAAACGCAATCTGTTCGGCGTTCTCGCGCACGCGGATCAGGCCGAAACGGAAATCGGCCTCGACCTTCTGCTGCTGATAGTTGATCGACACGAGCGGATGCCCGACCTTCTGGATGATCAGCGAGCCGAGAATCGCGTAGAGCGCGGCGGCCCAGACCATATAGCCCGGAATCGTGATCGGCGTGCCGCCGAGCGAGAAGGTCAGCGCGCCCGCGATGGTCCAGAGAATCGTGATGAAAGTGACGAGCGTGACGAGCGTCGAAAGCAGATCGAGCGAGAGCGAAAGCGTGGTGGTGGCGAAGGATTGCAGGTCGTCGGAAATACGCTGGTCGGGGTTGTCGGCGAGGCGGTCGCGCTCGATGCGGTAGAACGCCTTGTCACCGAGCCATTGTTCCAGAAAGCGGTTGGTGAGCCATTGACGCCAGCGAAACGCGAGCATCTGCCGCAGATATCGACCGTACACCGCGAGCAGGATGTACGCGAACGCGAGGCCCGTGAAGATCAGCAGCAGATGCGGAAAGTCCTTGACGTTCTTGTTCTGCAGCGCGTTGTAGAAGTCGGCGTTCCAGCTGTTGAGCCGGACGTTGATCCACACAACGGTCATGTTGATCGCGATGATCGCGACGAGAAGGCCCCACGCGAAGCCGCGCTCCTCCGACACCCAGTAGGGCTTGATGAGGCTCCACGCCGAGACTTCGTCGGCCTTCTGCTGCGTGCTTTCGGTATGGGTGTTGGTCATGAGCTTCCTGCTGATGCGCCTCGTGGCGCCCGATTGTTACGTCCGCGGCCGGGCCGCGCGCGGCGTTTTCCGGCTCCGCAGATTGTTCCGGGGTTCGCTTAACGCTCACTTAATTTCGGGCGATCGTCCTGCGAACCATGTTCGCGGCATTGTGCCAGAGTGCCGCCGCGCACGATAAAAGGCGGGGAATCCCGGTTTGCAGCGCCTTTGCCTTTCATGTTTTAATGACCCTCGACGAAACAGGGGTGCTTCGCGTGCATCGGCGGCCGGAACGGTCGGCAGCGCGGCGAGGCTGAGAGAGACCCTTTGCACCCGATCCGGGTAATACCGGCGAGGGAAGTTTCCGGAGACCGCGCGAGCCTCGCGCCATTCCTCCAGTCTCTTCCAGTCCTTTCTTCGCGCCCGGCGCGCTTCATGCGCTGCCGAGCCGGTCTCTCCCGCTGATTTCGTCCTCGTGATGTGGCGCCGCGCCAGCACGATCGGGATCGCGTCTTTCGTCTCCATCGTGCAGCGCAGCGTTACGCGTATGGAGACATCGAATTGATGAACAGAATCGATCAGGGCGCCGCGCGCCGGCCGGATTTCGCCGTCGTCGGCGGCGGGCTCGTCGGACGGCTCGTCGCCTGGCAACTCGCGGGCGCGGGCCACGACGTCGCGCTTTACGAACGCGGCGACGCCGCCGGCACGCAGTCGGCCGCGTGGGTCGCCGCCGCCATGCTCGCGCCGCTCGCGGAAGCGGCGAGCGCGGAGCCGCTCGTCGTCGGGCTGGGGGCGGCATCGCTCGAACGCTGGCCTGAACTCATCGCGCAATTGCCCGAGCCGGTTTTCTTTCAGCGCAACGGCACGCTCGTCGTCTGGCACGGCGCGGATCGCGCCGAAGCGCCGCTCTTCGAACGCCGTCTCAAGGCCAATTCGCCCGCCGATCTGCTCGACGGCGGCTTCGTCAAGCTCGCGGGCGCGCAAGTCGCGCAAGCCGAACCGGCGCTCGGAACGCGCTTCGCGCAGGGCTGGCTGCTGCCGAACGAAGGCCAACTGGACAACCGTCAGGCGCTTGGCGCGCTCGCCGCCGGACTTGCCGCGCGCGGCGTGCGTACGCACTGGAACACCGCCGTCGATGCGATGCCCGACGCGCGCTGGATCATCGATTGCCGCGGCCTCGGCGGGAAGCCCGCGTGGCCCGCGCTGCGCGGCGTTCGCGGCGAAGTCGCGCGCGTGCACGCGCCGGGCATCGGGCTGACGCGGCCGGTGCGGCTCTTGCATCCGCGCTATCCGCTCTACATCGCGCCGAAGGAGAACGATCTCTACGTGATCGGCGCGACGGAAGTCGAGGGCGAGGACATGTCGCCCGTGAGCGTACGTTCGGCGCTCGAGCTGCTGAGCGCCGCGTTCGCGGTGCATCCGGGTTTCGGCGAGGCGCGCATCCTCGAACTGAACTCGCATTGCCGGCCGACCTTGCCGGATCACCGGCCGGCGATCGTCTGGGACGGGGCGCGGACCTTGCGCGTGAACGGCTTGTACCGGCACGGCTTCATGATCGCGCCCGAAGTCGCGGATGCCGGGTGCCGTCTCGCCGACGCGCTCGCTTCCGGCGATATCGCCGATGCCGAGGCCTTCTCCGATTTCCGCAGCGCCGCGCGCTGGCCCGAACTGCTGCACGGCGAGTTCGCGGTTGCGCCAGCGCTCTAGTCATCAGGAAACAACCATGAACATCCACATCAATCAGCGCGTCTTCGATTTGCCCGACGCCACCACCGTCACCGACGCGCTCGCCGCGTTCGGCGCGAAACCGCCGTTCGCGGTCGCGCTGAACGGCCAGTTCGTCGCGCGCGGCGAACACGCCACGAAAACGCTCGCCGCCGGCGACAAGCTCGACGTCGTGTCGCCCGTCGCGGGCGGCTGAACTCCGAACCGAAGGATCGAACCATGACCATTTCCACCGCCGACGTCCTCACGCTCTACGGCGAGACGTTTCCGAGCCGCGTGCTGCTCGGCACGTCGCGTTATCCGTCGCTGCAATCGCTTTCCGACTCCATCGACGCCGCTCGGCCGGGCATGGTCACGGTCGCGCTGCGCCGTCAGTCGGAGACCGGGGAAGCCGGCTTCTTCGATGTGCTCAAGCGCCACGGCGTCGCGCTTTTGCCGAACACGGCGGGCTGCCAGAGCGTCGACGAGGTGCTCACGACCGCGCACATGGCGCGCGAGGTGTTCGAGACGCCGTGGATCAAACTGGAATTGATCGGCGACGACTACACGCTGCAGCCCGATCCGATCGGCCTCGTCGAAGCGGCGGCCAAGCTGATCCGCGATGGCTTCAAGGTGCTGCCTTACTGCACGGAAGATCTCGTCATCGGCCGGCGTCTGCTCGATGCCGGCTGCGAAGCGCTGATGCCGTGGGGCGCGCCCATCGGCACGGGCAAGGGCGTGACGAATCCATACGGGCTGCGCACCTTGCGCGAGCGTCTGCCGGATGTGCCGCTGATCGTCGATGCCGGTCTCGGCGTGCCGTCGCATGCGTGTCAGGTGATGGAATGGGGCTTCGATGGCGTGCTGCTCAACACGGCCGTCTCGCAGGCAACCTTCCCGCCGCAGATGGCGCGCGCGTTCGCGCTCGGCGTCGAAGCGGGGCGCACCGCGTTCCTCGCGGGCCCCATGGCCGAGCGCGACAGCGCGCAGGCGAGCACGCCGGTCGTCGGCATGCCGTTCTGGCATCAGGACGGAGGCGCGGCATGAGCTTGTTGAATCGTGAAGTGTTCTGGCCGCCGGCGGACGAGCTGACTGAAGTCGCCGAGCGGATTCGCGCGCGTCTCGGCGAATGGCCGACGGCGGAAACGCGCTGGCGCATCTGCCTGACCGCGCCGGAATCGCCGCAGGCGAGCGACATCATCGTCTTCAACGAGCCGCACGATGTGGCCGCGAACGGCGCCGCGGCAATCCTCGAAGCGCATGGCGATCGCGTCACGCTGCGTCGTGGCGACGAGCGTTTCGCGCTCGAAGGCGAATGGTCGGATGATTGGCTGTCCGCGCTCGCCGCTTTCCTCGACTGCAATTTCGAGCCGCACGACGCGCTGACGCTCGCGCTCGCCTGGCGCGCGGGCGATGAGAACAAGGACGACGCGTGGCCCGTCGAATTCGCGACGTTTCCGCGTGTCGCCGATCTGCCCGCCGCGCCCGAAGGCGGATTCCCGGCGTGCCCCGATCGGCTCGGCCTGTATCCGGTGCTGCCGAGCGCCGACTGGGTCGAGCGCGTGCTCGGTCTCGGCGTCCGCACGACGCAACTGCGCCGCAAAACCGCCGACGCCGCCGACTTGCAGCGCGAAATCTCGCGCTCGGTCGAGGCGGGACGTCGGCATGACGCACAGGTTTTTATCAACGATCATTGGCGCGAGGCGATTGCGGCGGGCGCGTACGGCGTGCACCTCGGACAGGAAGACGTGCAGACGGCCGACCTGAGCGCCATCGCGAAAGCCGGCGTGCGGCTCGGTCTGTCGACGCACGGCTATTACGAGATGTTGCGCGCGCTGCACTTCAAGCCGAGCTACCTTGCGCTCGGCGCCGTCTTCCCGACTACGACGAAAGTCATGCCGACCAAGCCGCAAGGATTGGCGCGCCTGTCGCGCTACGTGCGACTGCTGTCGGGCCGGGTGCCGCTTGTCGCCATTGGTGGAATCGACGCCAAGGCGATGCCGGGCGTGCTGGAAACCGGCGTGCGCAGCGCGGCGGTCGTGCGCGCGGTCACCGAGGCACCGGACACAGCCGCGGCGGTTTTGTCACTGCAAAAAATGTTCGCAGGTCAACGGTGAAAAGTCCCAAAAGCAAGGGGATACACGCCTAGGCAAAGCACCGATTGCGCGCAGGCCCTATAATTCGGCCTCTTGCGCCAACGGAATCTCTTACCCAGTGCCTGCTTTCTCCGAGACTCTGCTAGAGCTACGCGACGTCGACTTCGGCTACGGCGACCGGCTCGTCCTGTCGAACCTGAACATGCGATTCACGCGTGGGCAGGTGGTCGCGGTCATGGGCGGCTCAGGCTGCGGCAAAACCACGACCTTGCGTCTGGTCGGCGGTCTCGTGAAGGCGAGTCGCGGCAAAGTCATGTTCGACGGACAGGACGTCGGCGCCCAGACGCGCGACGGTCTGTACGCGCTGCGCCGGAAGATGGGCATGCTGTTCCAGTTCGGCGCGTTGTTCACCGACCAGACGGTGTTCGAGAACGTCGCGTTCCCGCTGCGCGAACACACGGACCTTCCGGAAGCGCTGATCCGCGATCTCGTGCTGATGAAGCTGAACGCGGTCGGCCTGCGCGGCGCGCGCGATCTCGCGCCGTCGGAGATTTCGGGCGGCATGGCGCGCCGCGTGGCGCTCGCCCGCGCAATCGCGCTCGATCCCCAGTTGATGATGTACGACGAGCCGTTCGCCGGCCTCGATCCCATTTCGCTCGGCATCACGGCGCAGCTCATCCGCACGATCAACGACGCGCTCGGCGCAACGTCCATTCTCGTTACGCACGACGTACCGGAATCCTTCGCGATCGCGGACTACGTGTATTTCATCGCGAACGGCGGCATTCACGCCGAAGGCACGCCGGCGCAACTGCGCGCATCGCAGGATCCGACCGTGCGCCAGTTCATCGACGGCACGCCCGACGGCCCATTCAAGTTCCACTATGCGAGCACGCCGCTCGCCGCAGATTTCGGCATCGGAGGGCAGGCATGATCAGCGCGCTCGGACGCTGGGTGCTCGACGGTTTCGGCACCGCAGGCTACGCAACGCGCATGTTCCTGCGCCTCGTGGTCGAATTTTTTCCGCTGTTGCGCCGCCCGCGCCTCGTCACGAAACAGATCCACTTCGTCGGCAATTATTCGCTCGTCATCATCGCGGTGTCGGGTTTGTTCGTCGGCTTCGTGCTCGGCTTGCAGGGCTATTACACGCTGAGCCGCTACGGTTCGGAACAGGCGCTTGGGCTTCTGGTGGCGCTCTCGCTCGTGCGCGAGCTCGGGCCGGTCGTCACGGCGCTACTGTTCGCGGGGCGCGCGGGCACGTCGCTGACCGCCGAAATCGGCTTGATGAAAGCCGGCGAGCAACTCACCGCCATGGAAATGATGGCGGTCGATCCGCTCAAGGTGGTCGTCGCGCCGCGCATGTGGGCGGGCATCGTCGCCATGCCGGTGCTGGCGGCCATTTTCAGCGCGGTCGGCATCATCGGCGGCTACGTCGTCGGCGTGATGCTGATCGGCGTCGATCCGGGCGCGTTCTGGTCGCAGATGCAAGGCGGCGTGGACGTGTGGCGCGATGTCGGGAACGGCGTCATCAAGAGCATCGTGTTCGGCTTCGCGGTGACGTTCATCGCGTTGTTCCAGGGCTACGAAGCACGGCCAACGCCCGAAGGCGTGTCGCGCGCGACGACGAAAACGGTCGTATATGCGTCGCTCGCCGTGCTCGGGCTCGATTTCCTGCTCACCGCACTGATGTTCAGCTAATGAACCAAGCGCAGGCGCCGCACGAGGCGCAGGCGTTGTGAAGGGCACAGACCGTCACGCGCCATCTGCGAAAAGATTCTCTTTGGGAAGACGATGAAAAAGACTGCTCTCGACTTTTGGGTCGGCCTCTTCGTGGTGCTCGGTTTCGTGGCGCTGCTCTTTCTCGCGCTGAAGGCGGGCAACATGAGCTCCCTGTCGTTCCAGCAAACCTACGCGGTGAAACTGAAGTTCGACAACATCGGCGGACTGAAGGCGCGCGCGCCCGTGAAGAGCGCGGGCGTGACGGTCGGGCGCGTCGGCAGCATCGGCTTCGATGCGAACACGTATCAGGCCGTGGTCACGATCGATATCGACAAGCAGTATCAGTTTCCGAAGGATTCGTCCGCGAAGATCCTGACTTCCGGCTTGCTCGGCGAGCAATACATCGGCCTCGAGCCGGGCGGCGACGATCAGATGCTCAAGAACGGCGACACCATCACGATGACGCAATCGGCCGTGGTGCTCGAAAACCTGATCGGCCAGTTCCTCTACAACAAGGCGGCGGATTCGGGCGCCTCGAAATCGTCGGGGGCGCCGGCTGTGCCCGAGCCCGCACCCGCGCCGGCTTTCCCGGGCGCGGCGAGCGCGATGGGCGCATCGGGTGCGGCGGGCGCGGCAGGTGCGAGCGCCGCATCGGGCGCCGCTCAATAAGGAGAAGAACATGCAGGCGATTGGGATGCGGCGCGCAATCATGGTGGCGGGCGTCGTTGCGCTCACCGGTTGCGCGACGGTGACGACGCCGACCAAAGGGGACCCATTCGAGAGCTATAACCGGACGATGTTCACGATCAACGACACTGTTGATCAGTACGCGGTGAAGCCGGTGGCGAAGGGTTACGTGTGGCTCGTACCGGAGCCGGTGCGCAACAGCGTGACCAACTTCTTCTCGAATATCGGCGACGTCTACATCGCCGCGAACAATCTGGCGCAACTGAGAATTGCGGACGGCGTGTCGGACATCATGCGCGTCGCGATCAACACGCTGTTCGGCGTCGGCGGCCTGTTCGACGTCGCGACCATCGCGCGGCTGCCGAAGCATTCCGGCGATTTCGGGCTGACGCTCGGCCACTATGGCGTGCCGTCCGGTCCGTACGTGGTGCTGCCGCTGCTCGGGCCGAGCACGGTGCGAGATTCCGCCGGACTCGTGGTCGACTATTTCGGCAATCCGCTCACCTACGTGAGCCCGGATTCGGTGAGCTGGGCGCTCTATGGCGTGAACCTCGTCAACGTGCGCGCGAATCTGCTGGGCGCGACTGACGTGCTCGCCGATGCCGCGCTCGACAAGTATTCGTTCGTCCGAAACGCATACTTGCAGCGTCGTCAGTATCTGATTTCGGGCGGCGACGGCAGCATGCCGGACTACGGCGAAGCGCCGCTGCCGAATTACGGCGATGAAGGCACGGAAGGCGCATCGGCGACGGCGGCGCCTGCCGCGGCCGCATCGGCGGCTTCGGGTACGGCGGCGGCACCCGCACCGGCGAGCGGTAGCGCCAACACCGTGCCGGGCAACCAGTATGTTCCGCCGCGCGCGCCGCCGGGTTTCCCTTCATTCCGCTTGCGTTGAGCGGCCTGTCGCTAACGCGCGGTAACATATCTAACGATATTTCTTACGCTTTGGATGCCGCGTCGCCTGAACTCGAATCGGGCGGCGCGCTCAAACCGGAGCATCTACTTTTGCAGGGTCCGTGATGAAAAAATTCTTGCTTCTCCCCATCTTCGCGATGTTCGTCGCGTTTTGTGGCACAGCGTCGGCGCAAAGCGTCGATACGAGCTCGCCCGACACGATGATCAAGACGGTCACGCAACAAGTCCTCGACGAAATCAAGTCGGACTCGAAGATCCGCTCGGGCGACATCAACAAGATCACCGAGCTCGTCAATCAAAAGATCCTGCCGTACACGGATTTCACGCGCACGACGCGTCTCGTGATGGGCCGCAACTGGAATTCGGCGACGCCCGAACAGCAGAAGCAGATCGTCGAGCAGTTCAAGATGCTCCTGATCCGCACGTATTCCGGCGCGCTCGCGCAAGTGCGCGACCAGACGGTTCAATACAAGCCGTTCCGCGCCAATCCGGACGACACCGACGTCGTTGTCCGCTCGGTCGTGATGAACAACGGCTCGCCGGTCGAGCTCGACTATCGCCTGTACAAGACGGCGCAAGGCTGGCGCGTGTACGACATCAACGTGCTCGGCGCGTGGCTGATCCAGGCGTATCAGCAGCAATTCAACGAGCAGATTTCGCGCAATGGCGTGAGCGGCTTGCTGCAGTTCCTGACGCAGCGTAACGAGCAACTCGCGAGCGGCAAGGCATCGTGAGCACGCCAGCCACAGGCGGCCGTTTTCAGACGGCCGCGACGCTGACCCACGAGAGCGCGAAGGCCGCGCTCGAAGCGGGTCTGTCGCGCATCGCTGCGGGCGCGACCGAAGTCGATTGCGCGCCGCTCACGCAGTTCGATTCTTCCGCGCTCGCCGTGCTGCTCGCATGGCAGCGCGCAGCCACCGCGCGCGGCGCCGCGCTCGGCGTCGTCAATCTTCCTTCCGGGCTCGTCAGTCTTGCGCGAGCCTATGGCGTCGATACGCTCCTCTCGTTCCGACATTGATCCTGTTCTGACTCCGCGCAGAAGCGGCGGCGCTGCGTCGCCGCAATCAGGATCGCTCCGAAGTCGGCTCCAACGGCTTTGCCCTATAATCAAACGTTTTTTTCGCAGCCGCTCCCGGCCCTTTTTGTCTGAGGAAGGGAACGTCAGGCGAAAGTCCGCACAATCGAGGCGCGGCCGCACGAGGCGCGCGCACTGTCCATGTCAGCCATAGAAATCCGAAACGTCAGGAAGCGCTACAAGGATCTCCAGGCGCTCAAAGGCGTGAGCCTCACGGTGGAAGAGGGCGAGTTCTTCGGCTTGCTCGGCCCCAACGGTGCGGGCAAAACCACGTTGATCAGCATTCTGGCCGGTCTGGCGCGCGCCGATAGCGGCACGATCTCCGTGCGTGGTCACGATGTCGTCAGCGACTTCCGGGCCGCGCGCCGTGCGCTCGGCGTCGTGCCGCAGGAACTGGTGTTCGATCCGTTCTTCACCGTGCGCGAGTCGTTGCGCATCCAGTCGGGCTATTTCGGCTTGCGCAACAACGACGACTGGATCGACGAGGTCATGGCCAATCTCGATCTCACCGAGAAAGCCGACGTCAACACGCGCGCCCTCTCGGGCGGGATGAAGCGACGCGTGCTCGTGGCGCAGGCGCTCGTGCATCGGCCGCCGGTGATCGTGCTCGACGAGCCCACCGCCGGCGTCGATGTCGAACTGCGTCAGACACTCTGGAAATTCATCTCGCGCCTGAATCGCGAGGGCCACACGATCGTCCTGACGACGCACTATCTCGAAGAAGCCGAGTCGCTGTGTCATCGGCTCGCGATGCTTCGTCGCGGCGAAGTCGTCGCCCTCGAACGCACGAGCACGCTGCTGCAGCGCTTTTCGGGCATGCAACTGTATCTGCGTCTGTCGAACGGCGCGTTGCCGGCGGACTTGCGCGCGCTCGAAGTCGATCCGCACGCGGTGATGGGCGCGCAACATCTGCTGCGTCTCGCGAGCTATGACGACGTGGAGCCGATTCTCGCGAAATGCCGCGCGGCCGGCTGCACATTCGATGAAATCGAAGTGCGCAAGGCGGATCTGGAAGACGTGTTCGTGCAGGTGATGAACGAGCCGGAAGTGGTCGAGGGACTTTCATGAGCGGCTTCCAGACGTTGTTCTACAAGGAGCTGCTGCGCTTCTGGAAGGTTTCGTTTCAGACGGTCCTCGCGCCGATCGTGACGGCGCTTCTGTACCTGACGATCTTCGGTCATGCGCTTTCCGGCCGCGTCGAGGTGTATCCCGGCGTCGGTTATACGAGTTTTCTCGTGCCCGGCCTCGTGATGATGAGCGTGCTGCAGAACGCGTTCGCGAACAGTTCGTCGTCGCTGATCCAGTCGAAGATCACCGGCAATCTGGTGTTCGTGCTGCTGCCGCCGATCGCGCATTGGGAGATGTTCTTTGCGTATGTGCTGGCGTCGGTCGTGCGCGGCCTGTGCGTCGGCTTCGGCGTGTTCGTCGTGACGATATGGTTCATCCCGATGTCGTTTTCCGCGCCGCTCTACATCATTGCGTTCGCGATCCTCGGTTCGGGCATTCTCGGCACGCTGGGTCTGATCGCGGGCATCTGGGCCGACAAGTTCGACCAGCTGGCCGCGTTCCAGAACTTCCTCATCATGCCGCTCACGTTTCTTTCAGGCGTGTTCTACTCGACACATACGCTGCCGCCCGTGTGGCGCGCGGTGTCGCATCTGAACCCGTTTTTCTACATGATCGACGGCTTTCGCTATGGCTTCTTCGGCCTGTCCGACGTGAATCCGTTGATGAGCCTCGGCATCGTCGGCGGATTTTTGGCCGTGCTGGCGTTGATCGCCGTGCGACTGCTCGCGAGCGGCTACAAGCTGCGTCACTAATTCTCAAGGAGACTTCCACCATGTTGCCGACTCCGGAGCAGGTGAAGGATTACATCGCCAAAGGCCTCGCTTGCCAGCATTTGGAAGTGGAGGGCGATGGCCAGCATTTTTTCGCGACCATCGTGAGCGACGCGTTCGTCGGCAAGCGGCTGATCGCGCGTCATCAACTGGTTTATGCGGCGCTCGGCGAGCGCATGAAACAGGAGATTCATGCACTCAGCATGAAGACCCTGACCCCCGACGAGTGGAAATCGGCCTGAGTCCACCCGGCGAAGCCAAATCAGGTCATACGACTCAACACACGTAACACCGGCATCACCGGAAAGACAAAGGCAGTAAAGAGTGCGATTCATTCAAGACAACGGCGGCGCTGAAAAGGGCACCGCAGGCAGCTCGGTCGAAGGACAAGCCATGGATAAACTGGTCATCACGGGAGGCGCGAAGCTCTCCGGCGAAATCACCGTTTCGGGTGCGAAGAACGCGGCGCTGCCGATTCTTTGCGCAAGCCTTCTCACCGCCGACGACGTCCATCTGTCGAACGTGCCGAATCTTCAGGACGTTCGCACGATGGTCAAGCTGTTGCGCCAGATGGGCGTGCAGTCCGAAGTGTCCGGCGACGGGCGCGTGAACCTCAACGCGTCGAAGGTCGACAAGCTCGTCGCGCCGTACGAAATGGTCAAGACGATGCGCGCGTCGATTCTCGTGCTCGGTCCGCTCGTCGCGCGCTTCGGCGAAGCGAAGGTGTCGCTGCCCGGCGGCTGCGCGATCGGCGCGCGTCCGGTCGATCAGCACATCAAGGGCCTGCAGGCGATGGGCGCCGAGATCAACATCGAGCACGGCTTCATCGAAGCGCGCGCGAAGCGTCTGAAGGGCGCGCGCATCATCACCGACATGATCACCGTCACCGGCACCGAGAACCTGCTGATGGCGGCGGTGCTGGCCGACGGCGAGACGGTCATCGAGAACGCCGCGCGCGAACCCGAAGTGAGCGACCTCGCGCATCTGCTCGTGAAGATGGGCGCGAAGATCGACGGCATCGGCACCGACCGTCTCGTGATTCAGGGCGTCGACAAGCTGCACGGCGCGAAGCACGACGTCGTGCCGGACCGCATTGAAGCGGGCACGTTCCTGTGCGCGGTCGCGGCCGCGGGCGGCGACGTCACGCTGCGTCGCGTGAGCTCGCATCTGCTCGACGCCGTGACGGCGAAGCTGCGCGAAGCCGGCGTGACGATCGAGGAAGGCGACGACTGGATGCGCGTGCGTATGGGCAAGCGCGCCGAAGCGGTGAATATCCGCACGTCCGAATACCCGGCGTTCCCGACCGACATGCAGGCGCAGTTCATGGCGCTCAACACGATCGCGAAGGGCACGTCGCAAGTCGTCGAGACGATCTTCGAGAACCGCTTCATGCACGTTCAGGAGCTGAATCGTCTGGGCGCGAGCATCACCATCGACGGCAACACGGCGCTCATCGCCGGCGTCGAGAAGCTGTCCGGCGCGAAGGTCATGGCGACCGATCTGCGCGCGTCGGCGAGTCTCGTGATCGCGGCGATGTGCGCGGACGGCGAAACGCTGATCGACCGCATCTACCATCTGGATCGCGGCTACGACCGCATGGAATCGAAGCTGACGGCGGTCGGCGCGAACGTGCGCCGCATCAAGGGCAGCGGGAGCGAGCAATGAGTTCGCTGCCGCAGACGTCGTCGTCGGTGCAGCCGAGCGCGCCCCTCACGCTCGCGTTGTCGAAAGGGCGTATCTTCGAGGAGACGCTGCCGCTGCTCGCCGCCGCCGGCGTGCAGGTGGCCGAAGATCCGGAAAGCTCGCGCAAACTGATCCTTCCGACGACGAATCCGAATCTGCGCGTGATCATCGTGCGCGCGACCGATGTGCCGACTTACGTCGAGTACGGCGCGGCCGATTTCGGCGTCGCGGGTAAGGACGTGCTGATCGAGCACGGCGGCAGCGGCCTGTATCAGCCGGTCGATCTCGATATCGCGCGCTGCCGTATGTCGGTGGCCGTGAAGAACGGTTTCGACTATGCGAGCGCGGTGCGCCAGGGCGCGCGTCTGAAGGTCGCGACGAAGTACACGGAAACCGCGCGTCAGCATTTCGCGGCGAAGGGCGTGCACGTCGATCTGATCAAGCTGTACGGATCGATGGAACTCGCGCCGCTCGTCGGCCTGGCCGATGCGATCGTCGATCTGGTCAGCTCGGGCGGCACGCTGCGGGCGAACAATCTCGTCGAAGTCGAAGAGATCATGCAGATTTCCTCGCGCCTCGTCGTGAATCAGGCGGCGCTGAAGCTGAAGCGCGCGGCGCTCAAGCCGTTCCTCGACGCGTTCGAGCGCGCGACGGTCAGCAAGGGAAATTAGGCGGGCCGCACGACGCGGCGCGCCAACAGCAAAACGGAAAACCAGCATGTCTATCAAGATTCGCAAACTCGATTCCAGCGCCGACGGTTTCCAGAAGGCGCTGCGTGCGGTCCTCGCGTTCGAAGCGAGCGAGGATGAGGCGATCGAGCGCTCGGTCGCGCAGATTCTCGCGGACGTGAAGGCGCGCGGCGACGAAGCCGTGCTCGAATACACCAACAAGTTCGATCGTCTGAAGGCGGACAGCGTCGCGGCGCTCGAACTGCCGCTCTCGGAGATGGAAGCCGCGCTCGAAGGGCTCGAACCGAAGCGCCGCGCGGCGCTCGAAGCGGCGGCGGCGCGCGTGCGCGGCTATCACGAGAAGCAGCGCATCGAATGCGGCAGCCATAGCTGGCACTACACCGAAGCCGACGGCACCGTGCTCGGCCAGAAGGTCACGCCGCTCGATCGCGCGGGCATCTATGTGCCGGGCGGCAAGGCGGCGTATCCGTCGTCCGTGCTGATGAACGCGATTCCGGCGCGCGTGGCGGGCGTGAAGGAAATCGTGATGGTCGTGCCGACGCCCGATGGCGTGAAGAATCCGCTGGTGCTCGCGGCGGCGCTGCTCGGCGGCGTGGATCGCGTGTTCACGATCGGCGGCGCGCAAGCGGTGGCCGCGCTCGCGTACGGCACGCAAAGCGTGCCTGCCGTCGACAAGATTTGCGGTCCGGGTAACGCGTATGTCGCGTCGGCGAAGCGGCGCGTGTTCGGTACGGTCGGCATCGACATGATCGCGGGGCCGTCCGAAATTCTCGTGATCTGCGACGCCACCACCGATCCGCGCTGGGTCGCGATGGACCTCTTCTCGCAGGCCGAGCACGACGAGCTCGCGCAATCCATTCTGCTGTGCCCGGACGACGACTTCATCCAGCGCGTGGAAGACGCGATCGTCGAGCTGCTGCCGGCGATGCCGCGTCGCGACGTCATCCAGCGCTCGCTCGAAGATCGCGGCGCGCTCATCAAGGTGAAGGACATGGCCGAGGCGTGCGCGATCGCCAACGATATCGCGCCGGAGCATCTTGAGATTTCCGCGCTCGATCCGCATCAGTGGGCCGCGCAAATTCACAACGCAGGCGCGATGTTCCTCGGCCGCTACACGAGCGAAAGCCTCGGCGATTACTGCGCGGGCCCGAACCACGTATTGCCGACGTCGCGCACCGCGCGCTTCTCGTCGCCGCTCGGCGTCTACGACTTCATGAAGCGTTCGAGCGTGATCGAAGTGAGCGCGGACGGCGCGCAGACGCTCGGCGAAATCGCGGCGGAACTGGCGTACGGCGAAGGCCTGCAGGCGCACGCGAAGAGCGCCGAATACCGGATGAAAAAAGTCGGCTGAAGCGAAAACCGGCCCGAATGAACGAGGCGGCCTGAGAGCCGCCACCCGAACCGGCGAGAGAGACGCCGGGAAAACATGACGACATCACAAGACATCATCCGACCCGACGTCCTCGCGATGACGAGCTATCCCGTGCCCGATGCCACGGGCCTCATCAAGCTCGACGCGATGGAAAATCCCTACACGCTGCCCGCCGACCTCGCCAAAGCATTGGGCGAGCATCTCGCGGGCGTCGCGCTGAACCGTTATCCCGCGCCGCGTCCGGCGGAATTGCTCGCCAAGATCAAGCGCACGATGAACGTGCCCGACGCCTGCGACGTGCTGCTCGGCAACGGTTCGGACGAGCTCATCAGCATGATGTCGGTCGCGTGCTCGAAGCCGGGCGCGAAGGTCGTCGCGCCGGTGCCGGGCTTCGTGATGTACGAAATGTCGGCGAAATTCGCGCATCTCGAGTTCATCGGTGTGCCGCTGAAGGCCGACTTCACGCTCGACGCCGACGCGCTCGTCGCCGCCATCGATGAGCACGCGCCGGCGCTCGTCTATCTGGCGTATCCGAACAACCCGACCGGCACGCTCTACGACGACGCCGACATCGAACGCGTGATCGCCGCGTCGAAGAAGAGTCTCGTCGTGATCGACGAGGCGTATCAGCCGTTCGCCGAAAAAAGCTGGATGCCGCGCGCGGCGGAGTTCGACAACGTCGTCGTGATGCGGACTGTCTCGAAGCTCGGGCTCGCGGGCATCCGTCTCGGCTACATGGCGGGCCGACCCTCGTGGATCACGCAGTTCGACAAAGTGCGCCCGCCGTACAACATCAACGTGCTGACGCAGGCCACGGCCGATTTCCTGCTCGATCACCTCGACGTGCTCGACGCTCAAGCGGCCGAACTGCGCGCGCAACGCACGAAACTCGCACGCGAAGTGGCGGCGCTGCCCGGCATGACGGTATTCCCGAGCGCGGGCAATTTCCTGCTCGTGCGCGTTCCGGACGCCGCCGTTGCTTTCGAAACCCTTCTGACTTCGCGGGTTTTGGTAAAAAACGTGGGTAAAATGCACCCATTGCTGGCTAACTGCGTGCGTTTGACGGTCGGCTCTGCCGAAGAAAACGCGCAAATGGTCGCCGCGCTCAAGAAGCTCCCCACTCTCGATTAAGTCTCAAGGAATCACCATGCGTATTGCGGAAGTCGTTCGCAACACCAGCGAAACGCAGATCCGTGTGAAGCTCGATCTGGACGGCACCGGCAAGCAGAAGCTCGCCACCGGCGTCCCGTTCCTCGATCACATGCTCGACCAGATTGCCCGTCACGGGCTCATCGATCTCGACATCGAAGCGCATGGCGACCTCCATATCGACGATCACCATACGGTAGAAGACACCGGCATCACGCTCGGAATGGCCATCGCGAAGGCCATCGGCGACCGCAAGGGCATTCGCCGTTACGGGCATTCGTACGTACCGCTCGACGAAGCGCTGTCGCGCGTCGTCATCGATTTTTCGGGGCGTCCGGGGCTCGAGTTCCATGTGCCGTTCACGCGCGCGCGCATCGGCACGTTCGACGTCGATCTGACCATCGAATTCTTCCGCGGATTCGTGAATCACGCCGGCGTGACGCTGCATATCGACAACCTGCGCGGCATCAACGCGCATCATCAGGTCGAAACCGTGTTCAAGGCGTTCGGTCGCGCGCTGCGCATGGCGTGCGAAGTCGACGAGCGCGCGGCGGGGCAGATTCCGTCGACCAAAGGCAGTCTCTAAGCCGACTGACCGGTTCGGCGCGTTGCTGCGCCGGAAAAAAGATGGATTTGTTCAAGTCGTTTATCTCATTGCTCGCGCTGATCAACCCGATCGGCGCGATACCGTTTTTTCTCAGCCTGACCTCGCAGCAATCCGATCTCGAAAGACGCAACACGATTCGCGTCGCTTCGATTTCAGTCTTCTGCGTGATCGCGGTGACGGCGCTGCTCGGCCAGCAGATCATCGCGTTCTTCGGGATTTCGGTCGGGTCGTTCGAAGTGGGCGGCGGCATCATCATGCTGCTCATGGCGATCAGCATGTTGAACGCGCAGGTCGGCAATGCGCGTTCGACGCCGGAAGAACGCATGGAAGCCGAGGAGCGCAATAGCATCGCGGTCGTGCCGCTCGCGATTCCGCTGCTCACCGGTCCCGGCTCGATCAGCACGGTGATCGTCTATGCCGCGAATGCGCAACACTGGTACGACCGCTTCGGGCTCGTCGTGCTGGGCGCGATCATCGCGGGGCTGTGCTTCGGCGCGCTGAATCTCGCCGAGCCGATCGCGCGCGTCGTCGGGCGCACGGGAATCAACATCGGCACGCGTCTCATGGGTTTGATGTTGTCCGCATTGGCGGTGGAGTTCATCGTCGACGGGTTGAAGGCCTTGATGCCATCTTTGAAATGAATACTTCGATTGCGATTGTTGATTACGGAATGGGCAACCTGCGCTCGGTCTACCAGGCGCTGAAGAAGGCTGCACCCGAAGCGAACGTGGCGATCGTCGATCAGCCGCAAGGCATTCACGCGGCGGATCGCGTCGTGCTGCCGGGCCAGGGCGCGATGCGCGACTGCATGGGGCATCTCGCCGAATCCGGTTTGCAGGAAGCGGTGATGCAGGCGGCGCGCGAAAAGCCGATGCTCGGCGTGTGCGTCGGCGAGCAGATGCTCTTCGACTGGAGCGAGGAAGGCGACACGAAGGGCCTCGGTCTTCTGCCCGGCAAGGTCGTGCGCTTCCAGCTCGACGGTCTGCTGCAGGACGACGGCTCGCGCTTCAAGGTGCCGCAAATGGGCTGGAATCGCGTGCGTCAGACACAGGCGCATCCGGTCTGGGACGGCGTCGCGGACGGCGCGTTCTTCTACTTCGTCCACAGCTACTACGTGGTGCCGGACAATCCGGCTCACACATCCGGCGAAACCGTGTACGGCAGCGCGTTCACGTCGGCGGTTGCGCGCGACAATATCTTCGCGACCCAATTCCACCCCGAAAAGAGCGCGGACGCAGGATTGCGTCTCTATCGCAATTTCGTGCACTGGAACCCGTGAAATACCGTGCCCGCTAGCGTTTTCGCCTATTACTACGGGCGCATGACCGTTGCAAGACTTGTACTACACTAGCGAGACGGCCCGCGGCACAGGCACGAAAGACCGCACGCGCGCCGTTTTGATCAACTTCACCCAGAAAATACGCGATACCTATGCTGCTCATTCCGGCCATCGATCTTAAGGACGGTCAGTGCGTGCGCCTCAAGCAGGGCGATATGGACCAGGCGACCATTTTTTCAGAGGATCCGGCGGCCATGGCCCGACATTGGGTCGATCGCGGCGCACGGCGATTGCATCTGGTCGATCTGAACGGCGCGTTCGCCGGCAAGCCCAGAAACGGCGACGCGATCCGCGCGATCCTCGATGAAGTCGGCAGCGAGATTCCCGTGCAGTTGGGCGGCGGCATCCGCGATCTGGAAACCATCGAGCGCTATCTGGACGACGGCCTGTCGTACATCATCATCGGCACGGCGGCGGTGAAGAATCCGGGCTTCCTGCAGGACGCGTGCAGCGCGTTCGGGGGACACATCATCGTCGGGCTGGACGCGAAGGACGGCAAGGTCGCGACGGACGGCTGGAGCAAGCTCACCGGTCACGAGGTCGTCGATCTCGGCCGCAAGTTCGAAGACTACGGCTGCGAATCGATCATCTACACGGACATCGGCCGTGACGGCATGCTTCAGGGCCTCAACCTCGAAGCGACGGTGCGTCTCGCGCGGGCGGTGAAGATTCCAGTGATCGCGAGCGGCGGGCTGTCGAGCATCGCGGACATCGAATCGCTCTGCGAAGTCGAGGACGAAGGCATCGAAGGCGTGATCTGCGGCCGCGCGATCTACTCCGGCGATCTCGATTTCAAGGCCGCCCAGACCCGCGCTGACGCGCTGCGCGAGGCCGACGGCGCCTGATACGCCCGAGCGCGAGCACATCTGAGCAGCACTCCGGGCGGCCGCGGCGCCGCCCTTACTCCGTAAGTGGCAAGAACATGGCTCTCGCAAAACGCATCATTCCCTGTCTCGACGTAACCGCCGGCCGCGTCGTGAAGGGCGTCAATTTCGTCGAACTGCGCGACGCGGGCGATCCCGTCGAAATCGCGCGGCGTTACGACGATCAGGGCGCCGACGAACTCACGTTCCTCGATATCACCGCGACTTCCGATCAACGCGATCTCATTCTGCCGATCATCGAATCGGTGGCGTCGCAGGTGTTCATTCCGCTGACGGTCGGCGGCGGCGTGCGCGCGGTCGAAGACGTGCGGCGTCTGCTCAACGCGGGCGCGGACAAGATCAGCATGAATTCGTCGGCGGTCGCGAATCCGCAACTCGTGCGCGACGCGTCGGACAAGCACGGCTCGCAGTGCATCGTCGTCGCGATCGATGCGAAACGCGTGTCGGCCGAAGGCGAAACGCCGCGCTGGGAAGTCTTCACGCACGGCGGCCGTAAGGCGACGGGCATCGACGCGATCGAATGGGCGCGCAAGATGGCCGAATTCGGCGCCGGCGAAATCCTGCTCACCAGCATGGATCGTGACGGCACCAAAGCCGGCTTCGATCTCGCGTTGACGCGCGCCGTGTCGGACGCGGTGCCGGTGCCGGTGATCGCGTCGGGCGGCGTCGGATCGTTGCAGCATCTGGCGGATGGCATCGTCGAAGGTCACGCGGACGCGGTGCTTGCCGCGAGCATCTTCCACTACGGCGAGCACACCGTCGGCGAAGCGAAGCGCTTCATGGCCGATCACGGCATTTCGGTGAGGACTTGAAACCGTGAGCGATCAGATGACCTGGCTCGACAAGGTGAAGTGGGACGCGAACGGCCTCGTGCCGGTGATCGCGCAGGAAGCATCGACCAACGACGTGCTCATGTTCGCGTGGATGAATCGCGAGGCGCTCGCAAAGACCATCGAACTGAAGCGCGCGGTGTATTTCTCGCGCTCGCGGCAGCGCCTGTGGTTCAAGGGAGAAGAGTCGGGCCACGTTCAGCACGTTCACGACGTGCGCCTCGATTGCGACGAAGACGTCGTGCTGCTCAAGGTCGAGCAGGTTTCGGGCATCGCGTGCCACACCGGCCGCCATTCCTGTTTTTTCCAGAAATTCGAAGGCACGGCGGAGAACGGCGAGTGGGTCGCCGTCGAGCCGGTCCTGAAAGACCCAGAAAGCATCTACAAATGACGCAAGCCAATACGCTGGACACGCTGCTGCGCCTCGCCTCGGTCATCGACAGTCGCAAGGGCGGCGATCCGGAACAATCTTACGTTTCCCGACTCTTTCACAAGGGCGACGATGCGGTCCTGAAGAAGATCGGCGAGGAAGCGACGGAAGTCGTGCTTGCCGCGAAGGACGCCCGTCATGGCGGCGCGCCGAAGGCGCTCGTCGGCGAAGTCGCCGATCTGTGGTTTCATTGTCTCGTCATGCTGTCCCATTTCGATCTGAGCCCCGCCGACGTGGTCGCGGAACTGGAACGTCGCGAAGGTCTGTCGGGAATCGAGGAAAAGGCGCTGCGCAAGTCGCGCGAGCGTGAGCAGAACGGCGGCTGACGAGCGTCTGGCATCAGCGAAGGAGGGCACGAATGAACCGGCAATATGAACCCTATCCGCCGCCCGTCGTTCAGAACGCGAACGATCCCGAACGCCTGCGCAACATGCGCACGTTCACGCATGTTCTGTACGGCTTGTACGCCGTCTATTGGCTGACCGGCGGTCTCACGGGACTGGTCGCGATCATCCTCAACTACATCAAGCGCGGCGATGCGGCGGGCACGCCGTACGAAGATCACTTCACCTGGCAGATCCGCACCTTCTGGTGGGCGGTGCTGGGCCACGTGATCGGTTTCGCGACGATCTGGATCGGCATCGGCTTTCTGATTCTCGGTGCGGTCAGCATCTGGACGCTTTATCGCATCATCAAAGGCTGGCTGTTTCTCTACGAGAACAAGCCGATCGAACCGCGCGCGTGGTTTTGATCACATCCGTCAACGAAATCCGGCAACTCAATGAGTCAAGACAACTGCATTTTCTGCAAGATCGCTTCCGGGCAACTGCCGAGCACGAAGGTCTATGAGGACGATGAGTTCGTCGCCTTCAACGACATCAATCCTGCCGCGCCGGTGCACGTGCTGGTCATTCCGCGCAAACATATTGAAACACTTTCCCACTGCACAGAAAGTGACAGTCCGCTACTTGGTAGAATGGTGAGTCTCGTCGGACGGTTGGCGAAAGATCTGGGTGTCTCCTACACGGGAGGCGACACCGGCTTTCGAACGGTAATCAATACCGGTCCGGGCGGCGGGCAAGAGGTGTATCACATCCACGCGCATTTGCTGGCCGGCGAGCGCCCGTGGCGCCGAATGGGGTAATGCTGCAATCTTTGTTTGCATTCTCCTTTCCAATGAAATATTGGGCGAGCAAAATCGATAGTTGAGCCGAGGCGACGTGCCTCGGCCGGGGCCGCCAGGCCGATCTTCCGTCATCGGTACCCAAATCGGGGCGGAATCACGGAGAGTTTTCATTCATGGGTTCGTTAAGCATTTGGCATTGGTTGATCGTTCTGCTGATCGTAGCGCTCGTGTTCGGCACGAAGAAGCTGCGCAATATCGGCGGCGATCTGGGCGGCGCGGTGAAGGGCTTCAAGGAAGGCATGCGCGAGGGCGACACGCCGGCGAATTCGGCCGATCAGCGCGAACTGCCGCGTAACGGCGCCGTGGACGTCGAGGCGAAAGACAAGTCGCGCTCGGGCGACTATCGCTGATCCGTCTGCCGACGGTAACTCTCCACTTTTCGTTCAATGCTCGATCTCGGTCTGACCAAAATGGCGGTCATCGGCGTCGTGGCGCTGGTGGTCCTCGGGCCGGAGCGCCTGCCCGGCGTCGCACGTACGGCGGGGGCGCTCTTCGGGCGCGCGCAGCGCTATATCAACGACGTCAAATCGGAAGTCGCGCGCGAGATGGAACTCGATGAGCTGAAGAAAATGCGGACCGAGTTCGAAAACGCGGCGTCGAATGTCGAATCGACGATTCACGACACGCTGAAGCGCCACGAATCCGAGCTGAACGATGCCTGGAAAGACGGCACGTCGGTCGCGCCGAGCATCGCTGGCGGCGCTGATTCAGCGGACAGCGCCGCGTCGGACAAGCCCTGGGCCGCTACGTCTTCATCGACGTCGACCCGGCGCAAGAACTGGCGCGTGAAGCAGGCGGCGATTCCCAACTGGTACAAGCGCACGACCTCGCGTCGCACGCGGGTTCAATCGGGCGCGGCGCGCGTCGCTCGCCACACGCCCGCCACCCTGCGCCGGCAGACGAAGTTCTTCTGAGCGTGCCGCGATTCCTTCATCGATGATTTCTACCGAGGGCCGGCGTGAGCGACCCGCAACACACTAAAGAAGAGCCCGTCGAAGAGACGTTCATTTCGCATCTGGTCGAATTGCGCGACCGCATCATCCGCGCGGGCGCATCGGTCATCGTCGTGTTCATCGCGCTTGTGTATTGGGCGCCGGACATCTTCAAGCTGCTGGCGCGTCCGCTGATGCAGAACCTGCCCGCGGACGGCAAGATGATCGTCACGGACGTCACCGGCTCGTTCTTCGTGCCGATGAAAGTCACGATGCTCGTCGCCTTCGTGATCGCGCTGCCCTTCGTGCTGTATCAGGTCTGGGCGTTCGTCGCGCCGGGTTTGTATCAGCATGAGAAGAAGCTCGTCGGGCCGCTCGTTTTCAGCAGCTATACGCTTTTTCTGTGCGGCATGGCGTTCGCGTACTTCGTCGTGTTCCCGACCATCTTCCGCGTGATGGCGCACTACAACGCGCCGCTCGGCGCGGAGATGACCACGGATATCGACAATTACCTGAGCTTCGTGCTGACGATGTTCATCGCGTTCGGCGTGACGTTCGAGGTGCCGATCGTCGTCGTGCTGCTTGCGCGCATGGGCGTCGTCTCGATTCAGAAGCTCAAGCAGATTCGTCCTTACGTGATCGTCGGCGCGTTCATCATTTCCGCGGTCGTCACGCCGCCCGACGTTTTCTCGCAACTCATTCTCGCGATTCCCCTCGTCATTCTTTATGAAGCGGGGATCATCGCGGCGCGGCTCGTCGTCGGCAAGGAACAGGTCAAGAACGAGGAGCCGGCGGCGGAGTAAAGTGCGGCGTATTGTCGCGCCAGAGCGAGTGTTCGAGATAAGAAAAAGGCAGCTTCGAGCCATCGAAGCTGCCTTTTCGTTTTACGGACGTCGCGTTTTACTCGTCGCCCTGATCGCCTTGATCTTCATCCGGCATTTGCGGTGCGCGCGGCGGCGCGGGGCGCTTGCCGATCATCACGTTGAGATCCAGTTCCTTGTTCTTGCGCATCAGATGGACCTTCACCGACGTGCCCGGCTTGATCTGCGCGACGACGTTGAGCAGGCGCGTCGTGTCGGTGATCGTGTCGTCGTTGATCGACACGAGGATATCGCCCGGCTTGATGCCCGCCTTGTCCGCCGGGCCGCCCTGCAGCACGCCCGCGACAATCGCGCCGGACTTCTGATCCAGCCCGAACGATTCGGCGATCTCCGGCGTCACGTCCTGCGGTTCGACGCCGATCCAGCCGCGCGTCACGCTGCCCGTCGTGATGATGCTTTCCAGCACGCTGCGCGCGGTCGACACGGGAATCGCGAAGCCGATGCCGAGCGAGCCGCCGCTGCGCGAATAGATCGCCGTGTTGATGCCCAGCAGGTTGCCGTTCACGTCGACCAGCGCACCGCCCGAATTGCCGGGGTTGATGGCGGCGTCGGTCTGGATGAAGTTCTCGAACGTGTTGATGCCGAGGTGATTGCGCCCGAGCGCGCTGACGATGCCCATCGTGACCGTCTGGCCGACGCCGAACGGATTGCCGATCGCGAGCACGACATCGCCGACGCGCGTCTGATCCATTCGCCCGAGCGTGATGGTCGGCAGGTTGGTCATGTTGATCTTCAGCACGGCGAGGTCGGTTTCCGGATCGACGCCGATCACTTTCGCGCTGGACGTGCGACCATCGGCGAGCGCGACTTCGATTTGATCCGCCCCGTCGACGACATGCTGGTTCGTTAGAATGTAACCTTCCGAGCTGACGATGACACCGGAGCCGAGATTCGACGCGGGCGGCTCGTCGCTCTTGCGCTTGTTCTTGTCGCCGAAGAAGTAGCGGAACAGCGGGTCTTTCGCGCGCGGGTCGGGCGGCAGATTGCCGTCCTTGCTGGAGAACACGTTCACGACGGCCGGCATCGCCTTTTGCGCGCCTTCCGAAAAGGACGACTGAACGGGGCGCGAGCCGATGCTCGGCGCCACTTCCTGCAACGCGACGATCGGCTCGGCAAGCTGCTTGCCGAATTGACCCTGACGTTGAAGCCACTGCGGCTTCAAGGTCGCGATGATGAACATCAGGGCCAAAAGCACGGTGACCGCTTGGGCAAAAAATAGCCAGAAGCGTCTAAGCATTTGAAGGGATAGAGGAATTCATGGATCGGATCGAACTCGAATTGTATCTGAACAATCTGCTGGAAATCGGCCGCTTCAAGGACTATTGCCCGAACGGTCTGCAGGTTGAAGGCGCGCGCCGCGTGCAGAAGATCGCAACCGGCGTGACCGCCTCGCAAGCCTTTCTCGAAGCCGCGCTGGAGTGGGGCGCGGACACGGTGCTCGTGCATCACGGCTACTTCTGGCGCAATGAGGCGCCGCAGATCACCGGGCGCAAGCATCGAAGATTGCGCACGCTGATTGCCAACGACATCAATCTCTTCGCCTACCATCTTCCGCTCGACTCGCATCCGGAACTCGGCAACAACGCGCAGATCGGCGCACGCCTCGGACTGATCGCGGACGCGCGCTTCGCGAATCAGGATCTCGGCTGGATCGCGACGCTCGGCATGCCGCTCCCGCTCGAGCACTTCAGCGCGATGGTCGAGAACGCGCTCGGCAGGAAGCCGCTCGTGTTCGGCGACACAGACAAGGAATTGCGCCGCGTGGCGTGGTGCACGGGCGGCGCACAAGGTTACTTCGAAGAGGCCATCGCGGCGGGCGCGGACGTGTATCTGAGCGGCGAAGTCTCGGAGCAAACCATGCATATCGCGGCGGAATCGGGCGTGGCGTACATCGCGGCCGGGCATCACGCGACGGAGCGCTACGGCGTGCAGGCCGTGGGCGCGCATCTGTCCGAGCAATTCGATATCGAGCATCTTTTTATCGATATCGATAATCCGGTTTAATGACCGATTAAGCTGTGGGCGCGATTATCTGCGCTTGCGGTTGCCTTAAATGAACGCTTCACGATGTTGCGCGAAAAACGTGGGGAAAACCCTGAAGCATCAATCACTTCGAGTGATTTTTGCTAGTCAGCCCTTGTAAATGCCAACTCCATTCGCGCACACTAACGGCGGAACAACTGATGTGACGGTATAAATCCAACTCAGAAGTGGGGCGTGTGATGCGAGACAAGGATGAAAAACGCGTCGACGGCGGCCGCCGTACCTGGCTGATTGCGACGACCGCAGCAGGTGGTTTCGGAGCAGTGGCAACCGTAGTTCCCTTTGTAGGTTCGTTTGCTCCATCGGAGAAGGCCAAGGCGGCGGGCGCGCCTGTCGAGGTCGATATCAGCGGACTGAAGCCGGGCGACATGATGACCGTCGCCTGGCGCGGCAAGCCGGTGTGGATCGTGAATCGCACCGACGAAATGCTGGCCGACGTCAAGAAGGCCGACAACGAAGTAGCCGACCCGAAGTCGAAGATGGAATTCTCGATGCCGTTGCCGGAGTACTGCAACAACGAGTATCGTTCGCGCGCGGATCACAAGAACATTTTCGTGGCGGTTGCCGTGTGCACGCATCTGGGCTGCACGCCGACGCCGCGTTTCACCGAGGGTCCCCAACCCAATCTCCCCGATAACTGGCCGGGCGGCTTCCTTTGCCCGTGCCACGGCTCGACCTATGACATGGCCGGCCGCGTCTTCAAGAACAAGCCCGCGCCGCAGAACCTGGACATTCCACCGTTCATGTTCACTTCCGCGACGCAACTCGTGATCGGCAAGGACGAAAAGGGAGAGGCGTAAATGGCGACCGCAGACAAGGAAGTAGAGACAACGGGCCTGACCGGTTGGATCGATCGCCGGTTTCCCCTGACCTCGACCTGGAAGAAACACGTATCCGAGTATTACGCGCCGAAGAACTTCAACTTCTGGTACTTCTTCGGCTCGCTCGCGTTGCTGGTGCTGGTGAATCAGATCGTCACCGGTATTTTCCTCACGATGAACTACAAGCCCGATGCGACGCTCGCGTTCGCCTCGGTCGAGTACATCATGCGCGAGGTGCCGTGGGGCTGGCTCATTCGCTACATGCATTCGACGGGCGCGTCGATGTTCTTCGTCGTCGTGTATCTGCACATGTTCCGCGGGCTGATGTACGGGTCGTATCGCAAGCCGCGCGAACTCGTGTGGATCTTCGGTTGCGCGATCTTCCTGTGCCTCATGGCCGAAGCGTTCTTCGGCTATCTGCTGCCGTGGGGGCAGATGTCGTTCTGGGGCGCGCAGGTGATCGTCAACCTGTTCTCGGCGATTCCGTTCATCGGTCCGGATCTGTCGCTGTGGATTCGCGGCGATTACGTCGTCTCCGATGTCACGCTGAACCGCTTCTTCGCGTTCCATGTCATCGCGATTCCGCTCGTGCTGATCGGACTCGTGGTCGCGCACCTCGTCGCGCTGCACGAAGTCGGCTCGAACAATCCGGACGGCGTCGAGATCAAGGCGAAGAAGGACGCGAACGGCATTCCGCTCGACGGCATTCCGTTTCATCCGTACTACTCGGTGCACGACTTCATGGGCGTGTGCGTGTTCCTGCTGATCTTCGCGGCGATCATCTTTTTCGCGCCGGAAATGGGCGGCTATTTCCTCGAAGCCAACAACTTCGTGCCGGCCAATCCGTTGCAGACGCCGCCGGAAATCGCGCCGGTGTGGTACTTCACCGCGTTCTACGCGATGCTTCGCGCGACGACCGATCCGTTCAAGATCGTGCTGATGATCGTGATCGCGCTGCTCGGCGTGCTCGCGCTCGTCAAGGCGCGCGGGAAATGGAAGCTCGGCCTGCCGGTGCTCGCTGTGCTCGTGCTGATTTTCATGGCGCTGACGGAGTCGAAGTTCTGGGGCGTCGTCGTGATGGGCACGGCGGTCGTGTCGCTGTTCTTCCTGCCCTGGCTGGACCGCAGTCCGGTGAAGTCGATTCGCTATCGGCCGCTCTTTCACAAGGTCTTCTACGCGATATTCGTGTTCGCGTTCCTGATGCTCGGCTTCCTGGGCACGCGACCGCCATCGCCGGCCGCGACGCTGATCGCGCAGATCTGCGCGCTGATCTACTTCGCGTTCTTCCTCGGCATGCCTTTCTGGACGCCGCGCGGCAAATTCAAGACGCCGCCTGAGCGAGTGCACTACAAACCTCACTGAGCGCACGTCCGGAGACGAATACGATGAAAAAATGGCTCTCTACAATAGCGATGATCGGTGCGGCGATGCTCTCGTTCTGCGCACCGCCGGCGTTCGCGCAGGAAGAAGCGGTGCTCGATCGGGCGCCCGACAGTTCCGACAATCTCGCGTCCTTGCAGCACGGCGCACAAGTTTTTGTAAACTACTGCCTGAATTGCCACAGCGCGACGTTGATGCGGTACAACCGGCTGACCGATATCGGCATCAGCGAGAAGCAGATTCGAGAGAATCTGCTCTTTACTACGGACAAGGTCGGCAACACGATGTCGATCGCGATGCGCCCGGAAGATGCGAAAGCGTGGTTCGGTGCGTCGCCGCCGGATCTGTCCGTCGAAGCGCGGGCGCGCGGCAGGGACTGGCTCTACACGTACCTGCGGAGTTTCTATCACGATCCGACGCGGCCGACCGGCTGGAATAATCGCGTCTACGAAAACGTCGGCATGCCGCACGTGCTTTGGACGCTCCAAGGCGTCCGGGACGCGAAATTCGAGACCGATACGGACGAAAAGACGGGCGAAAAGGTACGAAGATTCGTCGGTTACACTCAGGTTACACCTGGTGCCATGTCGTCCGTGGATTATGATTCAACTGTGGCCGATCTCGTTTCGTACATGTCGTGGATGGCGGAACCCGCGCAGCAGACGCGCAAGCGGCTCGGCGTCTGGGTTTTGCTGTTCCTGGCGTTCTTGAGCTTCCTCGCGTGGCGCCTGAACGCGGCATACTGGAAAGATATCAAATAGCGCGCCTTCGAAGGCGTGGGTCGGCGCGACGGCGTTTTCCGCGAGGAAACGCCGCGGCCGGCCCTTCGAGTTTACTGAAGGAACTTTAAAAACATGATGGTTCTGTATTCCGGCACTACTTGCCCCTTCTCCCAGCGCTGCCGGCTGGTGTTGTTCGAAAAGGGCATGGATTTCGAGATTCGCGACGTTGACCTGTTCAACAAGCCGGAAGACATCGCGGTGATGAACCCTTACGGACAGGTCCCGATCCTCGTCGAGCGTGACCTGATCCTGTACGAGTCGAATATCATTAACGAATATATCGACGAGCGTTTTCCGCATCCGCAACTCATGCCGGCCGATCCGGTGCAGCGCGCCCGCGCACGCCTGTTCCTGCTGAACTTCGAAAAGGAACTGTTCGTTCACGTCGGCACGCTGGAAAACGAAAAGGGCAAGGCCGCCGAGAAGAATCACGAGAAGGCGCGCAGCGCGATCCGCGATCGCCTCACGCAGCTCGCCCCGATCTTCCTGAAGAACAAGTACATGCTGGGCGAGGAGTTCTCGATGCTCGACGTCGCGATTGCGCCGCTGCTGTGGCGTCTGGATCACTACGGCATCGAACTGTCGAAGAACGCAGCACCGTTGATGAAGTACGCCGAGCGGATTTTCAGCCGTCCGGCCTATATTGAAGCGCTGACGCCTTCCGAAAAGGTGATGCGTCGATAGTTTGAGTGCGTTGGGACGCGGCGGCGCGCGTTGCGCGGCCGCATTCCGACAGAGGAAAGTTGATGCAAGAGATTTCCACCAAGCCGTATTTGTTGCGCGCACTGTACGAATGGTGCACGGACAATGGTTTTACGCCTCACATCGCCGTTCGGGTCGATGCGGCTACGCGCGTGCCGCGCCAGTTCGTCCGCAACGACGAGATCGTGTTGAACATCAGTTTCGAGGCGACGAGCCAGTTGCAGATGGGCAACGAGTGGATCGAGTTCAGCGCGCGTTTCTCCGGCAAGTCACACAAGATCGAAGTGCAGGTCGCGAACGTGCTCGCTATCTACGCACGCGAGAACGGACAGGGGATGGCGTTCCCGGTCGAGCAGTCGCATTCCGGCTCGGATTTGACGAGCGCTCCCGTCGGCGCGCGATCGGCCGAGCGCGATACGCGGCAGATCGAGGAACCCGCAGACACCGCGCCGAAAGAGGATGCGCAAACTGCAGCGGATGACGATTCGAAATCGCCTGCGAGGTCTCACCTCAAAGTCGTTAAATGAAGTAGAATTCCGTGCTTCGCCGGCTTAGCTCATCTGGTAGAGCAGTTGATTTGTAATCATCAGGTGGCGGGTTCGAGTCCTGCAGCCGGCACCAAGACTTATGTCGACGGGTCGTGCGATGTCCGCACGACCCGTTTGCTTTGAGTCGGTTAGACGAGTAGGTCGAATCGATAAGAAACGTTTCAAAAACTTGTTGACACGAACCGAAACGTTCTTCATAATCTCGTTTCTCTGCTGCTGATGCAGCGACGCAAGACGGAAGTTGAAGTAAGGCTTGTCTTGCGATGTGCTCTTTAAAAACTAACAGCCGATAAGTGTGGGCGCTTGATGGCGAGTGCGGCTGGTTCTTCGGAATCGGCAATAG